>QHSR01000031.1 GCA_003221635.1 Candidatus Rokuibacteriota bacterium | reverse complement strand
CGCGGCCTGCCCCCCGCATCTCGATGAGCGCGAATTGGGCCATGTCATGCTCGACGGTCGGACCCTCGACGAGCGTGACTCGCCGGGACCCGTCGAGCACGATGGGCACCATCTCCCACGGCTCGACGAACTGGCTGAAGCTGCGCGGCTCGTAGCGGGTCCACACGCCGCCGGTCCAGTACGGGTCTTCCTCGATCGCGTGCTGAAGCTGGCCGGGCTGCTGAAGACGATAGAAGAGGTCCGCGGTCGTGCCGTCGGCCGAGGGCCCGCCGCCGATGAGGATGCCGTTCGCTCGCAGTCCCTGCAGGCGCTCGAGGTGGGCGCGCCGGTAGGCTTCGCGACGAGTCAGATAGTCCGCGGCCGCGGCAACGGCGACGTGAAAGACGATCACGCGTGTTCCTCCCGTCGAGAGGGGGGCGATGCCCCCCTCCCGACTTCCCCGTGTTACTGTGTCACGAGATGGAGCTTTTCGAGCGATTCCGCTCGGGCTATCCGTTCCCGCTCGATGACTTCCAGGTCGAAGCCATTCGCGCCATCGAGGCTGGCCAGTCGGTCATCGTCTCGGCGCCGACGGGAGCCGGCAAGACCCTCGTCGCCGAATTCGCCATCCACGCCGCCCTCGCCGCCGGCCGCCGTCTAGCGTACACGACCCCGCTCAAGGCGCTCTCCAACCAGAAGTTCGCCGATTTCACCCGCGCGTTCGGCGCGGACGCGGTCGGGATCCTCACCGGCGACGTCAAGGTGAATCCGCACGCCCCCATCCTCGTCATGACCACGGAGATCCTCCGGAATGCGCTCTACGGGAGCGGCCTCGACGATCTCGGCTACATCGTGCTCGACGAGTGCCACTACATGGGCGACGAGGGACGCGGCACCGTGTGGGAGGAGATCATCGTCAGCGCTCCGAGCGACGTCGTGCTCGTCGGGCTCTCGGCGACCGTCGCCAACGTCAAGGAGATCGCCGATTGGATCTCGATCGTCCATCGGCCGATCGTCCCGATCTACCACCCGCATCGACCGGTGCCGCTCGCGTACGTCATCGCGGACCTGGCCGGCGAGATCCACGAGCTCGCCGGGGTCCGCACCGGGCGTGCACGGGTGGTCGGCGACGAGTCGCGCGGTCCGGACGCCCGGGGCCGGTGGTACACGCGACGCGTGGTGCATCCGACGGTCCTGATCGATGCGCTCGCCGCGCGGGGATGGCTGCCGGCCATCTACTTCATCTTCAGCCGGGTCGGATGCGAGCGGGCAATGCAGGACGTCCTCACCGAAGGGAAGGGCCTGCTCGGAGCCCCGCAGCAGCGGGAAGTGGACACGGCGATCGGCGAGATGCTCCGCGAGAGCCCGACCGTCGCCGAGTCCACGCTCAACCAGAGTGTGTTCGAGGCGCTGCGCCTCGGTATCGGGCTCCACCACGCCGGGATCCTGCCGAGCCTCAAGCGGCTCATCGAGCTGCTCTTCGAGCGCGGGCTCTGCAAGGTCGTCTTCGCGACGGAGACGATGTCGCTCGGCATCCACATGCCGGCCCGGTCGGTCGTCCTGCAGGGCCTGACCAAGCGGACGGACCGTGGGTTTCGCTCCCTTTCGCACAACGAGCTGACTCAGATGGCGGGCCGGGCGGGGCGTCGCGGGATCGATCCCGAAGGCACGTGCGTCGTCGCCCTCGATGCCCGCGACGGACTCGAGGACATTCTCCGGGTGATCGACGGCTCGCCCGAGCCGATCGAGAGTCAGTTCAAGCTCGGGTACGGCTCGGTGGCGCTCCTCCTCTCGACCGGCGCGTCCTCGGAAGTCCTGCGCCGGCGTATCGAGTCGTCGTTCGGCCAGTATCAGAACCTCAAGCGCATTCGCGAGACGGAGGCGGATGTCCACGCGCTCGAGGCCTCGCTCGAGAAGTTGCGAGGCTACGCCGCACCCTGCGGCGACTTCCAGCGCATCGGACGCTACCGGCGAGCTCGCCAGGAAGTCGAGGCACGGCGTCAGGCGCTGGGCCGAGGGCGGCGCGGAGAGCGCACCGTCGCGGAAGCGGAGCCCGGGCGCCTGATCCTGGTCCGGCGCAGCGGGGCGCCGACCCTGGCGATGGTGCTCGGCGTCCACTCGATCCGCGGCCACCGCGTGCTCGTCGATGCCCTGCTGCCGCACGGAGTCACCGTGCGGGTGAAGAGCGGCGTCATCAAGCGGATCTTCTGGGTGACCCCCCCGCTTCCCGTGCCGCACGACCGCACGCGCGACAAGCGCGAGCACGGGTCCGGAGGGCGCCAGAGCGCGCCCGAGAGGCGCGAGCACGCGCCCGAGAGCCGTGGGCTTCGCCATCTGACCGCCGAGCTCGAGCGTCTGTCGGTCGCCGAGCTGGTCGACCGCGAGCGCGCCCAGGGGCCCGAGGCAACGCTCGCCGCGATCGAGTGTCATCGCTGTCCGTGGGGCGCTACCGCCCGCTGCGATCGGGAGTGGCGGGAGCTCGAGACCGCTACCGAACGGCTCGGCGTACGGCGGCGGCAGCTGGAGCATCTGCGTAGCGCCTACTGGCAGGAGTTCCTGCGCGTGGTCGAGGTCCTGGAGCAATTCGGGGCGGTGCGCGAGCGGAAGCTCGAGTCGAAGGGGCGGCTCATCGCCGGCCTCCGCCACGACAACGAGCTGCTCGTCGCCGAGATCGTGGCCCACGGCGCGTTCAACGATGTCTCCGGAGCCGAGGCGGCGGCGATCTGCTCGGCGCTGCTCGAGGAGGCGCGGTCGGGCGACCCTGGCACCGCGCGCGTATTTCTCAGGAAGCGGCCAAAGCTCAAGAAGAAGCTCGAGCAGCTCATGCGTGTCGCCGACACCGTGCACGAGGCCCAGCGGGCGCGCCATCTGCGCGTGCCGGTGAGTGTCCAGGCCGGGTTCATGCCCGCGGTCTTTCGCTGGGCATCCGGCGAGGACGACTGGAGCGGGATCATCGAGGAGTCGTTCGGCGGCTACGAGGGCGACCTGATCCGGGCCATGCGCCGGCTGATCGACCTGCTCCGTCAGCTGGCGGATAGCGACGAGGTGCCTGCCGAGACGCGCCGCCTGCTGACCCACGTCGCCCGGACGATCGATCGTGGCATCGTTCTGGAGTCCGCCCTGATATGATCCAGAGCGTGAAGCGGATCATCCTGGTGGCCGGCGTGCTGATCCTGACCGCATGCGCGGCGTACCGCGTCAAGGAGCAGCGGACGACCCAGGGACCAATGGCCGAGGATGTGTTTATCAACACCGTCATCATGGCCAACGGACGCGAGCCGAACTTCGACGAACGACGTCACTGGAACAACCAGATCGACCTCAAGATTTCGCAGTACCTGCACCGCAATCAGGACAGCGCCAATTCCCTCGACGTGTCGACGTTCCGCTTCGTCCGCCAGGTCTCCGTCGGCCAGACCGCCGAACAAGTGCTGATTCTCCTCGGGCCGCCGACCGCGAAGACCACCGACGAGGCCGAGATGGAGAAGCTCGCGCGCAAGTACTGGCCGTCGATCAAAGGCAACGCCACCGAGGCGTGGGTGTATCCGGCCGGCTGGAACCTCTACTTCAAGGACGCGACGGTGGTCGACATCACACAGTACCTCGTGCCCTGACGGGTGGACCCGATGGCAGACGTGAGCCTGACCGCCGCGTTCTCGACGGTTCCCGCGTCGGAGGCCGAGGAGATCAAGCGGGTCATCGTCGAGACCGTCCAGCAGCTCGCGCAGGACGACGGCGCCTTCAAGAAGGCGAAGATCGTCTTCACGGAATCGGATGAGCGATGCGGCCTCACGGCGGAGCTCGACGGCGTGAAGCGCGAAGGGGTTCCGCTCCAGCTCGACATCGACCAGCTCGAAGACGCGAAGACCTCGGCGGGCGCGCGCGCCCAGCTCAAAGAAGCGCTCCGGCTCTACTTCCGGCGCGTCCTTGGAAAGTAACGACGGGGGCGTCCTCCTGTTCGCCTGGCGGGGCTGTCTGTTCCGCGTGCCCGACGCGGTCCAGCCGCCGAAAACCGGATCGCTCTTCTTGTGCCGACACCTCGACGTACGCTCGGGGGAACGAATGCTCGAGATCGGTGGCGGGCTCGGTCTGGCCGCCGTGCTCGCGGCCAAGGCGGGCGCGGACGTCGTCGCGACCGACATCAATCCCGAGGCCGTCGAGGTGATTCGCGCGAACGCGATCCTCAACGGCGTGGCCGTGGACGCGCGGCTCGGGGACTGCTACGCGCCGGTGAGGGGCGAGCGGTTCGACCTCGTCTGCACGAACGCCCCGCAGATGCCCACGCCGCCGGACCGCGCCCGCCGGGACGCCGTCGCGGCAGCCGACAACGGGGGTGTCGACGGCTGGGAGACTCTCGATCGCGTGATCGGGGGCGCCCGCCAGCACCTCCGTCCGGGCGGCCGGCTGATCATCACCATCTTCGCGTTCCTCGGACGGAAGACCGCGTTCGCGAAGCTCGAGGCGGCGGGGTTCATGCCGACGATCGTCGCCAGCGAGGTCCAGTCGTTCCCGAGGATCGGGTTCGAGCGGCTCGACCACATCCGCTCGTTCGATGTGGAAGCCTCGCTGCCCGCCGGCATTCCCGCGACCGTCGAGCGGCTCGTGATCCAGGGCACCGCGCCGGAGTGATGGCCCCATGACGCGGCGACTCATCGTCAACGCCGACGACTTCGGCCTGACGCCGGGAGTCAGCGCCGGAATTCTCGCCGCGCATCGCCACGGGATCGTCAGCAGCACGACCGTCCTCGCCACCGCGGCGATCGACGCGGAGTCGCTGAGCGCGCTCCGCGACTCCGGCCTCGGCGTCGGGCTCCACGTGAACCTCACGCTCGGCCGTCCCCTCTCGGGGGCGCGCTCGCTCGTGGACGGCGCCGGGCGGTTCGTCCGTGACCCGCGCCACGCCGCGGCGCGGGCGGACGCGAAGGACGTCGAGCGTGAAGTGACGGCGCAGATCGAGAAGTTTACATCCTTGCTGCGGCGCCCGCCCACCCACCTCGATACCCACCATCACGTCGGGCTGCTGGCGCCGGTCGCCCCCGTGGTGCTCGACGCGGCGCGCCGCCTCGGCGTGCCCGTCAGGAGCCAGGACGAATGGGCCCGCGCCCGTGCAGTGACGGCCGGTCTCCGGACTGCCGACCATTTCTTCGGTGAGTCGGGCCCGGGCCCCTACTGGTCGCTCGCCAGAACCGTCGCGGCGCTCCGGGCCTTGCCGCTCGGCGTCTCCGAGTTCATGTCGCACCCGGGTTGGTGCGACGACGCGCTCGCGTACAGCCGTTACGGGCGACAGCGCGAGACCGAGATGGTCGGCCTCGGAACTCCGGCCGCGCGCGCGGTAGGGCTGGGCCGACTGGTTGGACTCGGCACAGCCAATGACGGCGGCGATCGTCGGCGTGGACGTCGGTGGCACCACGACGGCGGCCGGCGTGGTCACCTCCGACGGCGACGTGCTCGCGGACGAAAGCGCGCCCACGCGCGGCACGGCGCCGGGCGGCCTGCTCGGCACGATCGTCGCGCTCATCGGCAGGGTCCGCGACGAGGCAGGGCGTCGCCCGGGGTCGATCGACGCCATCGGGGTCGGGGTGCCCGGGCCCGTCGATGCCGCCCGCGGCCGCATCGGCGAGCCCGTGACGCATGTTCCCGAGCTCGCCGGGCGGGATCTGGCCTCGGAGCTCGGGTCGCGCTTCGGCCTCCCCGCGTTCGTGGACAACGACGTCAACGCGCTTGCGCTGGGCGAGTGGATGTTCGGCGCCGGCCGGGGCTACCGGTCTCTCGTGGTGCTGGCGGCCGGGACGGGATTCGGCGCGGGCATCGTTCTCGACGGCCGGCTCGTCCGTGGCGCCTCAGGGTTCGGCGGCGAGCTCGGCCATGCGCCCGTCCGGTTCGATGGCCCGAGGTGCTGGTGCGGCGGCCGCGGATGCCTGGCGCTCTACGCGAGCGGGCGGGGGATCGTGGATTCGGCGCGCGCTCGGGTCGCGGGCCACCCGCAGGCGCCCTTGCTGGAGGCCGCTCGGGGTGACCCGATGATGATCACGGCGTCGGACGTCTTCCGCGCCGCGGCCGGAGGCGATGCCGTCGCCGCATCGGTCGTGGACGAGGCCTGCCAGGCCCTCGGCGCGATGATCGGAACCGTCGTGAACGGATTGAACCCGGAGGTCGTCGTCATCACCGGCGGGGTCGCAGGGTCCCTAGCGCCGCTCCTGGCGAAGATCCTCCGCGCGGCTGGAGAGTACGCGTTCGCGCGCGCGCTGGCTTCCGCGCGCATCACGATCGTTCCCGGGGACAAGCGGGTCAGCGTGCGCGGCGCCGCCGCGCTCGCGATGTACGAGCGAGATGTGAGGAGGAAAGGGGCAAGTGCATGAAAGCCATCACGTTTCACGGTGTGAGGGACGTACGAACGCAGGACGTCGTCGATCCCAAAGTCGTCGACCCGACTGCCGTCGTCTTACGCATCACCATGAGCGCGGTTTGCGGCTCGGACCTCCACCAGTATCACGGTCGCGGCGGCGCGCTCGTCCAGACCGGGGCCATCATGGGCCGGCTCAGGCCCTGAGTCAGGAGGGCTGCGGGTCGTTCTTCAGGAGCTCGTCGAGGATCCGCGGCAGGCGCGTCACCGCCGACTCGCCGTGGATCTGCGCGACCATCTCACCCTTCCGATCGATCACGACCGTGTACGGCGAGCCCTTGAAGCCGAAGGGATTGCCGATCGTCAGCTTCGTGTCGAGCGCGACGGGATAGGTGACCTTGTACTTTCGCACGAAGGCCCGCGTGTCCCTGGCGGTGTCCTGGACGTGGAACGCCAGCACCTCGACCCCGCGCGCCTTGTAGCGATCGTAGACGCGGGCGAGCCCTGGGGCTTCCTTCGCGCACGGCTTGCAATAGGACGCCTGGAAGCGCAGCACGAGGATCGTCTTGCCCACGAGATCGTGGGAATCGAGCGAGGTCTTTCCGTCGAGGAGCTTCACCTTGAAGCCCGGCGCTGCGGGCGCCGCTTCGCCATGGACCGCGAGGGCGAGCAGCACGACGAGGGTGAGCAAGCGGCCGGCCACGCCACTATAGTACCCGTATCGGTCGACACTCGACCACCGAGTATACTGTCGGGGTGAACGATCTCGAGCGTGAGCTCCGCAAGGGAATCCGCGGAGACGTCCGCTTCGATCCAGGATCTCGCCTCCTCTACTCGACCGACGCCTCCATGTACCAGGTCGAACCCGTGGGCGTCGTCATCCCGCGCGACGCCGACGACGTCCAGGCCGCGCTCGAGGTCGCCGCCAGGCTCGGGGTCGCGGTCCTGCCGCGCGGCGGCGGCACGTCGCTCACGGGCCAGACGGTGAACGACGCGCTGGTGCTCGACTTCTCGCGGTACATGGACCGCGTGCTCGAGGTGAACGGCGACGAGCTGTGGGCTCGGGTGCAGCCGGGTCTCGTCCAGGACAACCTGAACCACCACGTACGCCCGCTGGGCCTTCTCTTTGGTCCGGACACCTCGACGTCCAACCGCGCGACGCTGGGGGGCATGCTCGGCAATAACTCGGGCGGCTCGCACTCCATCGCCTACGGCCTCACCGTCGAGCACGTCATCGAGCTGACGACCCTTCTCCCCGACGGCTCGCGCGTCGTCTTCGGGGAGGTCACGCCCGACGAGTTCGCCGCAAAGTGCCGAGCGCCCGGCCTCGAGGGCCAGATCTACCGCGAGATCGCGCGGATCCGCGAGACGTACGGCGACGAGATCCGTGCCCGGTATCCGGCGCACTGGCGCCGGGTGTCGGGCTATAACCTGAACGAGCTCGTGGGTGTTGAAGCGGGGAGTGTTGTAGCGGGGTCCATTGTAGCGGGGTCCGTGAGGCCGGCTTGGACCGGGGGTGGCCCGACACAGGCGCGGCCTGGCTCCGACACGCCCGGTCGCCCCGGGCAGGCGCGGCCTGGCTCCGACATGCCCGGTCGCCCCGGAGGGGCGCGGCCTGGCTTCGACACTCGGCTCAACGTTGCGCGGCTGATCGTCGGCTCGGAGGGCACGCTGCTGACGGTGGTAGAGGCGAAGGTCCGGCTCGTGCGCCGCCCGAAGAAGACCGCGCTCGACGTCATCCACTACCGCGACGTCCAGGAGGCGCTCGAGTCCTCGCAGGCGATCCTCGAGACGGGCCCCTACGCGGTCGAGCTGACCGACAAGATGATCCTCGATCTCGCGCGGAACAACATCGAACAGTCGAAGCGCATGGGCTTCCTCCAGGGCGATCCGGGCGCGATCATGATCGTCGAGTACGCGGCCGAGACGGACGCCGAGGTGCGCGCCAAGGTCGAGGCGCTCGAGACGCGGCGCCAGCATGAGCGGTTCGGCTACGCCGCGCACGTCGCCTACGACCCGGCGCAGGTGCAGTCCATCTGGACTCTGCGCAAGGCGGGACTCGGCCTCCTCCTGGGCATGAAGGGCGACAAGAAGCCGATCGCGTTCGTCGAGGACACCGCGGTCGAGCCCCGGCACCTGCCCGAGTTCGTGGCGCGCTTCCGGGAGATCTTCGCCAAGCACGACACCGTCGGCGCGTACTACGGCCACTGCTCGGTGGGATGTCTGCACATCCGTCCGGTGATCGACCTCAAGACGCCGCGCGGCCTCGAGCAGGTGCGCGCCATCGCGGACGAGATCACCGATCTGGTCGTGAGGTTCCGCGGCACCCTCTCGAGCGAGCACGGCGACGGGCGGGCGCGCAGCCCGTTCCTCGAGCGCCTGTACGGTCCGCGGATCATGCAAGCCTTCCGGGAGCTCAAGCACGCCTTCGACCCGGACAACCGCATGAATCCCGGCAACATCGTCGCGCCGGCGGGAGTGACCGACCATCTCCGGTACGGCCCCCAGTACACGACGTGGGAGCCGACGACGCTCCTCGACTTCTCCGAGCAGGGTGGGTTCGCGGCATCCGTCGAGATGTGCAACGGGGTGGGCGCCTGTCGCAAGACGCTCGAGGGCACGATGTGCCCATCGTACATGGCGACGAAGGACGAGGAGCACTCGACGCGCGGGCGTGCGAACGCCCTCCGCGCGGTGCTCTCGGGGCGGCTGCCCGCGTCGGAGTTCACCGGGCGTCGGCTCTACGAGGTGATGGACCTGTGCCTGGAGTGCAAGGGTTGCAAGGCCGAGTGCCCGGCCAACGTCGACATGGCGAAGCTCAAGTATGAGTTTCTCCACCACTACTATCAGGCCAACGGGTTACCGCTCCGCAACCGCCTGTTCGGCCGCATCGCGCGGATGAATCGCCTGGGCTCCCGCATGCCGAGACTCGTCAACTGGGTCTCGGGCCTCGGGCCGAGCCGCTGGCTGCTGGAGAAGACCGCGGGGATCGACCGCCGGCGCCCGCTGCCAAGGCTGGCGGTGCAGACGTTCACCGAGTGGTTCAGGCGCCACACGCCGCCGGCGACGGCGCCGCGCGGCGAGGTCGTGCTGTTCAACGACACCTTCACGACGTACAACGTGCCGGAGATCGCGCGGGCGGCCGTGGAAGTGCTCGAGGCGGGAGGCTATCGAGTCGTGCTCGTCGAGCGGAAGTGCTGTGGACGACCGCTCATCTCCAAGGGCATGCTCGCCGAGGCGCGAGAGCACGCCGCCTGGAACGTGGCGCGTCTGGTGCCCTACGCGCGGCGGGGCGTGGCGATCGTCGGGCTCGAGCCCTCGTGCCTCCTGACGCTGCGGGACGAGACCGTGGACCTCGTGCGCACCGACGACGCTCGGGCCGTCGCACGGCAGTCCCTCCTGTTCGAGGAGTTTCTGCTGCGCGAACGCGCCCGCGGTCTCACCCTCGCGTTCGGCGCCGCCGGCCGGAAGGCGCTCCTCCACGGTCACTGTCATCAGAAGGCGCTGGTGGGCACGGCGCCGACGGTCGAGGTGCTGCGCTGGGCGGGATTCGAGGTCGGAGAAGTGGACTCCGGATGCTGCGGGATGGCCGGCTCGTACGGCTTCGAGCGCGAGCACTACGACATCTCGGTCACGCTCGGCAATCGCCGCCTCGCGCCGGCCGTGAAGGCCGCGCCCCCCGAGACCGAGATCGTCGCACCCGGCATCTCCTGCCGCCAGCAGATCCAGCACCTGGCGGGTCGCCGGGCCAAGCATCCGGCCGAGGTCCTGAGAGAGGCGCTCTCGCGCTAAGCCTCGCCGCGGCCGCCGCCGTCCTCGTCGCCGCCTTCGTCAAGGGAGCGATCGGCTTCGGGTTTCCGACCCTCGGCACGCCGCTCCTGGCTCTCGTGGTCGACGTGAAGACCGCCGTGGCACTGCTGGTCATCCCGAACCTCGTCATGGACGGCATTCAGCTGCGCCGTCAGGGGCCCCTCGGCGACGCCCCGCGCCGGTTGGCGCCGTTGCTGGTCTTCACCATGCTGGGCACGGTCATCGGCACGAAGCTCCTCGTCGTGCTCTCGGCGCGCGCGGTGACGCTGATGCTCGGCGCCTTCGTCCTCGGCTTCGTCGCGCTCGATCTCATGCGCTTCTCGCCGCGAGTGCCGCCGGCCTGGGAGCGCCCGCTGTCCGCGCCCGTCGGGCTCGTGGCCGGCGTCATGGGGGGCGTCACCAATTCGCCGGGCACGGCGCTGGCTCTCTACTTCGTGGCGCTCGGCATGGGCAAGCGGGAGTTCGTCCGCTCGATCGCGTTCACGTTTCTCATCGTGAAGGCGGTCCAGCTCGCGACGCTCGCCTGGTACGGGCTCCTCGGCTGGCCGGTGGTGCTGGGCTCGCTCGGGCTGACCGCGGCCGGCCTCGCGGGCTTCGGGCTCGGCCTGCGCTTGCAAGATCGGCTCGACCAGCGCACGTTCAACCGCGCGGTGCTGGTGTTTCTGGCGACACTCGGCGCCTGGCTGGTGGTCCGGGCGCTCTGACCGCCCTCAGGGCGCCGCGCCGGTCAGCAGCGTGAAGATGCGACGGATGAGCTCCTCGTGGTCCTCGATGTTCTGCTGAAAGATCTTGAGCTCCTTCAATTCCGCCAGGTCCACGGTGCGGAAGGGCTCGCCCGGTCGCATCGAGCCGAAGGCGATCGCCTGGAAGCACGAGCGCCCCGCTTCCGGACGATCGGTGACGAGCACGAAGTAGAGGTTCGGCCACTGCCGGCGCGCCATGAAGAAGATCGAGCGCTCGCCGCGCTGGTTCTCGACCGAGACGAACTGATAGGCCGAGGGGCGGTACTTGACCTCCACGAGGTATTCCAGGCCGTTGTCCGCCTCCGACGTGACGCGGAAGTCGGGCGAGAAATCCTCGCGACCGAAGCGGAGCGGCGAGGTGTTGTTGCGAAAGGGGCGAATCTGGTAGCGCGCCCGGCGGAAAATCGACTCCACGAGGGCTTCAGCGATACGGCTCTTGACCTCGAGCAGATCCATAGACCTCCGCGATACGGGAAGAGGGGCCGAAGCCGCACCGAAGTGGTGCACGCTTATAGTATCATTCGTCGGGGCTCTGCCCCGAGACTCAAAGTAACGAAGGAGGACGGGATGCTGACTCGCCGCCAGATGCTGGCCACCACCTCGACGTTCGCCGGATATGCCCTTTCCGTCGACACGGTGCTGGCCCAGGCGATCAAGACCGACACCGATGGGATCATTGCCGGGGACCAGGTGGTCAAGATCGGCGACTACGAGATGCCGGTCTACGAGGCGCGGCCGGCGACGGGCAAGGACCACGCCATCGTGCTCGTGATCTCCGAGATCTGGGGCGTCCACGAGTACATCCGCGACTGCGCGCGTCGGTTCGCCAAGGCGGGCTACTACGCCGTCGCGCCCGAGCTGTTCAAGCGCGAGGGCGGCGTCGCGCAGCTGCCGAGTGTCCAGGACATCCTGAAGATCGTGCTCGCGCAGAAGCGCGAGCAGACGCTGGGCGATCTCAAGGCGGCGGTGGACTGGGCCAAGACGCGACCGAACGTGAAGGCGGCCAGCGTCGGCGTCACGGGCTGGTGCTGGGGGGGCTCGACGGTGTACCAGGTGGCGGCCACCAACGCGGACATGAAGGGCGCGGTCGCCTGGTATGGGCCGCCGGCACGGCCCTATCAGGGCGCCGCGGGCCCCCTGACCGGCTTCGACGTCGCCAGGGACGTCAAGATCCCGTTCCTCGGGCTCTACGGCGAGGCGGATCAGAATCCGAAGCCCGAGGACGCCCGGCGCCTGGGCGAGCTGTTGAAGCAGCACAACAAGAACGCCGAGGTCGTCGTCTACCCGGGAGCGGGTCACGGCTTCCACGCGGACTACCGCCCGTCCTACAACGCGGCGGCAGCGGCGGACGCCTGGAAGCGCTGCACGGACTTTTTCGCCAAGAATCTGCGCGCGTAACGCGCTGGAGGCGAGCGGGGCGCCGTTCCTAGACGACGGCGAAGAAGCGGGCGGGAGCACCCTCGGTGCCGGCGATCTTGTAGAAGGGGGCGGCGAAATCCACGCGTCGCCGGGGCAGCGCGCCGAGGTTCGTCAGGCCCTCCATGATCACGATCCCCGCGCCGAGGATCACCCGGTGCATGGGGAAGTCCTCCGAGGAGAAGTCCGGCAGCCGCGCGCAGAACTCCTCGAAGAAGTCGAAGCCGATGTTCTTCGGGCCCCGGGCCACCAGCCACTCGGCCGATTCGGGCGGGAAGTACGGCGATTGCGTGAAGTAGTCGGGCCACCGGCCATACATCGTGTCCGTCCAGCCCGTGCGCAGGAGCACGATGTCGCCCTGCCGCACGTCATCGGCGCCTCCTCGCTTGAGGTCGTCGATGGTGATCGCGTGGTTCGGCCCCGCGAACGAGACGTCGACCACCAGCGCCTCACCCATGACCTGATCGAGCGCAATCTCGGCGGTGGTGATGCCGTCCCGGAACACGTGCAGGGGCGAGTCGATGTGGGCGCCGGTGTGGAGGCTCTGGTGAACGCTCGAGACTTGCCAGAACCCCGGGCCGCGGCGGTGCGGCGTGATCTCGAGCCGCATGTTGGTGGAGGGCGGCGAGAGCGTCGCGTCGTCCACGGTCACCGACAGGTCGATGTAGCGCTTCATGAGCGCGGTCTCCTATGAGGTGGCCAGGCGGTCGACGAAGGCTCGGGCCCAGGCCATCTTCTCGGGCGACATCACGAGCTTCTCGGCGAACGGCTCGCCGAAGGGCCGGGTCGCGTCGATCCCGAGCTTGGCGGTCACGCCCCGCTCGTCGGCGCTCGGGTCGAGCAGCGCGCCGAGACTTCCCGCGACGACGACCAGGTCGCGGTCGGCCTGCATGCGTGTCGCGACCGCCCAGAGCACCTCCGATTCGTCGAAGACGTCGATGTCGTCGTCGACCACGATGACCAGCTTCACGTAGTGATCCACGCCCAGGACGATCGGGATCACGTGCTTGGCCTCGCCGGGCCGGCTCTGCGTGATCGAGACGTAGGCCGTGAACGACGATGTCCCCGAGAGCGGCACGTGCACGCCGCGAACGTTGGGGATGACGCGCGCGAGGGCGTTGGCGATCTCGGCCTCCCGGATCAGGCCGAGCGTCGTGATGTGGTCGCCCGCGCGCCCGGAGCCGATGGACTGGAACCACGGCCGCTCGCGCATGGCGATCGCCTTCGCGACGAAGACGTGCTCGGTGGAGCGGCGCGAGAGGTAGCCGGTGAACTCGCCGAAGGGGCCCTCGGGCTCGCGCACGTTCGGGGGGATCTCGCCCTCGATCACGATCTCGGCCGACGCCGGGACATGAAGGTCGATGGTCGAGCAGGGCGCCACCTCCAAGGGCTCGCCCAGGAGCCCGCCCACGACCTCGAACTTCCCGACGTCGGGCGGAGGATAGGCGAGCGAGCCCATCGACACCAGGGGATGGAGCCCCAGCACGATCGCGCACGGGAGCGCGCGGCCCTTCGCCTCGGCGCGCCGCTGGTACTCGAACATGCGCCGGCGAGAGTGCAGGCTCACGCCCATTCGGTCGCGCCCCTTCAGCTGGAAGCGGTGATACCCCTCGGTCTCCACACCGGTGTCGGGATCGCGCGCCACGAGCATGCCGGCCGTGAGGTAGCGTCCCGCATCGCGGGGGAAATAGCGCGGCATGGGCAGCACCCTCAGGTCGAGGGCCTGGCCGGTGAGGATCCGGTGGGCGAAGGGAGGGCTGGGGACGACGATCGGCTTGACGTGCTTCTTGATCCGGCGGGCATACTCCGCGGCGAGCGCGCGCTCGTCCACGCCGAGCGCGAATGCCAGCGCGCGGCGGCTCGCCACGACGTTGCACACGATCGGGATGTCGTGGCCGGCGACCCGGTCGAAGAGGAGGATGGGGTACCGGCGGCGGCGCTCGTATTCGAGGACGAGCGCCATCACGTCTTCGTCGATCGATACCGGCTCGGTCACCCGGATCACCTCGCCGGGGTGGGCCTCCTCATACGCGGCGACGAAGCCCCTGAGGTCCTGGGCGGCCATGGCTGTGAATGGTAACCCGGGACGGGCTCGGAAGGGGATCGCGGGGGAGACCGATCAGCCGACGCGGCCGTATTTGGGTTTGACAGGCCAGCGGCGCGGCTGATATGAAGCAACCGCTTTGCGGACCTGACGAAAGGACAACCATGGCGAACTTCGGCACGGTGGGGGTGGACTGGCAGGAACGGGTGAACTGGGACCGGCTGCGGAAATACCGGCTGGAGCGGGCCCGCGAGCGCATGAAGGCGCACAACCTCGGCGCGCTCCTTCTGATGTACGACGAAAACGTGCGCTACGTCACCAGCACCTTGACGCCGGGATGGAACCGACTGAAGCCCGGGCTCCGCTACGCGCTCCTGTGCGGCGACGGGGCCCCGGTGCTGTTCGAGCAGGGCGACATCGGGTTCCAGATCCAGCGGCACGCCCCGTGGATCCCGCAGGAGAACATCCGGTACTCGTACGCGTGGATCAAGGGCGCGGCCGGGCCCGCGTCCCGCCAGCAGGTCAAGAAGTTCACCGACGCGCTCGTGAAGGAGATGCGGCGCTACGACGTCGCCGACCAGACGCTCGGCGTCGATTTCATCGACATCAACATGCTCAATCAGTTCGGCGAGGCGAAGCTCAAGTGGGCGGACGGGATGTCGCCGATGATGGAGGCGCGCGCGATCAAGAACGTGGACGAGCAGGAGTGTCTGCGCATCGTGGGCGCCATCGGGGACGCGGCCCACTGGGAGACCATGCGCTTCCTCAAGCCCGGCCTCACCGAGAACCAGGTGACGGCGCACATCATGGAGTACCTCTACTCGATTCCGGGGATGGAGGACGTGGAGGACGTGATCGTGTCGTCGGGCCCGAACACGTGGCCGAACTGGCGGAACTTCTCGGACCGGATCATCAAACCCGGCGAGATCGTGTTCATGGACCTGGCGGCGCTGACGTGGAACGGCTACAAATCCTGCTACTACCGGACGTATTGCGTCGGCAAGCCGCCGACCCAGGAAATGAAGGACTACTACGCCACCGCGCTGAAGTGGCTCTACGACTTGATCGACGCGGTGCGACCGGGGGCGACGACGCGCGACATCGCGCTCAAGTGGCCTTCGGCGCAGGAGGCGTGGGGGTACGCCGAGGAGGACCAGGCCGCCGCCAATCTCTGGGGGCACGGCCTCGGGCTCGCGCAGTACGACCCGCCCGTGATCTCGCGGATCTGGTCGCTCGACCACCCGCTCGAGATCCGGCCGGGGATGGTGTTCGCGCTCGAGACGCAGCACGGCAAGCGGTACGAGTGGGGGGTGCGCATCGAGGAGATGCTGATCGTCCACGACGACCGGACGGAGATCATCTCGAACTTCCCGGTCGAGCAGATCACGGTGGTGTTGTGAGCCCGGCGTGACCCTCGCAGCGGTGCTCCAGGCGCCGCGGCGCCTCGAGCTGCTGACGCGCCCGACGCCGGTAGCCCGTCGCGGCGAAGCCGTGGTGCGCGTGGCGGCGACGGCGGTGTGCCACACGGACCTCGAGATCTACACCGGCCGCCATCCCGGGGTCCGGCTCCCCGTCGTGATGGGCCATGAGGCGACCGGGGTGGTCGAGGCGGTCGGCGAGGGTGTCGGGCGCGTCCGCGCCGGCCAGGCGGTTTTGCTCAACCCGATCATCGCCTGTGGCGTGTGCGATTGCTGCGCGCGCGGCCGCGGCAACCTCTGCCGTAACGCCGGCCTCTTCGGGCGGGAGATGGACGGCTCCCTCGCCGAGCACGTCGTGCTGCCCGCGAGCTACCTCTATCCGCTCCCGGCTCACGTGCCGCTCGCGGCCGCGACCCTGATCGAGACGCTCGCGACCGTGCGCCACGCGCAGGAACGCGCACGCATCGCGCCGGCCGAGTCGGTGGTGGTCCTGGGCCAGGGGGTGGCCGGGCTGCTCCACACGCAGCTCGCGAAGCTCTCGGGCGCCCGCCCGGTCGTCGCCGTGTCGCGCAGCCCCTGGAAGCTGGAGCTGGCGCGTCGCCGGCACGCCGACCGCGTCGTGAACTCCGCCCACGAGGACCCGATCGCCGCCGTGAGGGACGCCACCGCTGGACGCGGCGCGGACGTGGTCGTCGATGCCGCCGGTGATCCGGCCCTCATCGCGCCCGCGATCGAGATGCTGGCGCCAGGCGGCCGGCTTGTCGTGTACGGGATCAGCCACCGGCCGGTGTCCGACTTCACGACGTTCCCTCTCTACTTCAAGGAGCTGACCATCTACGGCTCCCGCGCTCTGACGCCCGGCGACTTCGCTCCCGCGATCGACCTCGTCGCCTCGGGGGCCGTCGACGTCGACGGCTTCATCACCGCGTCGTATCCGCTGGAACGGGTGGCGGCGGCGTTCGAGGAATACGAACGCTCCGCCGACTCGGTCCTGAGGCTCGTCATTGTCCCCCGTGGGTGAGCGCCTCGCGGTCCCGCTCGGCGCCCGGGACGCCGTCGACGCCGAGCTCGTGGGAGGGAAGGCGGCGACACTCGCCCGGCTGCTGCAAGCCGGTCTGCCGGTGCCGGACGGGATCTGTCTGACCGCCGACGCCTATCGCCTGCAGCGCGACGCGGCGGGCGTGTCACGGCCGGCCGAGCGCGTCGGCGCGGCCGACGATCCGTACGAGGCGCGCAGGCTGGCGCTCGAGGTGAGGCTCGGCCTCTTGCAGGCCACGCTCGCGGCGCCGGTGGCCGAGGCGCTCGATGCCGCACACGCGCGGATGGCCGAGGCGGTCGGACGGCTTCTTGCCGTGCGATCCTCGGCGCTTCGCGAAGACGCGCCGGGCACCTCCTTCGCCGGGCAGTTCGACACGTTCCTGGGAATCGCCAGTCGTGTGGACACGGTCACCGCGGTACGCGCCTGTTGGGCGTGCCTCTGGTCCGCGCGCGCGCTCAGATACATGCGGGCCCACGACGTGGATCCCGGGCACACCGCCATGGCCGTCCTCCTCCAGAGGATCGTCGAGGCGCGCTCAGCGGGGGGAGCGCTCAGCCGCCCCGAGGACGGCGGCGTGGTCGTGACCGGGACGTGGGGGCTCGGCTCGGCGCTGGCTCAGGGTGAGATCGTTCCCGATCGCTGGGTGCTCGCACGCGATGGGTCGCTGGAGAGTGCCGCACCCGGACGGAAGGACCGGCTCGTCGTCGCGTCAGCCGTGGGCGGCGCCCGGCCGGAGGCGGTTGCCCCGGAGCTCGTGCACGCCCCGTGTCTGGCGCCGGCGGAGGTGATGGAGCTCGGACGGCTCGTGTCGCGAATCGAATCCCTGGTCGGCGGGCCCGTCGAGGTCGAGTGGGCGAAGGACGAGAGCGGCTTTCACGTCCTCCAGGCGCGGCCCCTCCACGTCGAGCCCCGACACGCACCCGATGACGTGTGGCTCCGGCATCCCGGTCTCACGGGTCAGCCGGCGGGCGTGGGCTGGGCGACGGGGCCGGCGTGCGTCGTGCTCCACGAGCACGACCTCGAGCACGTCAAGCTCGGCGACGTCCTCGTCACGCAGGTCGCCGGTCCGGCACTGACTGCGGTCCTGCCGCGTGTCGCCGGCGTCGTCGCGGAGCTCGGGGGGAGCACGTCCCATCTGGCCGCCCTCGCGCGCGAGCGTGGCATTCCGGCGGTGCTGGGCGTCATCGACGCGACCCGGAAGATTCCGGATGGGGCGGTCGTCGCGGTCGACGGCGTGACGGGCGCCGTGCGCTGGATCCACTCCTGAGGCGAGAGCCCGGGGCGGCGGTGACTACGCTGGCCTGAGCCCGGCCAGCTGCTGGAGCGTCGTGATGAGGGCCGCAAGGTCCTCGGCGCCCCGACCGGCGGCGGCGGTCGCCGTGCAGAGCTGCTGGGTGAGGCTCGTCAGCGGCAACGGCACGCCGAGGCGCTGGCCTTCCTCGAGCATGAGTCGGAAGTCCTTGAGAAAGAGGTCGAGCTTCATCTGCGGCTCGAAGCGACGCTCGACCATCAGCGGCCCCCGCACCTCCACCATCTTCGAGGCGGCGGCGCTGTCCCGCAAGATATCCAGGAGCGCCGCGGGGGCGAGTCCGCCCTTCTCCCCGAGCACCAGCGCCTCGGCGAGCGCGGCGGTGTTGAGGCCGACCAGGAGGTTCGTCGCGAGCTTGGCAAGCGAGGCGCTGCCGACCGGCCCCACGTGGACCGTCCTCTTCGCGATGGCCGCGAACACGGGGCGGCACGCCGCCAGGCGCGACGGGTCGCCGCCGACGAAGATCGTGCAGTCGCCCCGCTCCACCATCGCGCTCGTCCCGCTCATCGGGGCGTCCAGGAACCCGAGCCGCGCGGCGGCCGCCTCGGCCAGGCGGCGCGTCAGTGTGGGGGAGATCGTGCTCATCTGGATCAGCGTGGCGGAACGCGGCATGGTCTCCAGGAGCCCGCCGCCGCCGAGGATGACGGCCTCCACCGACTCTTGCGACGGGAGAATCGTGAAGACGGCCTCCGCGTCGGCCACCGCGTCCTTGATGCTCGTCGCCGATGTGAGTCCTCGCGGGCTCAGCCGCGCGAGCTGATCGGGGCGGCTGTCGTACCCGGTCACCTCGAACCCGGCGTCGAGGAGGCGGGACGCCACCGCGGTACCCAGGAGTCCGACGCCGACGATCGCGATCCGGTTCATCCCGTGGCCCTCACAATCCGAGATACCGTGACTTGATCTCCTCGTTCCGCCAGAGAGCGTCCGGCGCGCTCGAATGGACGACCCGGCCGCGTGAGAGAACGTGGACGTGATCGGCCACCCGGAGCGCCAGCGGGAGGTTCTGCTCCACGAGGAGGATCGATAGCCCCTGGGACTTGAGGTTCTCGATGGTCCTGCCGACCTCGCGGACCAGGAGTGGCGCCAGGCCCTCGGTCGGCTCGTCCATCAGCAACAGCTCCGGGTTCGTCGTGAGCGCGCGCGCGATGGCGAGCATCTGCTGCTCGCCGCCGGAGAGCTTGCCGGCACGGTGCGCACCGCGCTCACGGAGGCGGGGAAAGAGGTCCAGCACGCGCTCGACCGTCCAGGGGCCGCCGTTGTTCCTGGCGGCCACCGCGAGGTTCTCGAGAACGCTCAGCGACGGAAAGACGCGACGCCCCTGCGGCACGAGGCCGAGCCCGAACGCTACGACCCGGTTCGAGGGCCACGCGGTGATGTCCCGGCTCTTGAACAGCACCTGCCCCCGGCGGGGCGGCGTGAAGCCGATGATGGATCGGATGAGCGTGGTCTTGCCCATGCCGTTCCGCCCGAGGATGCCCACGACCTGGCCGCGCTCCATGCCGAGGGAGACGCCCTGCAGCACGTGGCTGTCCCCGTAGTAGGTGTGGATGTCGCGCACGTCGAGCATCACGACGTCCCCAGATAGATCTCTTGCACGAGTGGGTTCGCCTTGACCTCGTGAGCGAGACCGTCGGCGACGACCTTGCCGTAGTGCAGGACGGTGATCCGGTCGGTGAGCGCAAACGCGACGTCCATGTCGTGCTCGATCACCAGCAGCGTGATAGCGGGGTCGAGGCTCTTCAGGAGCGCGGTCATCGCGTGAGACTCCGCCGGCGAGAGCCCCGCGGTGGGCTCGTCGAGCAGCAGGAACCGGGGCGCCCCGGCCAGCGCCAGCGCGATCTCGAGCTGGCGCTGTTCGCCGTGCGAGAGGTTCCGCACCGCTTCGGCCTCCTTGTCGGCGAGCCCGACCGCGTCGAGCACGCGGCGCGCGCGTTCGAAGAAGGCGGGATAGCGGCGCAGACCGCGATGGAGATGGAACTTGACCGGCGTCAGGGCCTGCACCGCCAGAAGGCAGTTCTCGAGCGCGGTGAGGCGGGGGAACAGATTGGTGATCTGGTACGTGCGGGCCAGGCCGCGCGCGGCGCGCCGGTGCGGCGAGAGTCGCGTGACGTCCCGGCCGAACAGGACGATCCGCCCGTCGGTCGGCCGGGTCTCACCGCTGATCAGGCTGAACAGCGTCGTTTTGCCGGCGCCGTTGGGGCCGATGATGGCGCGGCGCTCGCCCGACGCCACCGCGAGGCTCACGCCGTCCACCGCGCGGAGCCCGCCGAACTCCTTCGAGAGGTCGGTCAGGCTCAGCGCGGGGCTGGGTGATGCCGTCATGTCCCGCGCACGGCCATCAGCAGTGCTTGCACGGCGGGAAGTTCCGGTCGTACACGGGCTGCTTGAGGAACTCGTCCGGCTTGTACTTCCAGAACTGCGAGACGGCGGGATAGGTGTGCACGACGGTGTTCCACAGCTCGCCGTCCTTCTTCTCGACCCTGCGGACGTAGATATTCTGGATCGGGTTGCCGTACGAGTCGAGCTTCACGGGTCCGCGCGGCGCGTCGGGGATCTCCACCCGGCGCAGCGCCGCCAGAAACTTCTCGCGGTTCTCCACGTCGCCGCCGACCGCCTTGGCCGCCTCGTTGATCCACCGGGTGCTGGTGTAGCAGGTCTCGGAGAAGTACGACGGGACCTTCCCGTACTTCTTGCGGTACTCCGTCACGAACCTCTTGTTCGTCGGCGTGTCCAGCGCGGCGCTGTAGATGAGAGGGCTGATGCCGCCGATGGCCTCGTCCCCGAGTGACGGCAGCACGAACTCGTCGAACGTCGTGCCGCCGCCGATGAGCGGCAGCTTCGCCTTCAGCCCGGCGTCCTGATACTGCTTGGGAAAGCGCGACGCCGAGATCGAGACCATGAGCGCGAACACCGCGTCCGCGTCGCGCTTGATCTGGGAGAGATACGGCGCGAAGTCCGTGGTGTTGAGCGGGGCCCACAGCTTTTGCACGATCTGGCCCCCGTTCTCCTCGAACGTCTTCTGGAAGCCGCCGACGACCTCCCAGCCGAAGGCGTAGTCGATACCGATGACGGCGATCTTCTTGTAGCCGAGGGTCTTCGCCGCGTACTCACCGAACGGGTGCGAGGGCTGGCTCGACGCCCAGCCCGTCCGGACCACCCACCGGGCGGGCTTGCGTTGCGTGAGGTCGTCGGCGGCGATCACCGGATAGAGCATCGGGATGCGGTACTCCTCGACCTTGGGCGCCATCGCGTAGCCGATGTGCGCGAAGACCTCGCCGACGAGGACGTGGACCCGGTCGCTCTCGACGAGCTTCTGCAGCTTGGTCAGCGCGACGTTGGGCTGGCCCTGGCTGTCCTCGATGATCACCTCGACCTTGCGGCCGGTGATCGTCTGGTTGTTCTCTTCGAGCCACATCGCGATACCGTTCGTCATGTCCTTGCCGATCTGGGCGGCACCGCCCGACATCGGCGCGATCACGCCGATCTTGATCGGGCCCTTCTGCGCCCACGCGGACCCGGCCCCTGCGATCGCGATCAGGACCATCGAGACCACGACGACCGCCTTCGTGCCCATGGCGCCCTCTCCTTTCGTCCACTGTCTCAAGGTCCCCACGATGCCCTCGGGCGCGTACACGATCGTGCCGATGTACACGCCGCCCAGGATCAGGAGCCACCGATGCGTGTAGACCGACACGAGGTTCTTCAGGCCCACGATGAGGGCGGCGCCCAGCGCCGGGCCGAGCAGCGTCCCGCGGCCGCCCAGCGCGACCATCAGGAGGATCTCGACCGAGGTCGCGAGCTCGAGGTCGGCCGGGCTGACGAAGCCATTGTAGTAGGCCCACAAGAAGCGTCCGCATGCGAGACTCGCTCTCGCGGATGCCGACGAGGGTTTGCCCGAACGGGGACCGGACGATCGTCCGCAGCAGGACGAAGGCCAGGAGGAAACCCGCGAAGGCGAGATAGTAGAAGGGAATCCCCCGGGTGAAGGACCAGGGCAGGCCGAGGTCCGGGCGTGGGACGCTCGAAATACCGTTGTCGCCCTGGGTCATCGACACCCATCGGTGGGCCAGGCCCCACACCACCATGCCGAGCGCCAGCGTGATCATGAGGAAGTAGACGCCCGTAGCCCGCAGGGCCACCAGGCCGAAGATCGCCGCGACCGCCGTCGCCAGCAGGACGCCAACGGCGAGGGTGACCCAGAATCCCGCCCCGTGCCGCGTCGCCAGGATGCCGACGCTGTACGCGCCGAGTCCCAGGTACGCGGCGTGCCCCAGCGAGGCCAGGCCGGTGTAGCCGAGGATGATGTCGAGGCTCATGGCCAGCACCGCGTAGATCACCGCCTGGGTGAGCAGCGCGAGCAGGAACGACGAGACGAACGGCGGGGCCACGAGCAACGCCAGAAACGCGACGGCGATCGCGAGTCGCGGGACGCCCGGCGGCAGCAGGCGCCGCATCAGGCGCGACCGAAGAGTCCGGTCGGCCGCACGGCCAGGATCGCCGCCATCGGGGCGAACAGCGTGAAATAGGAAAGCTCGGGAAAGAGCGCCTTGCCGAAGTTGTCGAGCAGTCCGACCATGAGGCTGCCGATCAAGGCCCCCTTGAGGCTGCCCATGCCGCCGACGATGACGACCACGAAGGCATAGGGCAGAATCTCGAAGTCGGCGCCCGGGTACACACCGACGAAGCCCCCCGCCACCACGCCGGCCAGGGCCGCCAGCGTCGCGCCGAGGGCGAACACCGCCATCGAGATCAGGAAGACGTTGATCCCGACCCCACGCGCCATCTCGGGGTCGTCGACGGTCGCCCGGATCATCGCGCCGATCCGTGTCCGTTCGAGCGCGAGCCAGAGCGTCAGGGCGACGAGCATCGCGACCGCGATGATGAAGATGCGGTACACGGGAAAATAGAGCTGCCCCACGACGTACGATCCGGAGAGCGCGGCCGGGATCGGGATCGTGTACGGGTCACCGCCCCAGAGCACCAGGGCCAGGTCCTGGAAGATGAGCGCGAAGCCCATCGTGGTGAGCACCTGACCCAGCTCCTGTCCGCTCAGGCGCTTGAGGAACGCGTTCCACTCCGCGATACCGACGAGCGCGATCGTGAGGGCCCCCACGACGACCGCGAGGAGGAAGCTGCCGCTGCGCCAGATCACCGTCAAGGCGACGTAGCCGCCCAGCAGGTAATAGGACCCGTGGGTCATGTTGACGATGCGCATCATGCCGAAGATGAGCGAGAGGCCGCCCGCGAGGAGAAAGAGCAAGGCGCCGTACGACACGCCGTTGAAGAGCTGGCTGATCCAGAAGTCCACTGATGCCGGTCAGCGCCGGAAGAGCCGAGGGGCGTTGCCGCCGAGGGCGCGGGTCACGGCTGGTGATTGTACTATAGGCGCACCCTGCGTTCGCACCGCCGAATCACAGGAGGCACGCGTGAGACTGCCCCACGATCGCTTCGATTATTCGCCGATCGCCGCCCGGCGCCCCTGGAAGCTTCCCCGGGGAGCGCGCATCGCCGTGTGGACGATCGTCAACGTGGAGGAGTGGGACATCGAGAAGCCGATGCCCCGGGGCGTCCTGTCGGCTCCGCAGGGCGTCACGACGGTGCCCGACGTGCCGAACTGGGCATGGCACGACTACGGGATGCGCGTCGGCTTCTGGCGGCTGCTCGAGGCCCTCACGAAGCGCAAGATCCGGGCGACGACCGCGATCAACGCCAACGTGTGCCGCGCCTACGAGCCCGTCGCGCGCGCGATGCTGGACGCGGGCTGGGAGTTCACCTGGTGCCGGACCAGCGCGAAACGATCCGCGCGGCGATCGGGATTCTGCGCGAGTTCACCGGCAAGAGCCCCAAAGGCTGGCTCGGTCCCGGGCTGACCGAGACGTGGGAGACGCTCGACATCCTGGCCGAGGAAGGCATCGCGTACGTGTCGGACTGGGTCAACGACGACCAGCCCTACGAGATCAAGACGACCACGGGCTCGCTCGTATCGGTGCCCTACACGCTCGAGCTGAACGACATCCCGATGATGCTCATCCAGCATCACGAGTCGACCGCCTGGCTCGACCGGGTGCGAGACCAGTTCGACCGGCTCTACCGGGAGGGCGCCAGGAACCCTCGCGTCATGGCGATCGCCGTGCACCCCTATATCCACGGCGTCCCGCACCGCATCAAGTACTTCGAGGCAGCCTACGACTACGTCCGCAAGCACCGGGGCGTCTGGATGACGACGGGCGAGGAGATCTACGAGTGGTTCAAGCGCGGGCGATGAAGTCCCAGAGCCGCCCGGCGCGCTCGACCACCGCGTCCACGTCCTCCGCGAGCATGTGACGCGCGGCGACCAGCCGCGTCGCCGAGTCGCGCACACGCGCGAGGTAGATGGCCCGGGAGGCGTAGCGCTCCTCGATCGACGCGCGCGGGTCGCCACTCGCCTCGCGCGCGGCGCGTGTCGGCGGGAAGGGGAGCGTGGAGCCCAGCATGCTCATGAGATCGCCCGGCGCGCCCTGGTCGGGGTGACGCGGGTTCCAGCCGGCATAGGTGGCGAGCGGTGTCAGGAGCTCGACCGGCCGGATGCCCGGGACGTCATTGCCGTCGTCGTCGACCGACGGCACGAACGTGACGAACGGCGCGCCGATCTTCGGCGGTAGCTCGTGCACCACGCCCCGATCGAGATCACGACCGAAATCGAGCCGCCGCGGTCGCTCGATCCGGTCGGGAAAGCGCACGCCGGGAATGCGCGTGAAGCGCGGGCGCAGCGACTCGGCCGAGACCGCGGTGCCGTCGGCGAGCCGGGGCACGGCGCTCGGCGGAGGCTCGACGCCGTCGGTGACCCAACGGTCGAGGTTCACGAGCGTCGCGCGCAGGAGCGGCGCGTAGTCCACGACGTTGAACATCTGCAGGCCGCGCGAGCCGGTGTTGGGATCGGCATCGGGCGGCGGCAGCGTGCCGGGGGTGTGCTGGCTCCCGGCGAAGAGGTAGAGACGCGTCTCCCGGTGCGGGACCACGTCTCGCGTGCCTTCGACGTCCGTGTGGACGAGCGAGGCGTCGCCGCGCCAGTACTCGGCCGA
>QHSR01000334.1 GCA_003221635.1 Candidatus Rokuibacteriota bacterium | reverse complement strand
CAAATTTCCGATGTGATCCGATGCGTGTAACCTTCGACACGCGGGAAGCGGATCTCGAAGGCATCGCGCTCGGGTGACAGCGCGCGCACATGCCAGACCTTCGGCGGCGGCGTGGCCATGCCGGGCGTCGCCTTCAGCGGGATCAGCTCGAAGGGCACGCCGTAGACCTTGGCGACCTCCTCGGCCGTGAGGTCGTGGTATTGAGACCGCCGCAGGGCGCGCCCCACGACCTGCTCGCACAAGAGCTGCGACTCGAACGGACGCAAGCCGACAATGTGCGTGACCGTCGTCGCGTCCCAGCCCTCGGTCAGCATGGCGACAGAGACGATGCAGCGGACGTCCCGTCCAGGGGGCACGGCCGCCTCGATTTTGACGCCACCGACCTCATCGGCCTTGCGATTGAGCCGGTCGACCAGCTCCGCGTATTCGTCGGGTGGATTGCCGCCAGGCCACTCCAGCTTCCCGACGGTTTCAAGGACGAACCTGAGCCGCCGGCTTTCGTCGGTCTTCGCCACACCCTGCGACAGATCTTCGACAACCCGGGAATCGATCCGGACCGTGTACTCCTTGCCTCCTCGGTGGCGCCATTCTTCGAGCGGTGGCGCGGCCCCGTCCCCGGTGCCGGTGATCCATTCATAGACGACCCTCGCCAACCGCGTGTCGCGACACACCACGATGAAGACGGGTGGCAGGGGCGGACGACGGCCAGCGACCGTGTCGCTGGCCCACTGTTGAAAAGTTTCGGACCATAGGCCAGCAAGCTGGGCGATCGGCTGCTGCGCCCACTTGAGCACCGCTTCGGGCTTCACCTGCCCACGCTTGCCGCCTTTCTCGCCGGCCGTCAGCTTCTTCTCGACGATCCATTTCCACACGTTGAAATACGCAGGAATCTCCGCGCCAGTCGTGTCCTGGACCGGGAGTTGCGGAATCTTCACGAGTCCACTCTCGATGGCGTCGATCAGACCGAAGTCGGACACGATCCACGGGAAGGGGCGCCCCGGCTCCGCGCCGCTACGGTTGAGGTAGAACGGCGTCGCAGAGAGATCCACGCACACGTTCACACCGCGGACACGATGGATGCGGTCGAGCCCTTCGATCCAGACCGTCGCCTCGCGGCGATCGATCTCAGCGAGCTCGTCCTCGTCTTCGGACTCGATCGCGTCGGCGTGGCGGATGCGGTACGCGTGGTGCGCCTCGTCGTTCAGGATCAGGGAACACGCTTGACCAGAGCACTATCCGATTCGACACCGCGCTGAACGACCCGGGCGCCGACACCGCCGACCTGGTTCAGATCCTGTGGCGCAAGCACGTGCCAGTTGCGGATCAGCACATGTCCCTTGCGGACATCGCTCATCAAATGCGGTGGGACGAGGTCGCGCGTCCGGTAGAGGCTCGCCTCGCCCCGATGTGGGTCGAGCTCCTGGAGCCGGTCGCGAATCGTGACATTGGGACAGAGGATGAGCACAACGTCGGAGAACCGTTTGTCGCTGCGATCCGCGATCTTGTTGAGGATGCTCCACGCCGCGAGCGCGGCCATGACCGTGGTCTTGCCGCTGCCCGTCGCCATCTTGGCTCCATAGCGGACGAACGCGCCGGGTTCGTCGTCTGGAATGGTGAGTCCCTGGCGAAAATCCGGCCGCGCTTCAATGAGGAAGATGACGGTTTGAACCGCTTCTCGCTGGCAGAAGAACAGCCGGCGCTCACGACCGTCCCGCTGCCAGTAGCCGAGCAACTCCGCAGTAACCCCGGTTACCCCGAGATATCCTGAGCTGCGCCACGCCGCTACCCGAGCGCGGATGTCGTTGACGAGATCGAGGCGCACTCTGGTCCCGACATCATCCGCAGCGCCGGCGCCGGTCGACCGTCCGGGAGGCCGATAGAAGTAGCAGGCTTCCCGGCGCCCCTGCGCCTTCATGGGCGGCTGCCCCTTTTCGATCACCCAGTGCGCGGTCGGCTCCGCATAGGGGTCGCAGATGATCGGCTGAATGACCTCGTTGAACTGGGTCATCCGCTCAGCGCTCGGTCTCCGCCTGGTCGACGGGCAGCACGACCATCAACTCATTGCCGCGATCGTCGATCACCTTGACGGCGATCTTCTTGAATTCGCCCGCCGTGAACGGTTCGCTTGTCGTTCCCGCGAGGTGCTCCCAGACCGCATCGTCGTAAGTCGCACGCAGCGCGCGCTTAAGAGCATCCCACGCGCTCGTCCGCGGAAAGAACGCCTGGGAGACGTGAAACACGAGGTCGTCGTAATCGGTGTCGAGCAACCACGCAGGAACATCATCACCCTTGCGATGCTCGGTCTGCATAGTTACGGGATCGAACGTGTCGAGTCCACGCAGCTCGACCTGATACAACGGCCCATCGGCGTTCTTCTTTTTGAGGCGAAGAAGACGGACGTCAGGCTCTCCTGT
>QHSR01000030.1 GCA_003221635.1 Candidatus Rokuibacteriota bacterium | reverse complement strand
CCGCCGATCTCGGCGTCAGGCGCGGCGGCGGCCTGGTGTCGTTCATCTGGTTCCGTACCACCCTGACGATCCCCGCGAACGTCGCGAGCTTCGACACCGCCGGCGCCAAGGCGGTGTTCTGCGTCAACGTCGACGACTACGCGGAAGTCTGGATCAACGGCGCGATGCCGCGCACCCCCGGCCGGCCGAGCCCGGGGGCGATCCAGGGCTTCAACATGCCCAACCGCGTCGTGCTGGCCGACGGCGCCGTGTCTCCCGGCGACAGGTTCGAGATCGCCGTGTTTGCGATCAACGGGCCGATTTC
>QHSR01000029.1 GCA_003221635.1 Candidatus Rokuibacteriota bacterium | reverse complement strand
CATGCCGAGCACGTCGTCCAGGCGGCGGAAGCCGGTAAGCACGTGCTGTGCGAGAAGCCGATGGCCACGACGACCGCCGACGCCGTGCGAATGCTGCAGGCGTGCCGCCGCGCGGGCGTCACGCTCGGCATTGCCTTCAACTTGCGCCAGCACCCGGCCTATATCCGCGCGCGCGAGCTCGTCGCCGCCGGGACGCTGGGACGCATCGTGCTCGCCCAGGCGCAGTGGGCGTTCGGCGTGCGCGGCCGCGACGGCTCGCCGCCGCGCACGCCGCTCACGCAGTGGTGGGACACGCCGGAGCTGATCGGGGGCGCGTCCACGATGATGGGCACCGGCGTGCACTCGGTCGACCTGCTGCGCTTCGTGCTCGGCGCCGAGGTGGACGAGATCACGGCCGTCACCGACGGCCAGACGGTCGCGCGCCCGCTCGAGCAACTCGCCTGCCTCACGCTGCGATTCGGGAACGGCACGCTCGGCCAGGTGGTCGCGAGCCGCCTTCTTCCAGACTCGCGCAACGATTTCCGCGTGTACGGGATTACCGGGCTCATCGCCGGACACCACTCCATGTGGGAAGCGCGCACGGGCCGCTTCGAGATCACGAGCGACACCGTCAACGAGACCGCCGACTACCCGGAAGCGCTGCTGCCGAACTACGTGGCAGAGATCGAGGACTTCCAGCGCGCGGTCACCACCAGCGGCCAGCCAGCAGCGACCGGCCTGGACGGGCTGCGCGTCGTGGAGGTCACGCTGGCGATGATCGAGTCCGCGCGCACGCGCCGGAGCGTGAAGATCGAGCGCGTCGAGCCGTAGCGCGAGCCCGGCGACGTGAAGCTCATTCCCCCGCAAGATCCGCGCGTGTTCTGACGCCCCGCGTTCTGATCCTCACCACCGGCCGCCTGCTTAAGAGTCAGTCCGCGCGCGCGTTCCGCCCTCCGTAGGACAAAACTCGCCCACGTCTCTTCTTCTGTGTAGCCAAGGATGACATGATGGAGCGTCGGTTTCGGACGAGAAAAGGCGGCAAGAATGTGGATAGAAGGTAGATAGCCGAGCTGAAAAATATCTTTGTTTCAGCTTCTTAGGCCTGGAAACCGGTTCGCCTTCCAGTCGAAGCTGTTCCAGAGCACGTCGATGCGATCGGCGATCCCCTGGAACTTGTGGCGGCCGTCACGGTGAGCCGCCCACAAGTCGTCCAGCGCGGCGAACTGGGCCAGGTAGGCGAGCCCGTACTCCGCGGGCTCGGCCATCTTCATCTCCCCCGACAGGAAGCGGCGGTAGCCTTCAGCCGGGTGAATCCAGAATCCCTCCGACGTCTCCTCCGTGAAGAGCCGCGGCTCCTGGCCGGCTGGGATCGGGCCGAGGAAGAATCGCGCCGTGAAGCGGATCGGGCTCGAGATCGGTGTGATGAAGTGCGAGAGGTATCGCAGGGACCGCAGGTCGCAATACCACCCTTCGCGGGCGATCAGATCCGCGAACGGAGCCTCGCCGGCCATCAGCGCCTCGCGACAGCGCTCGATCCCGTCCCTGATGTGTGGCGACGCCGGATCGAGCATGCGTCCGGTCTCGTCGCACGCGAGTAGGACGCCGCTCTCTTCGAGGAGCTCGCGGACCGCCGTGACCCAGAACGCGAGCGCCGGTCCGCCCGCGTGTCCCGGAAACGTCGCCTCGGCTCTGGCGGCTTCGAGGCCGCGACAGCGGGCGAGCACCGCCGGCGAGCCGTCGGCGGGGTCGACCTTGCCACCCGGAAACGCGTAGTAGCCACCGAGGAACTTCATGCCCCGGTTCCGCCGGATCATGTACACCTCGAGCGGCTCGGGCGAGCCCGCCGGCGCCTCGCGCACCAGCACGACAGACGCCGCCGGCTTCGGCTCGACCGGAGTGTTCGGACCGTTCGTCGGAGGAATGCTCATCAGGAACGCGTCGTAGCAGGCGCGAGCGAGCCTCAGGCTCGCTCGCGGCGCGAATCGCGGGGTCTGGGGGGGTGCGTCTCGGACCCCCCCGGCATCACAAATTAATCAGCTGCGCGACCCGCTCGCGATGGTACGTCGCGTCGCCGAACGTGAACTCGGACGACTTGGCGCGCTTGAAGTAGAGGTGCAGGTCGTGCTCCCACGTGAACCCGATGCCGCCGTGGAGCTGGATGCCGGCGCCGGCGACCTTGCGGTAGGCGTCGGTGACGTACGCCTTGGCCATCGAGGCCGCCAGCGCGGCCTCCGGGGCGTTCTCGTCGACAGTCCAGGCGGCGTAGTACGTGAGCGACTTCGCGTTCTCGACGTCCACCAGCATGTCGGCGGCCTTGTGCTTGACGCCCTGATAGGTCCCGATGGGCTTGCCGAAGGCGACCCGGATTTTCGCGTAGTCCGTGGTCATGTCGAGCACGCGCTGCGCGCCGCCGCACATCTCGGCGCAGAGCGCCACCGTCGCACGCTCGACCACGCGCGCCAGCGCCGGCCACGCGCGGCCCTTGACGCCCATGAGGGCTTCGGCCGGCACGGACGCGTCCTTGAAGCTCACCTCGCAGAGCTTGCGGGTCTGGTCCATCGTGGGCAGGAGCTTCACGTCCACCCCGCGTGTCCCCTTCGGGACGAGGAAGAGGCTTACCCCTTCCTCGGGCGCCTTGCCTTCGCCGGTCCGCGCGACCACCACGAGGGCGTCCGCCAGGTGAGCATCGAGCACGAAGAGCTTCGTGCCGTTCAGGACGAACCCGCCCCTGTCCTCGCGGCCCACGCAGGTGACGCCCGCGGCGTCCCAGCGTGCGCTCGGCTCGGTCCACGCGAGCGCCGTCCGGGCTCTCCCGGCCGCGATCCGCGCCAGCCACTCCTTTTTCTGTGCCGTTGAGCCTGCCTCGCGGATGGCCAGCCCGCCCAGCAGCACCGTGGAGAAGAATGGCCCGGGCATCACCACGCGCCCCATCTCCTCCATCAGCACCGTGAGGTCGACGAATCCGAGCCCGGAGCCGCCGTGCTCTTCCGGGTAGATCAGGCCCAGCCATCCCTGCTCGGCGAGCTTGGCCCAGAATTCGTCGGTCACGCCCGCCGGCTCCTCCATCCGCGCTCGGACGAACGCGGACGTGCACTCGTTCTCGAGAAACTTCCGCGCGGTCGCGCGGAGCATCTCCTGCTCCGGGCTGAAGCCGAAATCCATGGGGGCTAGTCCTTCGGCAGGCCGAGCAGCCGCTCGGCGATGATGTTCTTCTGGATCTCGGTCGTGCCTCCCTCGATCGAGTTGGCCCGCGACCGGAGAAACGACTGCGGCCACACGCCCCCCTCGACCGCCCACTCCGAGCCCTTCCAGAGCTGCGAGTACGGTCCCTCGATTTCCATCGCCAATTCTTGCAGCCGCTGGTGCGTGTCCACCCAGGCCATCTTCCCCGTCGACGCCTCCGGACCCGGCATCTCGCCGCGCAGCAGCTTGGTGATGGCCCGCGCGCCCGTGTACTTGAGGCACTCCGTGTCGATCCAGAGCTGCGCGAGCTTCTGACGCATCACCGGTTCCTTCGTCAGCGCGCGGCCGCTCTTCTCCATCCGCCGCGCCAGGTCGATCAGGCCGTCGAGCGCGATACGCAGGCGCACCTGGAGGCCGAAGCCGAGCGTCAGCCGTTCGTACATGAGCGTCGTGAGCCCGACCGCCCAGCCGTTGTTGACGCTACCCAGGACCTGGGTCTCGTGCACGCGCACGTTGTCGAAGAAGACCTCATTGAATTCGGCCTCGCCGGTCAGCTGACGAAGCGGCTTCACCGTCACCCCCGGGAGCTTCATGTCCAGCAAGAAGTAGGTGATGCCCTTGTGCTTGGGGACGTTCGGGTCCGTCCGGGCGAGCAACATCATGTACTCGGAGACGTGGGCGAACGAGGTCCACACCTTCTGGCCGTTGATCACCCAGTGTTCGCCGTCCTGGACCGCGCGCGTCTGCAGCGACGCGAGGTCCGAGCCGGCGTTCGGCTCCGAGTATCCCTGGCACCAGATCTCCTCGCACGAGAGGATCTTCGGCGGGTAGCGCTTCTTCTGCTCTTCGGTGCCCCAGGCGATGATCGTGGGACCGGCCATGCCAACGCCGAGCACGTTCAGGATCGGTGGCGCCTTCGCGAGCGCCATCTCCTGTTGAAGGATGAGCTCTTCCATGAACGTGAGCCCGCCCCCGCCGTACTCCTTGGGCCAGGTAAGACCGATGAAGCCCGCGTCGAAGAGCGAGCGCTGCCAGCGTCGGAGGAGCTCGTACTGTTCCGCCCGCGGGATCTCGGAGCTTCCCGTCGCCTTCCACTCGCGCGGCATGCTCTTCTTCAGCCACGCGCGGACGGTTGCCCCGAAGGCTTCCTGTTCGGGAGTCAGTGAGAGATCCATTTCCCCTCCTGGAGGTGGGCGACAACGAGCGACTGAACAGTGGTTCATTTTCGGGTCCTTCCCCAGTGAAGTCAAGGTTTATACTCCCGTCCCGATGGTCGCCATCTCCTTGCCACGCCTCGCCTCTCGGATCAACGGGCTCGCGCGCTTCGGAGCCCTGCCGGGCGGCGGCGTGACGCGCCCGTGCTGGTCGCCTCCCCACGAAGAAGCGCGTGCCTGGCTTCTCACGCAGATGCGGGCGGCAGGCCTCGAGACCTGGGTGGACACCGCGGGCAACATTTTCGGGGCGACCGGCATCCACGCTCTCGGTCGGGACAGCCCAGTCGTTCTCACCGGCTCGCACATCGACACGGTGCCGGAGGGCGGCATTCTCGACGGCGCGCTCGGTGTCCTCGCGGGCCTGGAATGTCTCCAGGCGATCGGCGAGGCGCGCGTGCCCCGCTCCCGACCGCTGGTCGTCGCGGCGTGGAGCGACGAGGAGGGGCGCTACGGGAGCCTCTTCGGCTCGCGGGCGTTCTGCGGGCTGCTCGACGGCGTGCGGATCGATGAGATGGCGGCCGTGGACGGCGCACGGCTCGTCGACGCGATGGCGCGAGCCGGCTTCGACGCGCGCCGCGCGCCGGAGGCGAGGGCCCCGGCCGGCGCCGTGGCCGCCTACGTGGAGCTGCACATCGAGCAAGGCGCCCGCCTGGAGGAAGCCGGTGTCCCGATCGGCGTCGTCGAGACGATCGTGGGCGTACGCCGGTCGCGGGTCATCTTCGTCGGGCAGGCGGACCACGCCGGCACGACGCCGATGGATCGGCGGCGGGACGCGTTCCTCGCAGCCGCCGACTACGCGCTGCGAGTGCGCGAGCACGTGGTGACCCGCGGTAGCGGCGTCAGCGTCACCAACTTCGGTGTCGTCCGTGTCCATCCCGGCGTCACCAACATCGTTCCCGGGAGCGCCGAGCTGGTTCACGAGATGCGCGACCCGGATGGCGCCGTGCTCGAACGCCTGGCCCAGGAGTGCGCGGCGCTCGCGCGCGAGGTTGCCGGCGTGCACCGGGTCGGGGCGGACGTCCGGCTGATGTCGGCCACGACTCCGGCGCCCTGCTCGCACCGCGTGCAGTCGGCGATCGAGAGCGCGTGCGCGACGCTCGGGCTTCGGTGCCAGCGCCTCTACTCGGCGGCCGGCCACGACGCCCAGAACCTGGCCCGCGTCACCGACGCCGGGATGATCTTCATCCCCTCCCAGGGCGGACGGAGCCATCGCGTGGACGAGATGAGTGACTGGGAGGCGATCGAGCGCGGCTCCAACGCGCTTCTCCACACGCTGCTCGCGCTCGCCGCTTAGAGCCGCTTGCGCAGCAGTTTCCCCTTCTGTACCGTCAACCTTCGTGGTCTCCCGACCGAGCGTGCGCCGCTCCCTGCGCTCCGGACTCGGGGGTCTCGGCCTTCTGGGCCTCGGAGTCGTGGCTACCGCGGGCGGCTGTGCGTGGGACGCCCCCATGACGACGGTCGTTCCCCGCTCGGATTTCGCGCGCGACATCCTCCACGTCTACGCGATCATCACCTGGGCGACCGTGGGCATCGCGCTGGTCGTCGGGATCACCCTCGCCTGGGCCCTCATGCGCTTCCGCGACCGGCCCGGCGCTCCCCCGCCGGTGCAGACGCGTGGCCACACGGCGCTCGAGATCGCGTGGACGATCGCCCCCGCGCTGGTCCTGCTCGTCATCGCGCTCCCGACGATCCAGGTGATCTTCCGGACCCAGGCCGCGCCCGGCCCCGGGGCGCTCGAGATCACGGTGCTCGGCCGGCAGTGGTGGTGGGAGTTCCGCTATCCGACGCTCGACGTCGTCACGGCGAACGAGCTGCACGTGCCGGCGGGGCGGCCCGTCGCGCTGAGGCTGGACGGCCCCGACGTGATTCACAGCTTCTGGGTGCCGCAGCTCGGGGGTAAGCGTGACGTGGTCCCGGGGCGCCGGAACCGGCTCACCTTCACCGCCGAGATCCCGGGCGAATACCGGGGCCAGTGCGCCGAGTTCTGCGGCACTTCTCACGCCAACATGGGCATGCGGGTCATCGTCGATGCGTCCGACGCGTTCGAGCGCTGGGTCGCGGCGCAGAAGGCGGTGCCGGGCGAGTCGGCCGGGCTCGCCGCCGAGGGCAAGGCGATCTTCACGCGGAGCGCGTGCGTGGGATGCCACACGATCCGCGGCGTGTCGACCGGCGCCCTCGGCCCCGACCTCACGACCTTCGGGAGCCGGCGCACGCTGGCCGCCGGCATGCTGCCGAACACGGTCGACGTCGTGACGGCGTGGCTCAAGAACCCGCCCGCCCTCAAACCGGGCGCCAAGATGCCGCCGCTCGGCCTCACGGACGACCAGGCCCGCGCGGTCGCCACGTATCTGACGAGCCTCAAGTGACCTAATCGGACACGACTGATGAGAGCGGAATCGGAGCCGGGTCGCACCTTTCTCGGGCCACCCTCGGCCAAAGCCGGCCTCGAGGCCCCCGCTACAACAATCAAGACCATCATCGCCTGCCTCACCACCGTCGATCACAAGCAAGTCGGTATTCTCTACGGCGCGACCGCCTTCGTGTTCTTCCTGCTTGGCGGAATCGAGGCCCTCCTGATCCGGCTCCAGCTGGCGGTGCCGCACAACACGCTCGTGAGCGCCCAAACGTACAACGCGCTCTTCACCATGCACGGCACGACGATGGTGTTCCTCGCGATCATGCCGCTCAACGCCATGTTCTTCAATTACATGATCCCGCTCCTGATCGGCGCACGTGACGTCGCGTTCCCCCGCCTGAACGCCCTGTCCTACTGGATCTTCGTCGCGGGCGGGATCTTCCTCAACGCGAGCTTCCTCGTCGGCGCGCCGCCGGACGTCGGCTGGTTCGCGTACGCCAACTTGACGTCAAAGCAATACGCGCCCGGCCTCGCCGTCGACTTCTGGACCCTGAGCCTGCTGATCCTCGGCGTCTCGTCCGTGATCGCCGCCGTCAACTTCATCGTGACCATCCTCAACATGCGCGCGCCGGGGATGACCTTGATGCGCATGCCCGTGTTCGTGTGGATGACGCTGGTCGTCCAGTTTCTCATCGTGCTCGCCTTCCCGCCGATCACGGTCGGGCTGATCTTCCTGATGTTCGACCGCTTCTTCGGCACCCACTTTTACGACGTGGCCGCGGGCGGCGACCTCCATCTCTGGCAACACCTCTTCTGGATCTTCGGTCACCCAGAGGTGTACATCCTGATCCTGCCGGCGTTCGGGATCGTCTCCGAGGTGCTGCCGACCTTCGCCCGCAAGCCCCTCTTCGGCGCGCCCGTCGTCATCTACTCGGGCGTCCTGATCGGCTTTTTCGGCTTTGGCGTCTGGAGCCACCACATGTTCGCGGCCGGCATGGGGCCGATCGCGGACGCCGCGTTCTCGATTGCGACGATGCTCATCGCGATTCCCACGGGCGTGAAGATCTTCAACTGGCTCGCGACGCTCTGGGGCGGCGCCATCCGGACGACGACGGCGCTCCACTTCGCCGTTGGCCTCGTCGGGCTGTTCACCATCGGCGGCCTCTCCGGCATCATGCACGCGTCGCCGCCGGTCGACCTCCAGCAGACCGACAGCTACTTCGTCGTCGCCCACCTGCACTACGTGCTGATCGGCGGGAGCCTCTTCGGGCTCTTCGCGGGCACCTACTACTGGTGGCCGAAGATGACGGGCCGCCTCCTCGGCGAGCGGCTCGGCCGGCTCCACTTCTGGGTGCTGTTCGCCGGCTTCAACCTGGCGTTCTTCCCCCAGCACTACCTTGGCGCGCTGGGGATGCCGCGCCGCATCTACACCTACCCACCCGACGTAGGCTGGAGCAGGGGCAACTTCGCCTCGACGGTCGGGGCCTTCGGTATCGCCGTGGGCGTACTCCTCTTCATGCTCAACGCGTGGAAGAGCTTGCGCCGCGGAGCGACAGCGCCCGCGGACCCCTGGGACGGGCGCACGCTCGAGTGGCGGACGCCGTCACCGCCGCCGGTGCACGACTTCGACACGATCCCGCCCGTCTATGGCCGAGATTCCTTCTGGCGAGAGAAATACGGCCGGCCCCGGCCTGGGGCCCGGGACACCTCCGGGACTCGGAGCGACCCTCCCTCGGCGGGTGCCCCCTCGGCCAGGCCGGGTCACGGCGAGTTTCATCTGCCCGCTCCGTCTCACTGGCCGGTCGTGATCGCGCTCGGCATGGGGCTGGCGGCGGTGGGTGCGCTGACCCATCTCGCCATGGTCCTCGCCGGCGCCCTGTTGACCGTGTCAGGCGTTTTCCGTCTCGCGCTCGAGCACCACCGAACGCCGGCCTACGTGCGCCAGACGGGCGAGCTGGGCCTCGATCACCGCAAGGTGGCGATGTGGGTCTTCCTCGGCTCCGAGTGCTTCTTCTTCGGCACGCTCATCGCGACCTACCTCGCGTACAAGGGGCGAAGCGTGGTCGGGCCCGAGCCGCACCAGATCCTCGACATCCCCCTGACGACAATCTCCACCTTCGACCTTCTGGTGTCGAGCCTGCTCATGGTGCTGGCGCTCGCCGCCGTGCAGCGCGGCGACCGCCGGCAGGCGCGGCGGTGGCTCTTCGGCACGGCCTTCTGCGGGCTCATCTTTCTCGGCTTCCAGGTGTACGAGTTCACGCACTTCGCCCACCGGGGACTGACGCTCCAGCAGAATCTGTTCGGCTCCACGTTCTTCGTGCTCACGGGATTCCACGGCGCCCACGTCGCCATCGGCGTGCTCTGGCTGCTGTCGCTCTGGATCCTCGACCTTCGAGGTCGGCTCGACGTCGCAGACGCCGTCAAGGTCGAGATTGCCGGGCTCTACTGGCACTTCGTCGACGTGGTGTGGATCGCGATCTTCACGCTCGTCTATCTCATTCCATGAGTGACGACCACGTGACCGTTCGACCCGACGAGCACGCGACCGTCGGGACCTACATCCGGGTGGCGCTCGTGCTGCTCGGCGTGACGGCGCTCGAGGTCGGCGTGATCTACGTCCGGCAGCTCGCGCCGATCATCGTGCCGTTGCTCCTCGCGATGTCGGCCGCCAAGTTCGCGCTGGTCGCCCTCTTCTTCATGCACCTGCGATACGAGCCCCGCGTGCTCGCGTTCCTGTTCGTCGGCCCGCTGACCCTCGCCGCGGGGCTCGTGGTGGCCCTGATGACGCTGACCGGTGCCTTCCTGGTCTTGGGCCGCTGATGAACACGCCGCCACCGTTCGGGTGGACGTCCGGCGAAATCCACGCCGACGTCGTGTTCGGCGCAGGTCTTCTCGCCCTCGCGTACGCGATCGCGTGGACGCGCGGCGCGCGCCCCGGCCTCCGGGAGCCGGCGCTCTTCGGCGGCGGGGTGCTCGTGCTGCTCGTCACACTGAACGGGCCGCTGCACGACCTGAGCGACTACTACCTTTTCAGCGCCCACATGGTGCAGCACCTGCTCCTGACGCTTCTCGTCCCTCCCCTCCTACTCGGCGGGACGCCCGCGTGGGTGGCGGACGCGCTCATCGTGCCGCTGCAGCGCCGGCGCCGGATCGGCCCCCTGGCCCGCGCCGCGACGCGCCCCCTTCCCGCGCTCGGGCTCTACGCGGTGGCGCTCATCGGCTGGCACCTCCCCGGGCCGTACGGCGCGGCGCTCGAGCGGCACGCCTGGCACGTGGTCGAGCATCTCGTCCTTATCGCGACCGCCCTCCTCGCGTGGTGGCCCGTTCTGTCGCCCTCGGCCCGCCTGCCGCGCCTGCACTACGGGACGCAGATCCTCTATCTCTTCGCGTTCGGGATGCCGATGACGGTCGTGGCCGCGATGATCACCGGCGCCGAGCACGTGCTGTATCCCTACTACGATGCGGCGCCCCGGCTGCTGCCGCTCACGGCGCTCGCCGATCAGCGTCTCGGCGGCGTCATCATGTGGGTGCCGGCCGGCCTGATCCCATTGATCGCGTTCACCGTCGTCTTCTTCCGCTGGGTCGCCGCCGAGGCCGACGAGGAATCCCCGGTCGTCGAAGAGCCTCTGCTATGATTGACAACCCATGAACATCTGCGTGGTGGGCGCCGGCTACGTGGGACTCGTCACGGGTGCCGTCTTCGCCGACCTCGGCAACGAGGTCGAGTGCGTGGACAACGTGGCCGAGAAGATCGACGCGCTCCAGGCGGGGCGCCTGCCCATCTACGAGCCTGGCCTGGAGGAAATGGTGACGCGGAACGTGGGCGACGGCCGCCTGTCGTTCACCACCGACCTCGCGGCGGCCGTCCGGAAATCCGTGATCGTCTTCATCGCGGTCGGCACCCCGCCCAAGGCCGACGGCCAGACGGATCTCAGCGCCGTCGAAGCGGTGGCGCGGGAGATCGGGCGGGCCATGGACCGGTACACGGTCGTGGTCAACAAGTCGACGGTGCCCGTGGGCACCGGCGAGTTCGTCCGCGAGGTGATCGAGCGCCACCAGCGGCAGCCCGTGCCCTTCGATGTCGTGTCGAATCCGGAATTTCTCCGCGAGGGCTCCGCGATCGAAGATACGCGCCGTCCCGACCGCATCGTCATCGGCGCCCCGACGCAACAGGTCGCGATGACCCTGCTGGAGCTGTATGCGCCGCTCGAGCGCCCGATGATCATCACCGACGTGCCGTCGGCGGAAATGATCAAGTACGCCTCCAACGCCTTCCTGGCGACGAAGATCTCGTTCATCAACGCGATCGCGAATATCTGCGAGCTCGGGGGCGCCGACGTCACCCAGGTCATGAAGGGCATGGGCCTCGACGCGCGGATCAACCCGGCCTTCCTGCAAGCGGGCCTCGGCTACGGGGGCAGCTGTTTCCCGAAAGACACCGATTCGCTCGTCCACACCGCCGCCACGCTCGGCTACAAGTTCGATCTCCTCCGCGCCGTGGTCGACATCAACGCCGGACGATCCGCGCACTTCGTCTCGATGATCGAGCGGGCGCTCGCGCCGCTGCCGGCCCGGCGCGTCGCGATCCTGGGTCTCGCGTTCAAGCCGAACACCGACGACATGCGCGAGGCCAAGTCCATCGACGTGATCACGCGGCTCGCCGAGCTGGGCGCCACGATCAGCGCGTACGACCCGGTCGCCATGCCGAACGCGCGGAAGGTGCTGCCGACGGTCGTCGAGTACGCCGACTCGCCGTACGCGGCGGCGGCCGGGGCCGACGGCGTCGCGCTCATTACGGAGTGGAACGAGTTCAAGTTCCTGAACCTGGAGCGGTTGCGGACCGTGATGCGGCGTCCCGTCGTGTTCGACGGCCGGAACCTCTGGGAAGCGGAGCGCATGCGGCGCCTGGGCTTCGAGTACTACTCGATCGGCCGTAAGCCCGTCCGCCGCTCGTAGGGTCTGCGATGCGAGTGCTGGTGACGGGCGGCGCGGGGTTCATCGGCTCGCACCTGTGCGAGTTCTTCCTCGGCAAAGGCTGGGAGGTCGTCTGCATGGACGACTTCGTCACCGGGTCGCCGGACAATCTCGTCGGCCTCGCATCGCGAGGCAGCTTCACGCTCGTCGAGCACGATGTGACCGAGTACATCCGCCTCGACGGGCACCTCGACTGGGTGCTGCACTTCGCCAGTCCGGCGTCGCCCCTCGACTACCTCGAGCTCCCCATCCAGACACTGAAGGTCGGCGCCCTCGGCACGCACAACGCGCTCGGCGTGGCCAAGGCCAAGGGCGCGCGCTTCCTGCTCGCCTCGACCTCGGAGGTGTACGGTGATCCACTCGTCCACCCCCAGCGCGAGGATTACTGGGGGCACGTGAATCCGGTGGGCCCCCGCGGCGTGTACGACGAGGCCAAGCGGTTCGGCGAGGCGATCACCATGGCGTACCATCGGACGCATGGGATCGACACGCGCATCGTTCGTATCTTCAACACCTTCGGGCCGCGCATGCGGCTCAACGACGGGCGCGCGATCCCAGCGTTCATGAGCCAGGCCCTGACCGGCGCGCCCATCACCGTCTTCGGCGACGGCGCGCAGACGCGCTCGTTCCAGTACATCAGCGACCTCATCGACGGTCTCTGGCGGCTCATGCAGGCGCCGCTGAACGACCCGGTCAACATTGGCAACCCGCACGAGATGACGTTGCTCGAGCTCGCCAAGCGCATCATCCGACTCACCGGCTCGCGTAGCGAGATCGTGTTCCGCCCGCTTCCGGTCGACGACCCCAAGGTCCGCCAGCCTGACATCGGACGGGCGCGCACGCTGCTGGGATGGGAACCGCGCGTGGACACCGACGAGGGGCTGCGGCTCACCGTTGATTGGTTCAGGGAGAAGCTCCGCTCGTGAAGGTCCTCGTCACGGGCGGCGCCGGCTTCGTCGGCTCTCACGTCGTGGACCGCCTGCTCGCGGACGGGCACGCGGTGGACGTGGTCGACAACCTCGCCACGGGACGGCGCGAGCGGATCCACGCCGCCGCCCGTCTCCACGTGTGCGACCTCCGCGATGCGCGGCTCGACGACGTCGTCGCCGCGGCGCGGACCGAAACCGTCGTCCACGTCGCCGCCCAGGCCGCGGTCTCCCGCTCGGTGGCGGACCCGCGCTTCGACGCGAGCGTCAACGTCCTGGGAACGGTCGCCTTGCTCGAAGCGTGTCGGCACGCCGGTGTTCGTCGCGTCGTCTACACCTCGACCGGTGGTGCGGGATACGGAGATACAAACGTCCTGCCGACCCCGGAAGACCACCCCCTCCGTCCCGCCTCGCCGTACGGCGTGTCGAAGACCGCCGCCGAGCGGTATCTCGAGTGCTGGGCCGGCCTGACGAGCGGCCGCGCGTTGACGCTCCGCCTGGCGAACGTCTACGGCCCGCGCCAGGACCCCGCGGGTGAAGCGGGCGTCATCGCGATCTTCAGCTCGCGACTACTCGCCGGGGACCCGTGCCTCGTGAATGGCGATGGCGAGCAAACGCGCGACTACGTGTACGTGAGCGACGTCGCCGACGCGGTCGCGCGCGCGGTGGCGTCCCCCGACGTCGCCGGGGTCGCGAACATCGGCACCGGAGCCGAGACGACGGTGAACGAGCTCTATCGGCGTCTCGCGCGGCTCACCGGCGTGAGCCGCGCCGCGGAGCATGTCCCGGCCCGGCCCGGCGAGCAACGGCGAAGCGTGCTCGACGCGGCCCGCGCCAAGGCGCTGCTCGGGTGGAAAGCGACGACACCACTCGACGAGGGCCTCACGCAGACAGTCGCCTGGTTCAGGAAGGAGCTTCGAGCATGATCGATGAAGAGCTGAAAGCGATTCTCGCCTGCCCGGCATGCAAGGGCGACCTCCTCTTCGAGGAGACTCGGATCATCTGCCCCGCTTGCCGAAAGGCATACCCCATCCGGGACGGGATCCCGGTGATGCTCATCAGCGAGGCTGAGCCCTGGTCGCCCGCTAGGTAGTGGCCGGCGAGGGTACGCTGCAAGCGGTGATCTTGGCCGGCGGCCAGGGCACGCGCCTGCGCCCGCTGACGCTCGAGCGGGCGAAGCCGGTCGTTCCGCTCTTGAATCGTCCCTTTCTCGCCTATCAGCTCGCGCTGCTCCGGTCGCACGGGGTCTCCGACGTCGTGCTGGCGTGCTCGTACCGCGTGGATGACGTGCGCGCCGCGCTTGGCGACGCCGAGCACCTCGGTGTCAGGCTCCGGTACGTCGTCGAGCGGGAGCCGCTCGGGACGGGCGGTGGCGTCCGCAACGCTTCTGACCTGGTCTCGGGCACCCTGTTCGTCATGAACGGCGACATTCTCACCGATGCCGACCTGTCCGCGATGCGACGCCTCCACGAGGCTCGGGCTTCGCGCACGACCATTTTCCTCCAGCCCGTGCCGGACCCACGGCAGTACGGTCTCGTCGAGACCGACGAGAGCGGACGGCTGCACGGATTTCGTGAGAAGCCGACCGCCGACGAGGAGATCGGGACAAACACGATCAACGCAGGCATCTATCTCATCGACGGCCCGCTGCTCGGGCGGATCCCGCGCGAGCAGGCGAGCTCGATCGAGCGCGAGTTCTTTCCGGCGCTGATCGCCGACGGGATCCCGTGCTTCGGCTGGTGCCCGACCGCGTACTGGCGCGATATCGGAACCTTGTCGGCGTACCGTGCGGTCCAGCTCGATCTCCTCCACGGGCGAGTGCGCATGCCGCTTGCGCCTCTCGGGGAGCGCGTCGCCGGAAGCTGGATCGCTGGCGGCGGTGCCGTCGCGGCGGAGGCACAGATCGTCGCGCCGTCGGTCGTCGGCGCTGGCGTCGCGCTCGGCCCGCGCTGCCGCGTCGGTCCGGGCGCCGTCGTCGGCGACGGCTCGACGATCGGCCCGGACGCGCGCGTCGAGGGCGCCATCCTGTGGGAGCGCGTCGAGGTCGGGGCCGGCGCCGTGCTCCAGGACTGCGTGATCGGCGCAGACGTCAAGATCGGCGCCCACGCGCGCGTGGGGCCCGAGGTCGTGCTCGAGTCCGGCGCCGTCGTCCCCGAACGCGCGACGCTCACCCGCTGAACCGGAGCGCGCGACTCGACCGGCCCTGACCGCACCCCGGCAAGCGCGACGCGGCGTGTTAGACTGAACCGATGGCCTTGAGTCGCATCCGCAATTTCTCGATCGTCGCTCATATCGATCACGGGAAGTCGACGCTCGCCGACCGGCTTCTCTCGCTCACCGGGACGATGGACGCGAAGAAGGCGGTCGACCAGGTCCTCGATTCCATGGATCTCGAGCGTGAGCGCGGCATCACGATCAAAGCGCACACGGTCCGCCTGATGTACCGGGCGCGTGACGGCCAGGAGTACATGCTCAACCTCATCGACACGCCCGGTCACGTCGACTTCTCGTACGAGGTGTCGCGGGCCCTCGCGGCATGCGAGGGTGCCATCCTCATCGTCGACGCCGCCCAGGGGATCGAGGCGCAAACGCTCGCCAACTTCTATCTCGCCAGCGACGCGAACCTCAGCATCATCCCCGTGATCAACAAGATCGATCTCCCGGCGGCCGACGTCGAAGGAACCCGCGCCCAGATCACGGAGACCCTCGAGCTCGACGGAGGCGAGGCGCTGACCATCTCGGCGAAGCATGGGACGGGCGTGCCGGACGTGCTCGAGGCGATCGTCGCCCGCATCCCGCCACCGCAGGGCGACCCGGACGCGCCGCTCAAGGCCCTGGTCTTCGACTCCTTCTACGACTCCTACCAGGGTGTCGTCATCTACGTGCGCCTGACGGACGGCCGCGTGCGTCCGGGCACGCGAATACTATTGATGTCCAACGGCCGGTCGTACGACGTCCAGCAGGTCGGCGTGTTCAGCCCGGACATGCGGCCCGTGGATGAGTTATCCGCCGGACAGGTCGGCTATATCACCGCGTCGATCAAGCGCGTCGCCGACGCGAAGGTCGGGGAGACGATCACCGAGACCGCGCGGCCCACGGCGGCGCCGTTTCCCGGCTATCGCGACGCCAAGCCCATGGTCTTCGCGGGACTCTACTCGATCGAGGACACCGACTATGAGGCGCTCCGCGACGCCCTCGAAAAGCTCCGCCTCAACGATCCGGCCTTCACCTACGAGCCCGAGACCTCGCTCGCGCTGGGCTACGGCTTCCGCTGTGGGTTCCTCGGCATGCTGCACATGGAGATCGTCCAGGAGCGGCTCGAGCGGGAGTTCGATCTCTCGCTGATCGTGACGGCGCCGAGCGTGCAGTACAAGGTCCTCACCACTGCGGGCGAGGTGATGGACATCGACAACCCGTCCAAGCTGCCGGCACCCGACCGGATCGAACAGATGGACGAGCCCTACGTGAAGTCCTCGGTCTACGTGCCGACGGAGTTCATGACGGCCATCTACAAGCTCGCCCAGGAAAAGCGCGGCGAGCACCGCTCGCTCGAGTATCACGGCAAGCGCGTCCACATCCGGTTCGACTTCCCGCTGGCCGAGATCGTGGTCGACTTCTACGACCGGCTGAAGTCGATCTCGAAGGGTTACGCGTCGTTCGACTACGAGCTCTCGGAGTTCCGCCCGTCGGACCTCGTGAAGCTCGACATCCTGCTGAACGGCGACCCCGTCGACGCGCTC
>QHSR01000011.1:454-5127 GCA_003221635.1 Candidatus Rokuibacteriota bacterium | reverse complement strand
CACATCGCGCGCCTGAGCCTCGAGGAGTACCGCGCCAGATTCTACGAGCGAAAGGCGACCGAGCGGCTGGTGCAGGAAGCGATCGAAGCGGCCCTCGACGTCAACGCTCATCTCATCGCGGAGCTAGGCGGCGAGGTTCCCGAGGAGTACTACGGCGGCTTCCTCAAGGTCGGGCAGCTCGGAGTTCTCCCGGCCGACCTTGCCGGCGCGCTCGCACCGTCGGCCGGGCTGCGGAACCGGCTGGTCCACGAGTACGAGACGATCGACGATGCGAAGGTCCTTGCATCCGTGGGGGTCCTCTTGCAGCTCTACCCTCGCTACATCCAGGCCGTCGAGTCGCATCTCACGAAGGCCGGCTTATGAGGCCGCCGCAAGCTCGGGGACCGCTTCGAGCCCTCGGCTCAGGCCCGCCGGTAGATCTCGCCGCCGCTCTTCCTGAACTCCTCCGCTTTTTCCCGGAGCCCCTGCGCGATCGCGGCCGTCTCTTCCGCGATGCCGTGCTTCGCGGCGTAGTCGCGGACGTCCTGGGTGATCTTCATCGAGCAGAAGTGCGGCCCGCACATCGAGCAGAAGTGGGCGATCTTCGCGCCCTCGGCCGGCAGGGTCTCGTCGTGGAATTCGCGCGCGGTCTCGGGATCGAGCGAGAGGTTGAACTGGTCCTCCCAGCGGAACTCGAAGCGCGCCTTGGAGAGCGCGTCGTCCCACTCGCGCGCGCCCGGATGGCCCTTGGCGAGATCGGCCGCGTGGGCGGCGATCTTGTACGCGATGACCCCGTCCTTCACGTCCTTCCGGTTGGGGAGGCCCAGGTGCTCCTTCGGCGTCACGTAGCAGAGCATCGCGGTGCCGAACCAGCCGATCATCGCCGCGCCGATCGCCGAGGTGATGTGGTCGTAGCCCGGCGCGACGTCGGTCGTCAGCGGGCCGAGCGTGTAAAAGGGCGCCTCGTGGCACACCGCGAGCTGGCGATCCATGTTCTCCTTGATGAGGTGCATCGGCACGTGGCCGGGACCCTCGATCATCACCTGGACGTCCCGCTCCCAGGCGATCTTCGTCAGCTCGCCGAGGGTGTCGAGCTCGGCGAATTGCGCTTCGTCGTTGGCGTCGGCGTTGGAACCAGGGCGGAGGCCGTCGCCAAGCGAGAAGGCGACGTCGTACGCCATCATGATTTCGCAGATCTCGCGGAACCGGGTGTAGAGGAAGCTCTCCTGGTGGTGGGCGAGGCACCACTTGGCCATGATCGACCCGCCGCGCGAGACAATTCCGGTCACGCGCTTGGCCGTGAGCGGGATGTAGGGGAGCCGCACCCCGGCGTGGATCGTGAAGTAATCGACGCCCTGCTCGGCCTGCTCGATGAGGGTGTCGCGGTAGATATCCCAGGTCAGCTCCTCGGCCTTGCCGCCGACCTTCTCGAGCGCCTGATAGATCGGCACCGTGCCGATGGGCACCGGCGAGTTGCGGAGAATCCACTCGCGGGTCTCGTGGATGTTCTTGCCGGTCGAGAGGTCCATGACCGTGTCGGCGCCCCAGCGCGTCGCCCACGTCATCTTCTCGACCTCCTCCTCGATCGAGGAAGCGACGGCCGAGTTGCCGATGTTGGCGTTGATCTTCACCAGGAACGTCCGGCCGATGATCATCGGCTCCGTCTCGGGGTGGTTGATATTCGACGGGATGATCGCGCGGCCGCGGGCGACCTCGTCACGGACGAGCTCGGGCGCCATGCCCTCGCGCAGCGCGATGTACTCCATCTCCGGGGTGATCTCGCCGCGACGGGCGTAATGCATCTGTGTGACGCAGCGGCCCGGGCTGGCGCGCAGCGGCCGTCGCACGCTCGCGAACCTCACGCCCCCCAGCGCCGGATCCTCTTCACGGCTCCGGCGGTAGACGGACGATGGGCCCGGCAGCTCCTGGACGTCACCGCGGCCGAGGATCCAGGCGAGTCTCAGCGGCGGCAAGCCCCGCTTCAGGTCGAGATCGGCGGCGGGATCGGTGTAGGGGCCGCTCGTGTCGTAGAGGCGAAGCGGCGGATTGCCGCCCGAGAGCGCAATCTCGCGCATCGGGACACGGAGATCGGAACGGGACCCGGTGACGTAGACCTTTCGAGACATTCGAAGCCTCCCTTCGCTGGCATTAACCAGGTCAGGTTCATGCGGTCGGCGACGGTGAGCCGCCCTCTCAGCCCGGTTCCCCGAGCTCCCGCGGTGATCGGACCGGCACGCTGCCCGTAGGCTACGCCGGATCCAGCCGGCATTCAAGCGCAACGCCCCGTCACGTCGGCGAGCGGTCAGGCGCCTCGTGCTATCATCGACGCCACCCGGGAGGCGCCCGTGAAAATCTGCTTCTTCCACCTCATGCCGTATCGCTTCCTTCCCGACGATTTCGAGCAGCGCTATCGATCGGTCTGGGTGGACGTCCCACACCATCTCCACGACCCCGAGAAGACGCGCGGCCTCTATCACGAGTTCCTCGACGAGCTGGAGTTCGCCGAGGCACAGGGCTTCGACGGGCTGTGCGTGAACGAGCACCACAACAACGCCTACGGCCTCATGCCCTCGCCGAACCTCATGGCAGCGGCGCTGACGCGGCGAACCTCGCAGGCGGCGCTCGTCGTCCTCGGCAACAGCCTCGCCGCGTACAATCCGCCGCTCCGCGTGGCCGAGGAGTTCGCGATGCTCGACCTGCTCTCGGGCGGCCGGCTCGTCGCGGGCTTCCCCGTCGGCACGTCGATGGACATGAACTTCGCGTACGGCATCAACCCGGCCACGCTGCGCGACCGGTATTATGAGGCGCACGACCTGGTCATCCAGGCCTGGACGCGGCCCGAGGTCTTCTCCTTCAACGGCAAGTACACGCAGGTCCGCTACGCGAACATCTGGCCTCAGCCTCTTCAGCAACCGCATCCGCCCGTGTGGATCCCCGGCGGCGGCAGCGTCGAGACGTGGGAGTGGACGGCGAAGCTCGACTACGTCTACTGCTACCTCTCGTACTTCGGCTACAAGCGCGGCAAGGCCACCATGGACGGCTTCTGGGAGGCGATCGCCCGCGTCGGCGTCGACGACAACCCATTCCGGGCGGGCTTCCTTCAGCTCGTGTGCGTGTCGGAGACCGACGCCCAGGCCGAGCACGAGTACTTCCCGCACGTGCACTACTTCTACCAAAAGTGCCTCAACGTCTGGGAAGGCTTCGCCGAAGCGCCAGGCTACCGCACCGTGAAGACGGTACAGAGCGGGACGAGAGCGCAGGTCGGGGCCGCGGCGCGGCGCGCCCGCCAGTCACTCGACTGGGGGCAGTACGTGGACCAGGGCTACGTGATCGCGGGCGGCCCCGAGACGGTTCGCCAGCAGCTCACCGAGTGCATCAAGAGCCTGCGGGTCGGTCACCTGATGGTGCTGCTCCAGATCGGCAGCATGCCGAAGGAGCTGGCGCTGAAGAACACCGAGCTGTTCGCGAAGGACGTCATGCCCCACGTTCGCGACCTCTGGCCCGGCTACAAGGACCGCTGGTGGCCCTCGGGCGCCCGGAACGGGTCGGCGTGAGCGCGTCGAGACGGAGCGGAGCCGTCTGATGCCGGACGATCGCCGCGTCGAGACCCGCGGGGGCGCGGTGACCTTCCGCGTGCTCGGCGCCGGCCGTGGGGCGCCGCTCGTCTACTTTCACTCGTACTACGAGCGGAGCGCCTGGTCCCCGTTCCTCGACCTCCTGGCCCGGTCGTTCAGCGTGTACGCGCCGTGTCATCCGGGGGTCCCGGGCTCGACCGGCATCGAGACGCTCGACGATCTCCTCGATCTCACGCTCGCCTACGACGAGCTCCTGGGCGCGCTCGGCCTCGAGCGCGCGCACCTGGTCGGCCATTCTTTCGGCGGCATGGCGGCGGCGGAGATCGCCGCCGTCTTCCCCGGGCGCGCGCGGAGTCTGACGCTCGTCTCGCCCCTCGGCCTCTGGCGCGACGACGCTCCGTCGGCCGACATCCTGATTCTGCCCGCCGACGAGCTGGCGGCCGTCCTCTGGCGCGACCCGGCGTCGGGCGTCGCCCGGGAGTGGGCGGCGGCTTCCGGCGATCAGGAAGACATCGCTGCCCAGGTCGAGTCGCTGCAGCGCCGCTCGTCGATGGCGAAGTTCGTCTGGCCCATCCCCGACAAGGGGCTCCACCGGCGCCTGCACCGGATCGCCGCGCCGACGCTCCTCGTGTGGGGCGAGACGGACCGCGCGAACCCGGTCGTCTACGCCGAGGAGTGGCAGCGGCGCATCAAGGGCGCCGCGCTGCGCCTGCTGCCCGGCGGCCACATGATCCTGCACGAGACGCCGGAGGCGGTCGCGCGGGCGGTCGTGGAGCTCGCCCGCCCGTGAGTCTCTTCGGCGGCAGCGCATTCGTCACCGGCGGCGGCTCGGGGATCGGACGCGCCATCGCCCAGGCGCTCGCGGTCCAGGGCGCGGCTGTGGGGGTCTTCGACCTCTTGCCGGAAGGCGGCAAGGAGACGGTCGCCGCGATCGCGACGAAGGGCGGGCGCGCGACGTTCGTGCAGGGCGACGTGAGTCGCTGGGACGACGTCGATCGCGGAATCGCGGCGTCGGTGCGCGAGCTGGGCCCCCTCGGGATCATGGTCAACGCGGCCGGGGTCCTCGACGGCTACGCGTCCGCCGAGGAGATCGCCCCCGCGCTGTGGGAGCGCGTCATC
>QHSR01000011.1:0-267 GCA_003221635.1 Candidatus Rokuibacteriota bacterium | reverse complement strand
CGCGTCAACTCGACGCGGATCCTGGGCGCGGACGCTCCCGTGATGGGCGGCGTCGGCGGTGACGAGGCGGCCGTGCGCGCGATCACGCCGGCGGGGCGCCGGGGCACGCTCGAGGAAGTCGCGGCGGCGGCGTGCTACCTCGCGAGCGCAGAGGCGGACTACGTCACGGGCCATACGCTGGTGATCGACGGAGGATGGACAGCGCGATGATCAAACGATTCCACGTGCTCTATGTCGGCCAGGTCGAGCTGGAGAACATCGGGTTGC
>QHSR01000010.1 GCA_003221635.1 Candidatus Rokuibacteriota bacterium | reverse complement strand
GGCCAGGATGAGATCGTCCGGCGGCCGGAACGACGGCAGGCCGAACGTGATCGTCGTGAGCGGCAGCTTCGGCAGATCGGGCGCGTACTCGGTCTGGAGCTGATAGCGGAGATCGGTGAGCAGCGCGCCGAGGCCGGCTGCGTGGCTGATCGCCAGCTGGGTGACCAGCGCGTTGACGACGAACTGGCGGATGTGCTCGACGCGGCGTTCACCCTTGCCGGCGAGCCCTTGCCGCATCTGCGACAACGCGTAGGTGGACGTGAAGCTGACGACCCAGCGCACGGGGGAGGCCATGGTGATGGTCTTGGTCTCGCGATCGTTCCTGACCTCGTGCGCGTATTCCCACGGGTAGAGCGCGAGGCGGTTGCCGACCAGCGTCAGCCACTGCGGGTCGAACTCCGACGGCACGTCGAAGGGACGGCTGGAAAACGGCTTGAAATTTTGCTGGAGCTGCGCGAAGGCGCGGTCGGCGAGCGCGTGATCGCCTTTCGCTCCGAGATACTTGCTGAACACCCGCTCGGGCGAGAGAACGGGCCGCAGGGTCTCCAGGTGCGTCGCGAGCTGCTCTTGCAGGAACTTGGAGACGATTTCCGTCTTGCGACGGAGCTCCGTGAGCTCCTGAAGCGTCAAAGTTTTGGCTCGTTTATCTGGCCCGCTCATCCGGTGCCTCCTGGACGCGCGGGTAGTCTAGCCTTCCGAAGTCGCCGAAGTACAGCAGATTGAGGAGGGACGCGAACGACCCACCCGGAGTAAAATCGCCCTGCGCCGCTCTCGGATTCTTCCGGAAAGGAGGGGGCGCTATGCTGACGATCCGCGCGGTCTCCTTCAAGGGGCGGCCACTCGACCGGGAGCTGACAGCTCGCTTCGAGGAAGCCGGGGGAACCATCGGGCGAGGGGAGACCAACACGCTGGTGCTCTCGGATCCCGAGCGGTTCATCTCGCGCACGCACGCCACCATCGCCTTCCAGGCCGGCGGTTACGTCATCACGGACACCGGCACGAAGAACCCGGTCGTCGTGAACGGGCGGCCGCTGGGCTCGGGCAGCCAGGCGCGGCTCGGGAACGGGGACAAGATCAAGGTCGGGGACTATATCCTCGAGGTGGCCGTGGCGCCGCACAGCGCGCCGCAGGTGGCGCCCGCCAAAGCGGAGGCGCCAAACCCATTCGACCCGTTCGCCGATCTCCTGCTTCCGGGCGAGCGATCGGCGCCGCGCGCGGACCCTGTCATCCCGCCGCACGTGACGCCTGTAGTTCCCACGCGGCCTCCGGTTGCCACCCCGCACATTCCTGAATTCTCCCCGGATGACCCACTGGTGGGAATACGTGGACGCGAGCCGAGCATCGACGAGCTGTTCGGGCTCAAGTCGTCGGGCGCGCCCGATCTCATGTCGCCGGATCTGCCTCTGGGCAAGTCGCCGGCTTCCGGCGGCGTGGTGGATCCACTCGATGTTCTCGCGGGGACGCTGAGGCCGGTCCCGCCGCCGTCCGTCCCCGACCACGGGCACGAGCTCTTCACGCCGTACGCCCCACCCAAGGCGAAGCCGGAGCCCGTGCTCAAGCCCATGGCCGACGCGGCGCCGTCGGCTCCGCAACCAAGCGCGCCGCCCGCGCCGGCCGGGCCGCCGCCCCAGCCGATGAGCGTGGTGCCTCCGGGGCCACAGGAGCAGATGCTGCTTCGAGCCTTCCTGCAGGGGGCGGGCATTCCCGGAATCCAGTCCAAGAGTCTCACCCCGGAGACGATGGAGGCGATCGGCAAGCTCCTGCGCGAGGCCGTGCTCGGCACGCTGGACCTCTTGCGCGCCCGCGGGCTCGCGAAGAGCGAGATGCGGGCCGACGTCACCATGATCATGGCGCAGGACAACAACCCCCTGAAGTTCTCGCCGACGGTGGAGGCGGCGCTGACGCACCTGCTGGCGCCGCAGATGCACGGCTTCACGCCACCACTCCGCGCCATGAAGGACGCCTACGACGACCTGCGCGCTCACCAGCTCGGCCTCCTCGCCGGCATGCGCGCGGCGCTCGAGGAAGTGTTTGCGCGCTTCGCGCCTCAGGAGCTGGCGAAGCGCCTGTCCGACCAGTCCATGCTCGACGACCTGCTCCCGATGAATCGCAAGGCGAAGCTGTGGGATCTCTTCCTCGAGCGCCACGCGGCGGTCTCCGGCGAGGCCCGCGAGGACATCAACGCCGCCTTCGGCAAGGCCTTCCGTCGCGCCTACGAGGCGCAGGTCAAGAAGCTGCGCGGCGGGCGGGCATAGGCGCCCGCGGTCTGCCATGAGCAAGGGACAGCCACTCACGACGAGTCAGCAGGTCGTGGTCTGGGCACGGGGCAAACTGGGCGCGAAAGTCGGACGAGGAGAGTGCTGGGACCTCGGTGAGCAAGCGCTCAAGCAAGCCGGCGCGCAGACATCCAATGACCTCGGCCCTGTCAAGGACGACTCGGATTACATCTGGGGTGATCCCGTCGACGACGTCAGCCACGTCGAGCCCGGTGACATTCTCCAGATCCGAAATCACCTCGTGACGACGACCACCCTGATCGAGTACACCTTCAAGGACGGAACCACGGGGACGCAGACGAAGGAATCGACGGCCAAACGCGGCCACCACACCGCCATCGTGAATGGGACGGTGGACGCCAATGGCGCGGTCAGGACCCTGGAACAGCACGTGAGGCCCGGAGGGGACATCGTTCAGAACATGCGTCTCTACACGCGCGATGTTCCGTCGGTCGTGACCAAGACGTCTGAACGGCGAACGTACCCGGGCACGAAAAGGCTCGAATTGGCCGACGTCAAAACGACGGTGACCATCAAGGTCACCGGCACGATCTGGCCTTACCGACCCAAGCCGAAATAGATTCTCGTCACGCGGGCGCGCGAGTCGAACGGCTCTCGAGGAGCCAGGCGAACTCTTCCGTCGTCGGCAGTCCGGCGCAGCCGAGCATCAGCGACTCGCCGTCCACTCGGCCTCGCGTCCACCAGAGCCCCTTCCATCCCGTGCTCTCGCTCCAGGCGCGCAGCGCTTCTCCCTCGGCGAGCGGCCCGAAGGCCTCGACGGAGGACAGAGCGCGCAACGGACCGATCGAGCCGTCGGGATCGGCGGAGGACCGGACCGCGAGGACGCTGTGCGCGAGCGCGCTGTCGAGATCGTCGGCGCCGCGGGTCGGATCGAGCACAGCGAGCGCCGCGTCTTCCAGCTCCGCGAACCATTCGGCGCCGTCGAACACGGCGTGCGCCGCGGCGGCATACGAGGGCAACGCCATGGCGATCGTCAGCGGGAAATGGCGGCCCACTCGGTCGACGCTCGGCATCAGGACACCGGCCCAGCCGCTCTGGCCCACGAGCCCAGGGAGAAAGACGAAGCGCCAGATCGGCATGGTGAGATACGAATCGAACCAGCCTTCCAGGAGGGTGTCGCGCGTTGCCTGGAGCACGTCCTGCAGCCAGGCATCCCACGGCTTGACGAACTCCGGCGACAGCCGGCGAGTCGCGAAGTCGCCCAGGCTCGGGAGCTTCCCGTACCATCCCGGAATCGGACCGCGCACCGCCTCGGTCACAGGGCCGTGGGGCAGCGGAACTGGCTGAGCTCGGGCAGGCGGAAGGGATTGCGCACGCTCGAGGCGAAGATCTCGAAGGTCGTGCGGCGGCCCTCGACATTGATCGTCGCGACGAACCGCTCCGATTGCTTGGTGTCGGCGATCTGCACACCGTCGAACATGCGGAAGAGCGCCCACGGCCCCTCGAACTTGATGCCGCTCGAGCCCGAAGCCGGCGCCGGCGAGATGGACGCGCGCACCATGCTGCGGCCGCCGGGCCCGGGGAACTGCACGGGGACCGCGACCTGGGGGCCGTGGGAATATTTCACGAGCTTTCCGTCCACGTCCAGGATGAACTGCTGGATCGAGGCGTCCATCTCCATCGGCTTGAACTCCAGCTGGATACTTGGCGCGCTTCCACCGCCGCGGAAGAAGACGTCGCGGATGACTTGAGCCCGCTGGAACTCTGCGAGCGCCGCCGACTGCCCCATGGCCGGGTCTTTGAAGCGCCAGGGCTTCTGACCGGTATCGACGTGCGGCGCCAGGTACTTCTGGAAGAAGCTCTCGAGCAGGCCGCTCTGCGCGAAGATGCGCGCGAAGTCTTCGGGCGTCACGTCCTGGGAGCTGCTTCGGACGAAGGGATAACGGCCGACGGTCGCCTTGACGCAGAAGTCAGTCACCTGCGCACGCAGCTCGGCATCGATGCGCTCGCGCGTCTTGCCGACCGTCGTCCGCGTGCCGCCCTTCGCCAGCGACTCGAGCATCGAGCGAAGCGGCTCCGGTTGCCGGGAGGCCTCGGCGATGAGCTTGTTCGCTGTGTCGGTCGCCGGGAGCGACTGGCCCGTGTCGAGCGCGGTCTTGGCGGCAACCAGCCACTGGAAGACGTCATTGAGAAGCTGGACCAGGCCGTCGATGGGCGGCGGCGCGTTTCCGCCCGGGCCGCTGACGAACTTGCGGATGTCTTCGAACTGGTCGTCGACCAGGGACTTCTCGAGAGCGCCGAAGGGAACGCCCGTCACGGTCTGGCGCGCCCGGCTCGCCATATCCTGCGCCCTTCCGGCCAGTCCCCCCAGTCCCTCTTTGTCGGCGGCCGAGAGGCTTGTCTCGCGCTCGATGGCTTTCATCAACGCCTTCAGCGGCGTGTCCGGCGCCGACAGGATGCGGGTGATTTCGATGGTCTTGGCGAGGTCGCGGTCGCGAATGATCGAGATGTCGCTGATGAACTGCCGCCAGATGCGGCGATAGTCCTCGAGATAGAGCCGCCGGACTGCCTCGGTAGCCCCCGGGGTCGACGCCAGCGTGCTTCTGGCCGCGCCCAGCACCCACGTCTCCTCCTCGGCCAGCTGGAGGGTACTCGTCTCGACGCGCCCGGTGAAGTGCCGGTAGTAGCCGTCCTTGGTGTAGAGGCCCGGCACCCCCTTTGTGAGCGGTTGTCGGCTCTCCCGCTCGAAGACCAGCATGCCCTTGGGGCCGGCTTTGTCGGCGATGGTGAAGTCCTTGAGGTCCTGGATCGGCTCCCGCTTCAGTCGCCCGTAGACCCGGTTCGCGAGGGAGTCACGGCCGATCACGGTCCGCACGCGGGCAATCAGCTCGTCGTTGCGGGGAACCGTCGGATCAACCCATCCCCGGTCGTAGAGCGCGTCGAAGTGCACCTTCAGGGCCTTGGGCCCGGCGTCGGCGCCGAGCAGCTGGTCGCCCCGCGTCTGATACCAGCGCCACACAGCCTCGGGATCGAGATGCTTCGGGTCATAGAGCATGAGGTAGGTC
>QHSR01000009.1 GCA_003221635.1 Candidatus Rokuibacteriota bacterium | reverse complement strand
TCGCCCGCGTGACCGAGGGGCTGGGGAAGGACGACGCCGTCCGCGCGATCGTCTACCGCGGCGCCGGTACCGTGGCGTTCGCGTCGGGCGCCGACATCTCCGAGTTCAAGGAGCAGCGCAAGGACACCGACAGCGCGCTGCACTACAACGCGCAGACGGCGGCGGCCTACACGACCATTCGCGAGTGCCCCAAGCCGACGGTCGCGATGGTCTTCGGCTTCTGCATGGGCGGCGCGATGGCGGTGGCGATGGCGTGCGACCTGCGCTTCGCGGCCGAGGGCGCGAAGTTCGGCATTCCGGCCGCGCGCCTCAGCATCATCTACGGGGCCGACTCGGTCGGCCAGCTCGTCGAGCTCGTCGGCCCCGCCTATGCGAAGGACATCCTGTACTCGGCGCGGACGGTCGAAGACCGGGAGGCGCTGGCAATGGGTTTCATCCAGCGCCTCGTGCCCGCGGGCGAGCTCGAGCGCTACACCCACGACTACCTCCGGAAAGTCGCCGACAACGCGCCGCTCTCGGTACGCGGCGCCAAGGCGACGATCGAGGCGTATCTGCTCGGCCTGACCGAGGAGCGGCGGAACCGGCTCAGGAACCTGGCCATCGAGGCGACCGAGAGCGAGGATTACAAGGAAGGAACGCGCGCGTTCCTCGAGAAGCGCGTTCCCAGATTCCAGGGGCATTAGCGCGCGCGGGTCGTGCGCTTCGAGTTCCTGACCTCGACGCCCCTCTCTCCCATCGAGGGGAGTGGGACGTTCGTCGCCCTCGACGGTCTCGCCCGCGGCCTCAGAGATCTGGGCCACGCGGTCGCCATCCGGCCACTCTCCGCGCGCACCGGGTTTCACACGTTCGACCGCTGGCTCTACAACGCCCGCGCCGCCCTGATACCGCCCGCGGCCGACGTCACGGTCGGTGTGGATCTCGACGGGTTTCTGTGGGCTCGGCGCCGCCGCCGCGGTCCCTTCGTCGTGATGCTCAAGGGGATCATCGCCGACGAGCTCCGGAACGAGCGGGGGTGGGTACGCGTGCTGCTCTCCGTGCAGGCGCGCTGGGAGCGGACGAACACCGCGCGCGCCGATCGGGTCGTCGTGCCGAGCCGCTACTCGGCGTCGGTCGCCCACGACGTCTACGGCATCCCGGACACGAAGCTGGCCGTCGTCCCGGAGCCCATCGACCTCACCGACTGGCGGCGCCGCTTCGCCGCGGCGGCCGGTGCGCGGGCAGCCCGCCCGACCGTCCTGTCGGTGGCGCGGATGTACCCGCGCAAGCGTCTCGAAGACCTGCTGCGGGCCGCGGTGATCCTCCGCGAGCGAATCCCGGCCGCTCAGATCCGCATCGTAGGGGAAGGTCCGGAGTCGACGCGACTGCGAGCGCTCCACCGGGCGCTCCGGCTGGGCGACGGAGCAGTCCTTCTCGGCGACGTGACTCGTCCGAGGCTCGCGGTAGAATACGTAAGCGCCCACTGCTTCTGCCTTCCGACCGTCCAGGAAGGATTCGGGCTGGTCTTCGCCGAAGCGATGGCGGCTGGATTGCCCGTGGTGGCGTGCCGTGCGGCGGCGGTGCCCGAGATCGTGGAGGACCGGCGAACCGGCTTTCTGGTGAGCCCACGGGACCCTGGGGAGCTGGCGACCGCCCTGGAGACGTTGCTGATGAACGAGAATCTCAGAGAGGACTTCGGCCGGGCCGCCGTCGAGCGGGTCGAGGCGTTCGGCCTCGAGCGCGTGGCGCGGCGGTTCCTCGAGACGTTGCCATGACGGATGACCAGCGCGCGGCGAGCACTCGCCGCTTCACGTTTTCAGCGGGCCATCGCTACTGGGTCGAGAGCTGGTCGCGCGAGGAGAACGAGCGCTTCTTCGGGCGGCTCACGGTTCCGCACGGGCACAACTACACGCTGGACGTGACGGTGCGCGGGTCCATCGACCCGCAGACCGGCATGGTCATCGACCTCGGCGAGCTGAAGCGGGTCGTGGGTGAGACCGTCGTCGAACGCTTCGACCACGCGGACCTGAACGCCGACGCGTTGTTCCGCGGCCGCGTGCCGACGACCGAGAATCTCGCGATCGCGGCGTGGGAGCTGCTGGCGCCCAAGCTCGGCGCGGACCGCCTCTGGCAGGTCCGCGTGTGGGAGGACCCGACGCTCTTCGTCGATTACCGCGGGCCCGATGCTTGAGCTGACACGCGTCTATCACTTCAGCGCGGGCCACCGTCTCGCGAGCCCGCGCCTTTCGCCGGAGGCGAACGTGGCGCTCTACGGCCCCTGTTACCACCCCCACGGTCACAACTACTACCTCGAAGTCACCGTGGCCGGTTCTCCGGACCGCGTGACCGGCATGGCGGTGGATCTCGAGCGGCTCGACGGTGCGGTGCGCGAGCGGGTGCTGGACCGCGTGGACCACCGGACGCTCGAGGCGGTCCCGGAACTGGCCGGTGTCGTGACGACGGGCGAGGGGCTGGCGCGAGCATTCTGGCGCCTCCTGGCCCCGGCCGTCCCCGCCGGGGCGCTCCGGCGCATCACCGTCGTCGAGACCGCCAAGAATCGATTCCAATACGAGGGTGAGGCTTCGTGATGGCCGAAGACGGAAAGATCGCGAGTCTGGTCGCCGAGCTCCTGAAGGAGCTGGGCGAGGACGTGCAGCGCGAGGGCCTCGACAAGACTCCCGAGCGCGTGGAGAAGGCGCTGCGCTACTTCACGGCGGGCTATGGCCAGGACGTGAAGGACGTTCTGAACGGCGCCATGTTCGTCGAGGAGTACGACGAGATGGTGATCGTGAAGGACATCGACTTTTTTTCGCTCTGCGAGCATCATCTCATCCCATTTTTTGGCCGTTGCCACGTCGCCTACATGCCCAACCGCAAGATCGTCGGTCTGTCCAAGATCCCGCGGCTGGTCGAGATGTTCAGCCGGCGCCTTCAAGTGCAGGAGCGGCTGACGACGCAGATCGCGAACACGCTGAACGAGGCGCTCCAGCCGCGTGGCGTCGCAGTCGTCACGGAGGCGATCCACCTGTGCATGCTGATGCGCGGCGTTGACAGAACTCGAAAGCGATCACGTCGGCCATGCTCGGGGCGTTCCGCGACCGGCCCGAGACCCGGGCCGAGTTCATGGAGTTGATCAAGTCGAGCCGGGGGCTCCAGATTTGAGCGCCGGGGGCGCGCTGCAGGGACAGGTCGCCATCGTCACCGGCGCCGGGCGCGGGATCGGCCACGCGATCGCGATGGCGCTCGCACGCGAGGCGGCGGCGGTGGTGCTCGCCGCGCGGACGCGGCAGGAGCTGGCGGCGGCGGCCGCGGCGATCCGTGAGAGCGGCGGCAGGGCCCTGGCCATCCCCACCGACGTCGCCCAGGACGGCGCGGTCGAGGCGATGGTCGAGCAGGCCATCGCCGAGTTCGGGCGCGTCGACGTTCTCGTCACGGCCGCCGGTGCCGCCTCGTTCGGCCCGGTGATGGGCACGAAGCCGAGCGACTGGGACCCGCTCCTCGCGGTGAATCTCCGCGCGGTCATGGTGTGCTGTCGCGCGGTCCTGCCCATGATGATCCGCCAGCGCCGGGGGACGATCATCAACATCGCGTCCGTCGCGGCGCAGCGGCCCATCGCGGGCGCCGCCGTTTACACGGCGACCAAGGCCGGCGTCGTGGGCTTCAGCCGGGTCCTCGCCGAGGAGCTCCGCGCCGACGGCGTGCGCGTCGGGGTGCTGGTGCCGGGGGCCGTGGACACGCCGCTCTGGGACACCATCGGGAACGCGCCTGACCGGAGCCGGATGCTGCGCCCCGAGGACGTCGCGCGGGCGGCGGTCCTGATCGCCTCGCTCCCGCCGGGAGCCTCGCTCGAGGAGCTGACCCTGCTGCCCTCGGGCGGCATCCTATGACGCCCCTCGGGCGGCATCCTAATGACGCATGGGGGCCGGCACCCATGAGCCCTTCGAGCTTGATCGTGTGATAGGATAGCGACGAAGCAGGTCGATTCCGAAAAAGCTCGTCAGATCGGGAGGATCGCATGGTTACGATGACCGAAACAGCCGCAAAGAAGGTCTCCGAGCTCCGGCTCGAGGAAGGCAAGCCCGAATGGGGCCTCCGGATCCGCGTGGTTGGCGGAGGCTGCTCCGGCATGTCCTACGAGCTCGGCTGGGAAGATCAGGCGACGCCGGAGGACGACGTGTTCGACGCTCAGGGCATCAGGGTCTACATCGACAAGCACAGCGCGCCCTATCTCTCCGGCAGCGAGATCGATTTCGTGGACAACAACATGATGGGCGCGGGCTTCGCGATCAAGAATCCGAACGTGAAGTCGAGCTGCGGCTGCGGGCAGTCGCACCGCTTCTAAGCTTCCGCCACCGGCCGTGCGCGTCCGGGTTCGTCTCTTCGCCCGGTACCGTGAAGCGCTGGGACGCGAGCGGCTCGAGGTCGATCTTCCGGAGGGCGGGACCGTAGAGTCCGCCTGGTCGGCGATCGCCGACCGCCATCCCGAGCTGGCACCGTACCGCCCGTTCACGCTGTTCGCCGTCGGACAAGACTACGTCTCCCCCGACCATCGCCTCCGGCCTGACGACGAGCTCTGCCTCTTCCCGCCGGTGAGCGGCGGCGCCGCCGCCGACATCTACCGCGTCGTGACCGAGCCGTTGTCCCCCGACGCGATCGCCGATGAGGTGGACGATCCCGGCGCCGGCGGTATCGTCATCTTCTCGGGCGTGGTGCGGAACGAGACGGGCGGCCGCCCGGTGAAGTTCCTGGAGTACGAGGCGCACGCGCCCATGGCCGAGGTCAAGATGCGCGAGATCGGTGAGACCGTGCGCGGCCGCTGGCCCGGTGTCAAGCGCGTGGCGATGCTCCACCGCATCGGACGGCTCGAGATCGGCGAAGCCAGCGTGCTCATCGCCGTGGCGGCCGCGCATCGCGGCGACGCGTTCGAAGCGTGCCGGTACGCGATCGACACGCTCAAGCAGACCGTCCCGGTCTGGAAGAAGGAGCACTTCGAGGACGGGGAGGTCTGGGTGGGTCTCCAGGGCGGGTAGGTGGCAGCGCGCGACCAGATGGAGCGCACCATTCGCCGCCACGCGATGCTCGCGGGCGGCGAAACCGTCTTGGTCGCGGTGTCGGGCGGCGTCGACTCGGTGGCGCTCCTGCACCTGCTCCTCGAGCTCGCACCCGAATGGCGGCTCCGGCTCCATGTCCTTCACGTCGATCACCAGCTCCGCCCCGAATCGCCCGGCGACGCGGACTTCGTGCGGACGCTCGGGGCACGTCTTGGCGTTCCGGTCGACGTCGCGACCGTCACGGTCGATTCGCGGGGCTCTCTCGAAGCCGCCGCGCGGGCGGCCCGGTACGCGGCGCTCGAGACGAGCGCGGCTCGTGTCGGCGCCCATCGGGTCGCGCTTGGTCACACCGCCGACGATCAGGCCGAGACCGTGCTGATGCGCCTCCTCGAGGGCGCCGGCGTTCGAGGGCTCGCCGGCATCCCGCCGGTGCGTGGCTCGATCATCCGCCCGCTCATCGAGCTCCCGCGGACCGCGCTCGAGGCGGAGTTGCGGCGAGTCGCGCTCCCGTGGGTCGAGGATCCGACGAACCGAGACCCGAAGTTCCTCCGTAACCGGATTCGCCACGAGCTGATGCCGCTCCTCGCCGCCTCGTACAACACGGAGATCGCGCGCGCGCTCACGCGGCTGTCGGCGCTCGCTCGCGAGACCGTCACGGCGCTGGACCGGTCGGCGGGCATCGAGCTCGATCGGCTGAGCGTGTTGGGCGAGGGCGCGGTGACCCTTCCGCTCGGCCCGCTGCGCGCCTTGCCGCGCCAGGTCGCCGCCGAGGTCCTGCGCCAGGCGGCGGAACGTCTCGGAAGTCGCGCCCCGCTGAGAGCGTGGTCTCATCGTGGGCTCAGGAGGGCCCTCACCGTCCCGCCGCCGCGGCGCCCGTTCAGGCTGGGCGGAGTGACCATCGAGGTGAGCGGCGCCCTCGCCCGCCTCGCGCTGGCTCCGCTACCCGCCCTCGCCGAGCGACCGGTCAGCGTCCCTGGCCGCACCGAGCTACCCGAGATCGGCCAGGCGCTCGAAACGCGGTTCGTCGGCGCCGAGGCCTACACGATTCCCCGCGAGCCGGGCCGCGTCGCCTTCGATGCCGAGGAGCTGGCGGGACCGCTCGTGGTGCGCGCCCCGCGGCGCGGCGAACGCTTCATCCCGTTCGGCGGCGCCGAACGGAGGCTCAAGACACTACTGATCGATGCGAAGGTGCCCCGCTGGGATCGCTGCCGCGTGCCCGTGGTCGCGGCCGGCGGCGCGATCATCTGGGTCGGACATCTCCGCCGCGGTGCCGCGGCGCGGGTGACGGCCCGGACGCGGCGCGTGCTGGAGCTGGCGCTCGTCCCCCTGGCGAAGACTGACCGCGGCCGGTAGAGTAGGGGCCGAGCCACCGATGAACCCATTCATCGTCCTTCTCTTCACGATGCTTTTTGCCGCCCCCGCCTGGGCGCAGCCGCGTCCAGCCCCGGCCGAGCAGCGCGCGGCGCCAAAGGCCGATCCGCGCGCCATGCTCCGGGCGCTGGAGGACGCGTTCGCGGCCGTCGCCGACCGCGCCACACCGGCGGTGGTGCACGTGAGCACGGTGCCGAAGAAGACGCCGGCCGGCGCGTCGGAGGAAGCTCCGGAGCGGTTCAAGGAGTTCTTCGGTGAGGAGTTCTACGAGCGCTATTTTCGCCGGCGGCCGCGCGAGGACGCGCGCGCCACCGGCTCGGGCGTCCTGGTGGATTCCAAAGGATACATCTTGACGAACAACCACGTGATCGAGAACGCTCAGGACATCATCGTGCGCCTCTCGGATCAGCGGAAGTTCTCGGCGCGCCTGGTCGGTCGAGATCCCAAGACCGACCTCGCCGTGCTCAAGGTGGACGCGCCCGGCCCCCTGCCGGTGGCCGAGCTGGGCGATTCCAACCAGCTCCGCGTCGGCCAGTGGGCGATCGCGATCGGCAACCCGTTCGGCCTCGATCGCACGGTGACGGTCGGGATCGTCTCGGCGACGGCGCGCAACCGCGTCGGCGTGGCGACGTATGAGAACTTCATCCAGACGGACGCGTCGATCAACCCGGGGAACTCGGGCGGGCCGCTCTTGAACCTGGACGGGAAGGTGATCGGCATCAACACCGCGATCGTGGCAGCGGGACAGGGGATCGGGTTCTCGATCCCGATCAACCAGGCCAAGGAGGTCATGCGCCAGCTGATCGCCTCCGGCCGTGTGGTGCGCGGGTGGCTCGGCATCGCGATTCAGGACGTGACCGACGAGCTGGCGGGAACCTTCGGGGTGCGTGAGGGCGTGCTGGTCGCCGAGGTCGTGAAGGGCGGGCCGGCGGAGGCCGCCGGCCTGCGCCAGGGGGATGTGATCGTCGAGCTCAACGGCGCGCCGATCAAGGAGGTGCCCGAGCTTCAGCGCCGCGTCGCCGCCGTCGCGCCCGGGCAACCGGTGCGCCTCAAGCTGATCCGCGAGCGGAAGCCCGTGACGGTCAGCGTGACGGTCACCGAGATGCCCGCCGAAGAGCCCGTGCTCGCGGGCGCGCCGGACGACGAGAGCTGGGGGCTCAGCGTCGAACCGCTCACCGGCGAGGCGGCGGCCCGGCTGAATCTCCCGAGCCCGGGGGGCCTCCTCGTCACCGACGTGGTGTCCGGCAGCCCGGCCGACAAGGCGGGCCTTCGCCGTGGCGACGTCATCGTCGAGGTCGGCAAGAAGCCCGTCACCGATCCCACCGCCTTCTTCCGGACCCTCGCGCAGCTCAAGCCGGGCGACCGCGTCCTTGTTTTCGTCCACCGCCCGTCGAGCGGCGGGCGCGCCGAATATCTCGTCATGGAACGGTCGCGCGAGCCGTGATCACCGAGAAGCCGCTGCTCGCGCGCCGCGGCACTGTCCTCGTCGTGGACGACGAGGAGGGCGTCCGGGCGTCGGTGCGGGCGATCCTCGAAGAGACGTGCGACGTCCTCGTGGCCGAGAACGGCGCGGAGGCGCTCGACGTGCTCCGCACGCGGGAGGTCGACCTCGTCATGCTCGACCAGCGCATGCCGGGGGAGCCGGGGATCGACGTCCTGCCTCGCGTGAAGGCCCTGGATCCGACCACGGTCGTCGTGCTGGTCACGGCCGTGCGCGAGGTGCGCACGGCGGTCGAGGCGCTCAAGCGGGGCGCCTACGACTACCTCACCAAGCCCTTCGACGTCGACGATATCCTCCTGCTTGCCCAGCGCGCGCTCGAGAAGCGCGCGCTCGAGCGCGAGGTGCTGTGTCTGCGCTCGGCGCTGGCGGGCAACACGCCCGAGCCCGGGTCGGGCCCTGGCTTCGAGGGCCTGGTGGGGCGCCACCCCGAGATGGTGAAGATCTATCAGCTGATTACGCGGCTCTCCGACA
>QHSR01000180.1 GCA_003221635.1 Candidatus Rokuibacteriota bacterium | reverse complement strand
CGATCAAGGCCTACCAGTACGATATCGTCTGCAACGGCGTCGAGCTGTCGAGCGGGGCGATCCGCAATCACCGGCCAGATATCATGTACAAGGCGTTCGCGATCGCCGGCTACAGCCGGGACGAGGTCGAGGCCCGCTTCGGGGGGATGCTCAACGCCTTCAAGTACGGCGCGCCGCCCCACGGCGGCTCGGCACCCGGCATCGACCGCATCGTGATGCTCCTCGCCGGCGAGACGAACATCCGCGAGGTGATCGCGTTTCCCATGAACCAGCAGGCGCAAGATCTGCTGATGCAGGCGCCCAGCCCGGTGCCGCCGGAACGGCTCAAGGAACTCCACATCACGCTCGATCTGCCGAGTGTAGACTCGGGAAAGGAATCCTAGGCGTTGAGCGAAACCGCCGCCATCACCCGCCGGATCTCATTGGCCCCCGACCTCGATCTGCTGCCGCTTCTCGGGCGCAACGACGATCACCTCCGCACGCTGGAGACGGAGCTCGACATCCGTATCGTCGCCCGCGGCCACGACATCATGCTGAAGGGAGACGAGCGCCAGGTGAAGAAAGCCGAGCGCGCGCTGGTCCAGCTCGCGGAGCTGGTCCGGGCCGGGACCCCGCTGCGGGTGGGCGAAGTCCGGGCGGCGCTCCGCATGCTCTCGGACGACGAGCAGGCCGACCTCAAGACGGTGTTCTCGGACGCGATCGCGGTGCCGTCGCGGAAGAAGTGGGTCGCGCCGAAGTCGGTCAACCAGAAGCGATACGTCGACGCGATCCGCGGCCACGACATGGTGTTCGCCATTGGCCCCGCCGGGACCGGCAAGTCGTTCCTCGCCGTCGCGATGGCGGTCGCCGCGCTCATGAAGCGCGAGGTGGCGCGGATCGTGCTGACGCGGCCCGCGGTCGAGGCGGGGGAGCGGCTGGGATTCCTTCCCGGCGATCTGTACGAGAAGATCCACCCCTACCTGCGGCCGCTCTACGACGCCCTCTACGACATGCTCGAGACAGAGCGGGTGACGAGCCTCATGGAGAAGGGGGCGATCGAGATCGCGCCCCTCGCGTACATGCGCGGCCGCACGCTCAACGACTCCTTCATCATCCTCGATGAGGCGCAGAACAGCACCGCCGAGCAGATGAAGATGTTCCTCACGCGCCTCGGCTTCAACTCGAAGATGGTGATCACCGGCGACGTGACGCAGGTGGACCTGCCGGCGTCGCGCGGCTCGGGGCTCATCGAGGTCCAGACGGTGCTGCGCGGCGTTCCCGGGATCCGCTTCGTCTATTTTGACGACGGTGACGTGGTGCGACACCAGCTCGTGTCGGCGATCGTCCGCGCCTACGACGCCCACGACGCTCGCAAGGGCGAGCGCGAATCGACACCCGCCCCTTCCTGATGGCGGCGGTAATCGCGAATCGCCAGCGTCGGGTCGCCGTGTCGCCGGCGCGGCTCGCGCGGACCGCGGAGCGGGCCCTCGCCGCGCTCGGCCGGGCGGCGGGCGACGTCGACGTGCTGGTCGTCGACGATGCGGCGATCCGCCGGCTCAACGGCCGGCACCGCGGCGTCGGCCGGCGCACCGACGTGCTGGCGTTCCCGCTCGCGACGCCGGGCCTGCCGAGCCCCCTGGTCGGCCAGATCGTCATCTCGGCGGAGGCCGCGCAGCGCCAGGCGAACCGGCTCGCGGTGCCGCTCGCGACCGAGCTGGACCTGCTCGTCACGCACGGCGTCTTGCATCCGCCGGCTCCCGCCCGCGCGGCTCTGGCAGGGACTCCTGGACGCGCAAGCATCATGGGCCCGGCCGCGGTAACCGGTCGGGCCGGATTCGTGTCGCTCATCGGCCGCCCCAACGCGGGGAAGTCGACGCTCCTGAACCGCCTCGTCGGCGAAAAGCTCTCGATCGTGTCGCCCCGTCCGCAGACGACCCGGAACCGCATCACCGGCATCAAGAACCTCCCGGAAGGGCAGATCGTCTTCGTCGACACGCCCGGACTACACGTGGCCGTCGACAAGTTCGGTGCTTTCCTGCTGACCACCGCCCGGCGCGCCGTCGAGGACGTCGACCTGGTCTGCCTGGTGGTCGACGCGGCGGCGGGGGACGCTCCCGAGGAGATCGTGCTGGAGCCGCTGCGGGCCTACTCCGGACCGGTCTTCTGCGTCCTGAACAAGGCCGACCGTGTCCGACCCAAGAGCCGGATGTTGCCGCTCATCGAGACGTGGCGACGCGGCCACGCGTTCGCGGAGCTCGTCCCCGTCTCCGCGACGGAAGGCGCCAATTGCGACCGGCTCCTGGAGCTGATCGTCGAGCGGATGCCCGCGCATCCGCCGTTCTTTCCTCCGGACACGACGAGCGACCAGCCCGAGACCTTCTTCGTCGCCGAGCGGATCCGCGAGAAGGTCTTTCACCACACGCGGCAAGAGGTCCCGTACGCCGTCGCGGTTCGAGTCGAGGAGTTGACGGAGCGCGAGAATCCCGCGTGCCTGTACATCCGAGCGACCGTCTTCGTCGAGCAGGAATCGCAGAAGGGGATTCTCATCGGCAAGGGCGGGGCGATGCTGAAGCGGATCGGCAGCGAGGCCCGGCGCGATCTCGAGTCGTTCTTCGGCATCAAGGTATTCCTCGAATCGACGGTGGAGGTCCGCCGGCACTGGCGGCGGGACGAGCGGGCGCTCCGCGAGTTCGGGTTTCTGCTGACGTCCTGATGGCGCTCGGAAAATCTGCCGCGATCGTGATCGGGTCCTTCCCCCTGGGCGAGAGCGACCGGCTGGTGACGTTCTATTCGCGCGATTTCGGCAAGATCCGCGGCGTCGCCAAGGCGGCCCGGCGGATGCGCTCGCGGTTCGGGAGCGCCCTCGAGCTCGGCACGCTCGGCGAGCTCGTATTTTTCGATACGGGCCGGAGCGAGCTGGTCCGTGTGGACCACTTCGACATCACCCGCCCGTTCCAGCGCGTGCGCGAGGATTTGGAGCGGTTGGCCCAGGCGGCCTGGATCATCGAATGCGTGGCGCGGCTCACCGCCGAGCGCGATCGACACGTCGCCCTCTTCGGTCTGCTGGTTCGCGCACTGCGCGCGCTGGACGGCTCGCGCAAACCGACGCGGGTGGCGATCTGCTTCGGAGTGCGGTGCATCGAGGTGCTCGGCCACCGGCCGCGACTCGACGCGTGTGTCGAATGCGGTCGCGTCTATCCGTTTCCGCGCCCCGCCCTCGGCGCCGGGGGTCTCGTCTGCGAGGCGTGTGCGCGCGGGGGTGGAGACACCCTCCCGATCGCTCCGACGACGATCGGCGCGTTCGAGCGACTCCGGGCGCTGTCCTGGGACGAGGCGCTCGCGCTGCCGCTCGGCCGCGCCGAGGCGGAGCTGTCGGTGCTCCTGGAGGCGCAGGTCGCGGGTCTCATCGGCCACTCGACGCGTGCGGCCAAGTTCCTGCGCGAGGTGCAACGACTCTCGCCGGCGGCGGATGAACGCGCGTGAGCCTGGCCGTCCGGCCTCCCGACGCACCGAGGCGATAGAATGAGCATGGTCGGGCGAGCCGCAGCCGGAGGCGAGGCGAGTCGATGAACATGGACGTGCTGGTGTCCCTCTCGAAGCGGAGGGGCTTCGTCTTCCAGTCGAGCGAAATCTACGGCGGCACGGGCTCGTGCTGGGACTACGGCCCCCTGGGAGTGGAGCTTAAGAACAACATCAAACGCGTGTGGTGGCGCGACTTCGTCCAAACCCGTTCGGACATGGTCGGGCTCGATGCGTCCATCCTCATGCACCCCACCGTGTGGAAGGCGAGTGGTCATCTCGATCACTTCACGGATCCCATGGTCGACTGTCGGGAGTGCAAGCGGCGATTCCGTGCCGATCACGTGGATGCCATCTCCTGGACGCACTACTGCCCCGCCACCAAGGGCAACAAGTTCACGATCCCGGCCGGCGAGCCCTGTGGCCATTGCGGACAGCGCCGAATGCTGTGCCCGGAGTGTGGCAAGGGCGAGCTGACCCCGCCGCGCCAGTTCAATCTGATGTTCAAGACGTTCATGGGCCCGGTCGAGGAAGACGCCTCCGTCACCTACCTGCGCCCGGAAACCGCCCAGGCGATGTTCGTGAACTTCGACAACGTGCTGCAGTCCATGCGGCTCAAGCTCCCGTTCGGCATCGCCCAGGCCGGACGGTCGTTCCGGAACGAGATCACGCCCGGCAATTTCATCTTCCGCACGCGTGAGTTCGAGCAGATGGAGATCGAGTACTTCGTCAATCCGAACGATCGGGTGGAGGGGCGGCCGGCCGACGAGTACTGGCACGACCGATGGATCGAGGACTGCGTGACGTGGTTTCGCCGCTATGGCCTCCGTGACGAAAATCTGAGACTCCGCGAGCACGATCGAGACGAGCTGGCGCACTACGCCAAGCGCACCGTCGATGTCGAGTACAACTTTCCCATCGGGTGGAGCGAGCTGATGGGCATCGCCAACCGCACCGACTTCGACCTCAAGCAGCACGCGAAATGGAGCGGCAAGTCACTCACCTATTTCGACGACGAGCGCAAGGAGCACGTCGTCCCCTACGTCGTCGAGCCGTCCGCGGGCGTGGATCGGGCGTTCCTTGCCTTCATGGCCGATGCCTACCGGGAGGAAGAAGTGCGCGGGGAAAAGCGTGTGCTGCTGCGGCTCCACCCGGAGCTCGCGCCGCTCAAGATCGCCGTGCTCCCGCTTCTCAAGAAGCGCGACGACATCGTCCGTGCCGCCCAGACGATCCGGGGCGATCTTGCGAAGCATTGGCGCGTGGTCTACGACGACACCGCGGCCATCGGGCGGCTCTATCGCCGGCAAGATGAGGTCGGCACTCCCTACTGCGTCACGGTGGACGTTCAGACGGTCGGGGACAGCGAGCGGGGCGAGGCGGGTGATCGGCGGGTCACGATCCGGGAACGCGACTCAATGGAGCAGATCCGCGTGCCCATCGGGGAGCTGACGACGGTGTTCCGTGAACTCTTCGACGGCGCATCGTGGCCTCAGGTCGCGGGGCGGTACCCGCCGGCCCGAGGTTAGGGCGTCTGGCTTTGGGGGACTGGACTCGGCGGGGAGGCCGGCGCCGGTGCCGTTGCCGGAGCGGGTGTCGGGGTCGCCGGGAGCTGGGCGCGTGGCTGTCCCACGGCGTTGCATGCCACGCCTGATTCAGTCCCCTTGACGAAGGCCATCGGTACAGGGCGCAGGCACTCTCCCGACGGATCCTCGTCAATGAGCATCGAGACGATCCGATCCGGGACGGGAAAGTCTTCCTTTGGACTGTCGCCGAGAATCTTGGCCATGTACCCGACCCAGATGGGCACCGCCACACGGGATCCTGTTTCGTCGCGTCCGAGACTCCGCGGACGGTCGTAGCCGACCCACACGCCGGTCGCAAGCCGTGGCGTGAACCCGATGAACCACGCGTTCGAGTAGTCGTTGGTCGTCCCGGTCTTTGCGGCAACCGGGCGCCCCAGAACCTTTGCGGCCTGGCCGGTGCCGCGCTCCACGACGCCGCGGAGCATGTGCGTGATGACATAAGCGGTCTCGGGCGCCAGCGCCTCTCTGCCCTCCGGCACGTGCTCCTCGAGCAGCTTACCCTGCGCGTCGGTGACGTAGCGGATCGTCACCGGCGGCATCCACACACCCTGGTTGGCGAGCGCGCCGTAGGCGGACGTCAGCTCCAGCAGCGAGAGGTCAGAAGTGCCGAGCGCCAGGCTCAGGTTGATGTCCAGGGGGCTCGCGATGCCGAGACGGCGCGCGACCTGGATCGTCTTGGCGAGGCCGATCCGCTCCTGGAGCTTGACGGTCACGACGTTCACCGACTCCTCGATGGCCTGCTGGAGCGTGGTTGCCCCGCGGAACTTGCGATCGTAGTTCTCCGGCTTCCACGACTGTCCGTTCGAGCCGACCGCGTAGGAGACCGGCGCGTCTTCGATTTGCGAGGCGGCCGTGAAGCCAGCTTCGAGCGCCGCGATGTAGATGAAGGGCTTGAAGGCCGAGCCGGGCTGACGCTTGGCCTGCACCGCCCGGTTGAACTCGCTGCGGAAGAAGTCGGTACCACCGACGATCGCCTTCACGTAGCCGGTCTGCGGCTCGACCGTGATCACCGCGCCCTCGGGGGAGTCGCCGGGCTGGCCCTTGGCGGTACGCCCCTGGAGCGCCTTCAAGCCTTCCCGCAGCGACTGCTCGGCTACGAGCTGCATCGTGGGATTCAGCGTCGTGTAGACGTTGAGGCCGCCCTTGAAGACCAGGTCGGCGCCGTACTTGGCTTCGAGCGCCTGCTGGACGTAGTCCACAAAGTACTGGCCGGTCGTGCGGCGGCGCTCCGGCGGGATCAGCCCGAGATCCGTCTTGGCCAGTCGCTTGGCGTCGTCGTCCTTGAGCGCGCCGAACTCCACCATCCGGCGGAGCACGACCTCGCGCCGCCGCTTCGCGGCCTCGGAGCGATCGAACGGCGAATAGTTCGACGGCGCCCGCGGTAGGCCGCCGATCAGCGCGGACTCGCGCACGTTGAGCTCGGAGACCGATTTGCCGAAGTAGGTCCGCGCCGCCGCCTCGACGCCGTACGCGCCGTGGCCGAAGTACACCTGGTTCATGTACATCTCGAGGATGCGGTCCTTCGAGTAGCGGCGCTCCAGCTCTAGCGCCAGCACCGCCTCCTTCAGCTTCCGCTCCAGACTCTTGTCCGGCGTGAGAAAGAGGACCTTCGTGAGCTGCTGCGTGATGGTGCTGCCGCCCTCGACGAAGCGCCCGCGCCGGTAGTTCTGGACCACCGCGCGCGCCACGCCGATCGGATCGATGCCCCAGTGGGAGTAGAAGCGCTTGTCTTCCGTCGCGATCACCGCGTCCCGGAGCGATTGCGGGATCTGGGCCAGCGGCACGAAGATGCGCCGCTCCACGTGGAGCTCGGTGAGCGGCTCGTCGTTGTCGTCGTAGATCTTGGTGCCCAGGATGGGCTGCAGCGTCTCGAGCGCGGTGACCGAGGGAAGCGAGCGGGGGAAGATCGTGAATGCCCACAGCGCGGCGACCGCCACCGCGGCGAGGACCAGGAGCGAGACGGCCCCGACCCCGATGAGAAGGCGTCGCAACCAGCGGCGGGGCCGGACGGGGCGGTCGGTCGACGGTGTC
>QHSR01000179.1 GCA_003221635.1 Candidatus Rokuibacteriota bacterium | reverse complement strand
TCTTTGCGGCAATTGCCACCCCGCCGACATGGGGTACCTACGGCCATCTCGTACGCGAGAATCACGAGCGCGACGTGGAGGCACTCGACCTTGTGTTCTGGCCGCGGACGGCATCAGAAGACAGCGGCGAACCGGCGGAGTCTCGCAACTCGCCCGGTCCCGGCGCGTCCCCATACGTCCCACTCGCTACCGGTCAGCCGCTAAGTATTGTTCGCAGCGAGGCAGAATCAGTGGTGGAGGGTAAGGGATTCGTAGGGATTCGTAGGCCACGCCTCCAATAATCGCGCACTTCTAGCGCGCACCATCGTGCAAAACGCGGCAGAGTGCGGCATTCCACGCAACCAGGCGCAACCAACTCTTGCGTCGACGTGCGCGTCAGACGTTTTGGCGCCTCCACCGTGGAGGGCGCTCATCCGCAGCTTACGAAGCGATCTTCGCCGAGCCATAGCGATGCGTGAGGACGACGCCCGCGAGGCCCACCGCCACGAGCAGCAAGGTCCCCGCCTCCGGCACGGCCACGGGCACGCCCCCGCCCACATACCGCCCCAAGGGATAGCCGGTCAGCGTCGCCGTCACGCCCGTCACCGTGTAGCCCGTCGCGGGGAACCGAAGGTCCGCGTGGACGCCGTAGCTCTCCGTGAGGCGCTCCACGACCCAATATGGCGTGCCACTCGCGTCAGAGCCAGGGAAAGCGTTGGCGAAGCCTTCAGTGCCGAAGAGGGTGATGCCGGATTCCACGTGGTACGGCCCTTCGGGGTCATCGGTCCGCACGGTGAACGCGAGGCTGTACGGGATCGTGTACATCGCCCCCGTCACGCCTTGGCGTTCGAACGCGACGTTGGCATTCGGGGCCTCCCCGACGATCCATTCCATGCGCATGAGGTTAATCGGCGAGCGGATGTCCCCCAGCCATGTTTGGCCTTCCAGGCGCGTGCCCGTCAAGCCGTCGATGCGAAAGTCCGTCCGGACTTGATACACCGGAAAGCCGATGGACTCGTCGCCCCCGTATGGCCCCTTGACGTCCGGGAAGTAGTGAAACGCGAAGTCCGGCGCGTACCAACTGGTCGCGGAGACCACGCGGCCCGGCTCCAGGGGCTCCATCGTCAGCGTCACGGCGCGGGCGGGCGAGGCCCAGAGAGCGGCGATCAGGATCAGCACGAACCCGAGACGAGTCAGCACCGGAAGGACGGTCCGCATGGGACACCTCCACGCGAGAGCGCGAGTGACCCTAGATAGCACCCCCAGCGGCTACGTCAATCCGTGAAAAGATTTGCACAGATTGCTCCGGTGACGGTCTCCTGCTATCACGATCGCTGCCGTGAGTCCCCCGACGCCAACGAGCAGGAACGTCGCTGGCTCTGGCACGCGGACGGGCGTGATCGGTTGCATCCGCACCGTCACGAGCGCGCCGGTCACGGTCGAGCCCGTGGCCGGGAACACCACGTCCAAATGGACTCCCGGACTCGATATAGAGATTCGCGTTGGCCTTGCTCGTGGTCGCGAAGCCATCCAGCCCGATCGCGGAGGTCCGGATGATGTTGTTATAGAGGAATTGCAGCGGCTTCGTCCCCCACCGCCTATGCTGTCGCTCCCCCCCCCGAGCCGCCGGTGGTGTCGATCGTATTGTGAATGTAAAAGACGAACGCGGGCGTCCCGGACTCCTTGAACGCATAGGCCGCATGGGAGGCTCATTGGAGAATGAGGCCGATCGGGGCCGTAGGGGGAATCGGCGGGAGCGCCCCGCCAACCTCGAAGGCCCCTATGTCCGGAGCCACACCCGCATACGGCCAGGCCGAATCCAGGCTATTAAAGTTCGGGATGATGATCCCCGCGTTGAAGGCCGGGCTCGTGGCGTCGATGTGTTTCTGAACGTCGATGAACAGCGGGTTGCCCTGCTTACCGTTGACCTCGTTCCCGGTTCCCGTGCGAAATGCGGCGACCGAGCCGTAACTGCTGCCGCCCCAACTCTGAAAATAGGCTCCACACTGGTAGAGGTTTCCGTTGGCTTTGCTGGTGGACGCAAAAGTGTCCAGGCAGATGTTGTTCGACACGATAATGTTGTTGTAGAAGTTGTCGAAGGGATTGCCGTTGGCATTGCCACCGCCGCTGAATCCGTCGCTCCCATTGATCGCATGGCAGGTGTTGTGGATGAAGAATCCGTAGCCCTGCGTGTTCTCGTACATCTTGCCGCAGTAGCCGGGGTTCCCGTGCTGGTAGAACACGTTGCGATAGACATAGACCGGGCCGACGAGATGGGCGGCCATCGCCATCGTGCTGTTGCCCCGGTTGGCATCGACATTGTTCCCGCCGATGCGCAGGTTCATATCCTCGCCTTCCATCTGAATGCCGTCATCTTTGCAATTCGTGACGGTGTTGTTGATGATGTCGGAGTTGTCGCGGAATCCATCGCCCCAGGTCTCACCGCCGTCGCCAATGCAGTCGCGGAAGCCGCCATTGATCGTGTTGCCCTTGATGACAAACCCGCCGATGGCGCTCGTGCCATACATATCAATGCCGTTGACGATCTGGTCCCAATCAGTACCGGGCACCGTACACGTCAGGAGCCAGGTCCCGAGGATCGTGTTGTTGATGACGAAGATTTCATGCGTGCCGTCGCTGAAGAAGAAGCCCGCGTCGTCATAGTCCCCGGACGTGCAGGTCCCCGCCCCGTGCACATCTTCGTGGTAGAGATTCTCGAACCAGAGGTGATGCGCATTGGCGCCAACCACGACGGAGTTGTGCGCCGTCGGTTTCAGCCGAAAATTCTTGACCTGAACGTAGCTCGCACTCGCCGCCATCGTGATGTTGCTCGTGACGCTCGATCCTCCGGTGATGAAGGTGGTGTCACGGTTCTCGCCCACGATCGCGATATAGCCCGCCCCCGCCGAGCCCGACTTGGAAATCGTGAGGGGGGGATAGCTGCCGGGCATGACCCGGATCTTGGTGCCCGCGACTGCGGCCGTGATCGCTGCCGGAATGGTCGAGAAGCATGGCGCGTGACCGCCACATGTCCCGTCTGTTATGCTGACCCACGACTCGCTGATCGTGAGCGCCGTGCTACTGAGGGTCGAGATCGTACCGGAGCGCGGATTGGTCCCCGTCACACCGTCCGGATCTGACCACGTCCACACGACTTCATACATCGTCCCTGGCGTCAGGCCGACAATACTCAGCCGGCCTTCATTCGCTCCGGGGTTGGCCGTGCCATTGATCGTCGCTCGATGGTCAATGACCGGGGTGAAGGCGTTCTTGAACGTGACATCTCCCACCTTCCGAAACTGAACGGTCGCGGTCGCGTTGGCATTGGCGTCGCCGGTGAAGGCGGCGCGGATGCCGATGTTATCGAAGGTGCTCTTGAGATTCAGCGCGCCGGTCGTGAGGCCGTTCTGCGCCCACGCGGGCGTGGCCGTAGGAAGCAGCAGTAGTGCCAGGATGATGACGGGCACTCGGCATCTCATCACGATCCTCCCAGCGCACGATGTCGGCGTACCGTGTACTCACTTGCCCGCGCCAGAGCCGTTAACGTATCGGATACTCCGCGCGCCGGGTCGCTACTGCTGACGCGAATGGTGATACCGGCCGTCGCGGCGGTGATGGCGGTCGAGATCGAGTTGAACGGACTTCCAGACGAGCCATTGTCACCGCTTGGTGCCCCAGCGTCAACAAAAAGCTCCACTCCTAAAACAGGAGCCGTTGGAGCGATCGTCGCGACGGTGCCAGTAAGTGTTGCGGAACCGACGATACCGTCGGGATCACTAAAGGTCAGTGAAACCTCGTGCGTCGTGCCGGCCTGAAGACCCACAATGCTGCCACGCGCCTGGTCGGCATAAGGGTTTGTGTGTCCGGAGATACTCGTCTTTCGGTCAACAATCGGCGTAAAGGCGTTCTGCCAGGTTGCATCTCCCTGCTTCCTGAATTGGATGGAGGCGCTATTGCTCCCATTCGGGTCACCCGTAAAAGATGCTCGAACGCTGATCGCGTCGAAGGTTGAAGCCAGGGTTAAGACTCCCGGCGTTGTGGACGCGAAAGCAGAACCCGAGATTCGTTTATCAGGCACTGGACCAGGCCGGCTTCGAGCGCCTACGGTCAGCCACGCGATTGCCGCGGCGCGCGCCTTTGGCAGGAGCGTTGGGCGAATCGCCAACGAGCTGCCGTGGGGAGCGCAGGCGACATAAAGGGAGCGGGCCTTGAGTCTTCACACCACTCCGATACTGCACCGTCGATGCCAGGTCTGAAAATCCGATGCGGGTTCAGGATATAGGCGCGGTCGCAGGTCAGAACGGCATGACTGAACGGCAGCGAGTGGCGAATTGCCTCAGTCGAAAACCGGCAAAAACTCGCCAGCGGCTCTAAAGAGCTCGCCTCAGCGGCGGCACCGCTTCGGCTCGCTCTACCGCCCGCGGCGCCACCAGTGAGAGCGTAAGCGACATAAACCAATTAGACACATCGGGCGGAGTTGTCCCACTCGCTGTTGAACTTGGCTGAGCGCGACGGCAGGGCATCATACCCTCAGTTCACGGCGCGGAGGAGAGTACCGACATAGCGGCCCCCCTCGAGAAGATCGATCCGGAGCCAAGTGTGGCCCTCGGTTTTCCCTGCGGTGGCCACGCTGACTCACGCGGCGCGCTCCAAGAGATTCGCGGCGCCGAGCGCGGTCACGAGCCCGTCCAGCTCTCCGTGCCGCTTGATGCGCCGGAAGCGCTCCGCGGCGCGCAGCAGACCGAGCCCGATCCACCGCCGCCGCATGTCGCCATCGCGCCAGCGCTTGATGTTCCGCGTGACGTGCCGCACCGTGCCGATCAGATTCTCGATGCAGTTCGTCGTCGCGAAGAAGCGCCGCAGCGTCGGTGGCAGCCCCAGCTTCAGCACCGTCAAAGGATTCCACTTGGGGCGCGTCCTTAGGACGCCTCAACGCGAACGAGTCGGTCAGTGCGGCGGCGAGCCCTCGTAGGGCGTCGGCCACTCGCCCGCGCATCTTGAGCGCGGTGTTGTTCATGGATCTGATTGGGATCGGCATGGCGCGTATTCCTGGCCGTTTGCATCGATCAGGGTGCCCGGCGCCGTCGGGCGAGCCGGGGGATCATCAGCAGATGGCGGCGGGGTCTCGGACGACCGGACGAAGATCG
>QHSR01000028.1 GCA_003221635.1 Candidatus Rokuibacteriota bacterium | reverse complement strand
AGCGCGATGACGTGCTCGAGCGCTTCCGCCGGGGCGACATCCGGACCCTCGTGTCAGCACGGGTGCTCAACGAAGGGCTCGACGTTCCGGACGCCGACATCGCCGTGATCGTGGGCGGTGCGCTCGGTGAGCGCGAGCACGTGCAGCGAGTCGGCCGGTTGCTGCGGCCGAGCGAGGGCAAGCGCGCTGTCGTGTACGAGCTCGTCACACGAAACACCATCGAAGTCGGTCAGGCGCGCAGGAGACGCCAGGGCCTTGTTGTCCGAAGATCTGCTCAACTATAGCGTGGCGGGGGCGCTCGTGGTGCCTCACTTCCTCGGGGAACACGACCACCCGTGGTTGCGGGCTCTCCTCGAGGAGCATGAACGGTTCATCGGACGGCCACAACGTGAGCTGGAAGCCCGGCTGCGCGAGCCGCTGTGCCAGAGCCCCCCAAGGAAGCTCAGACTTGCCATCCAGGTGCTTTCTAGATTCCGGCCCAGCCCTCGGAAGACGGCGGTGCCGCCCAGACGGGCACGGGCGCTCGTCTTCGGGGAGGCGGCGCGGACACTTGCCCCTCCGCACGACGTCTTGTCCACGGTGGCCGCCTCTCTCGAGGTGACCCACGAGGACCTACAAGATTCGCTGTTCGGCGACCTGCCCGGCGAACGGCTCGTCGGTGCGCCCGCGCAACCGTTCTCAACGATGGAGCTGGCGCTACGGAGCAACCTCGCGCTGGTTCAGGCGCTCCTCTTCCGCGCGACGGTTGTCAGGATCGAAGTCGAGGGACATACCCGGACTCTGGTCCGCCACGCGAAGTGGCGAGGACTGATCTGCACTGTCGCTGAACGATCCGGCGCCGCCGGCGCCACACTGGAACTCTCGGGACCATTCGCGTTGTTTCGTCACACCCGGCTCTATGGGCGAGCGCTCGGTGAGCTCGTTCCTCTGCTCGCGTGGTGTGCACATTTCCGCCTACGAGCGGAGTGCGTCTTCCAGGGGCGCCGCCTCAGTCTGCAATTGGGCACTGGCGACCCGATCTTTCCGGCCAGCGCGCCGCGCCGATACGACAGCCGGCTTGAGGAGCGCTTCGCTCGGGAGTTCCGACGGCTCGCGCCGGCGTGGGATGTGATTCGGGAGCCGGAGCCAATAATCGCGGGTGACACGCTGGTCTTCCCCGACTTCGCCCTCCGACATCGCTCCGACCCGGCGCGCAAGTGGCTCCTGGAGATCGTGGGCTTCTGGACGCCTGACTACGTGGCGCGGAAACTCGCCCTGTACCGGGGCGCTCATTTGTCAAACCTGATCCTCTGCATCGACGAGGACCGGAACTGTGCCGAAGCAGACCTTCCCCCTGAGGCGCTGGTCGTCTGGTTCCGGCGCCGGGTCGATGCGGCGGCCGTACTGCGCATGGTCGAGACCGCGCATTGTCCCGGCGGACACTGCTTCAGTGCGGCGCCGGCACCGAATTCTTCGTGACCCACAATCACGCGTTGCCTTCGCTCAGGAGCGCCATCACCAAGCTCAGAATTCCACTGACCTCCGCATCAGGAAGACGGTCGACGAACTCTGCGCGCCGGGCTCGCCAGTCCAGGCTCTTCACCTGGTCGGCCAGAACGACCCCGGCCACCGGTAGGCCCTTGGGGACCGTCACCTCGAAAGGGTATCCCTTGACGCGGCTCGTTATGGGGCAAAACAGGGCTAGACCGACCTTGCGGTTGTACGCCGACGGGGACAACACGAGCGCGGGTCGGCGGCCGGCCTGCTCATGGCCTGCCTGCGGGGTGAACGAGAGCCAGACAATATCACCACGCCGCGGTACATAGCGACGCGGCACTACCAGGCCTCACGGCCGAGCGCGGGTCCCGTTCCCACGTCGCCGTGCAGATTGCGCTTCGTAACGCGCCGAAGCAGATCCTCGAGACGAGCCCGCCGTGGCGCGACCGGTGCCGCGATCAACCGCCCCTTCGAGATGGACACATCGACCACCGTACCTTCGCTGACGCCAACATCTTCGGCGAACGGCTTCGGGATTCGCAGGGCAAGACTGTTGCCCCACTTCTGAACCGGGACGCGCATGCGCGTGGGCCTCCCCATTGGAGTTCGGTATCTACAATGAAGATACCCATCGGCGGTGGCAAATACAACTCGTCACCGCCCAGTCCGGGCGAGGAACATCACTTCAGTGCCGCGCCTGACGGCGGGCCTTCCGGCCGAGTGTCGGCGAAGGCTTGCGGCGGATGCCCGCGAGGCTCTTCCGCGAGGTAGCGTGCATCGATGTCCACGGCGCGCGATGGCCCCTCCGTGTTCGAGTCGTGCTGTGCTTCTGACCTCAGCGGGCGCGGTAGACGGCCATCAATCCTTGCGAAAACGTGGCCTCGAATCCCGTTGGGGCCACCACCGAGGTTGTCACGAACTCCCCGTAACTTCCGAACAGTCCCGTCAAGTTGCACGCCGAACGCCGTTCGTAGCCGTGTGGACCAAAACAGACCGAAAGGGGCACAAGGGGAGCTGACCTCAAACACCTTCTTCCGATTGTGGTAAAGCGCCGGCGACTTTGCGTTTTGAAGCTCCGTGTGACTTGTGTGTTACGCCTGACGTAACTCATACTGACGGCTCCTCTCGGGAATGATCGTCGGCTATCGAGACAAGCGGTCCAGGGAGTTCGGCGCCGGCCAGCGGGTCAAGGCGTTCTCTGGAATCGAACGGTCCGCGCGGATGAAGCTCGACCGGCTCGAGGCAGCCACATCGCTGAAGGATCTGGCCGCCTTGCCCGGCAACCGTTTTGAGGCACTGAGTGGGGATCGGAAGGGCCAGTACAGTATTCGAATCAACGACCAGTGGCGTATCTGTTTCGAGTGGCCGGAAGGTTCGGCCGGCCCGATCAGGGTGGAGATCGTCGACTAGCACTAAGGAGGGACACATGGCACGCCCCGCAATTCACCCCGGCGAGCATCTGGCCGAAGAGCTCGAGGCGCTCGACATGAGCGCCGCGGAGCTCGCGCGCCAGCTGGCGGTGCCGACCAACCGCGTCACCGGGATCCTGAATGGCCAGCGGGCCATTACTGGCGACACCGCGCTGCGCCTCGGTCACTTCTTCGGGACCAGCCCCGAATTCTGGCTCAACCTCCAGAGTCTCTATGAGCTGCGAATGGCCGAGCAGAGGGCAGGGAAGACCATCGGAGCGTTGCCCAGACTCAAGCGCCGGAAAGGCAGGCCTGAGCGCCAACCCGCCCATGCATGACTCTCGCGTTTCAGTCCGGTCTTATTCTGGGTGGGGCGCTGTTACCCCTTGGTGCCGACGGCACAGTGGAATGGTAGAGCGATGAAAAACGTTCCTTCTGCCTCGGCCTGGGTTACGGCCGTGTGCCATTCGGCCAGCTCTGCCGGGCTGAGCGCAGCCTCGATGCGCTCGTCGGCGGCATGCGCGCGGGCGCCGGCATAAGTGGCCAACTGCGGCAACATCTGCACATTCTGGAGACCGGCGTTACAGAAGCGTTGGTAGAGGCTGCCATCCGCGCACCCTTTGGCGCCTGCCACGCCGTTCGGGAGCGCGCCGATTTTCATCTTCAGCTCAGCACGCACGGGGACGTTGACGAACGATTGCATATCAACCGCCCGGACGACGACCCCGACACGCCCACCAGGCCTGGTGACGCGCACCATTTCACGGAGCATCCGGTCAGCGTCCAGGAGTTCCATAACGGTCGCCGACATCGTCACGTCGAAGCTCCTGTCCGGAAAGGATAGGGCTTCCGCGTTGCCTTCGCGAAACTCGATATGACCCGCCAGGCCTTCCTTCGTGGCCAAGGCAGCGGCCTCGCGCAGCAAGGTTCGGTGAATGTCGACCGCCACAATCCGATGCGCTCCACCGGTCTGCCGCGCCAGCCAGCGGTCGAGGACGCCTGAGCCACACCCCACATCCAGAATCGTCTCACCCGGCTGCAGGTGTATTTCGGTAACGAGATTCCGCACCACCCCCAGGTAGCCAGTGCTCCGACCGCGTGCCTCGAGACTGGCGACCGACCCCAAGATGGCACCGCCCAGCGTGAGGGTACAGTACTGCGCGCTGAGCCTGGGGAGTAAAGGCTCCCATTGTGAAGCGGCGAGGCCTAAGGGCAGCAAGACCAGCGGCGCGCCAGCACCCTGAATACGATAGGAGATACCGTCCAGCTCTCCCTCCTGCGCCGGAAGGCGCACGGGCTTGGCTGTGTGAAGCTGGTCCATGCGTGCCAGAAAAGCCAGCATCGCGGCGCCGATATCCTCTGTACGGTCCGTCAGGAGGTCGGCGCGCGGATGGCCGTAATAGTTCTTGAGGGTGACGATCGAAGCTTCCGGGTGAGCCGCCATGGCCTTCGATATCGCCTCGGCGGGCGTTCCTTGATCGCCTGTCAGCACCAGGACGCGGGAGGCCAGTGCCCTGAGCGGCGTGGCATCCAAGCCTGTTGGACATACGAGCGTCAGGGAAGCAATCGTCTCTGGACAGGTAGCGGCGAGACCACGCCAATCTGCTGTCACACGGGCTGCGATATGCATCCGATCGAGACCTACGTGTTGGAAGAGTTCCACCAGTCGCTTGTCGACAGGACTTTTCGCGTCGGTCGTCATGTGCTCACAAGTCATCTGCTCACACGAGGGCGCCCCACACCGACAACCCGCACCCGGTGGTTCATCCCGTCGGCGATATACAAATGACCCTCGGGGTCTATCCCGCAGCCGTGAGGACGCTCGAGGCCGGCTTGCGTGGCGGGTCCGCCGTCGCCATCGCTTCCCCGGTGCCCACCGGCGATGGTGGTCACGATGCCGGTCACCGCATCGATGCGGCGGATCGCATGGTTCTCCGTATCCACGACGATGACGTTGTCCTGATGGTCGCACCGGATGGCCTTGGGCGCACCCCAGGTGGCGGCGAGGGCGGGGCCGCCGTCGCCGCTGTACCCTCGCTCACCGGTACCGGCGAAGGTGGACATGAGACCGTTGGCATCCACTTTCCGGACGCCGTTGCCCTCGCGCTCGCAGACGTAGGTGTTCCCCTTGCTGTCCATGCAGACCGCCCGGGCGCCCATGATGGAGGCTTGCGAGGCGGGCTTCCCATCCCCGGTCCGTCGCTTCTCCCCATTACCGGCGAAGGTCGTAATGATGCCGCTTCTCAGATCCAGACGGCGTATCCGCTGGTCCTGAATATCCGCGATGAGCAAGCCGCCTTTCCCATCCAGGAAGCAATCGTTCGGCTCCCGCAGCTGGGCCAAGACGCCGGGCCCGCCGTCGCCACCGTAGCCCGGTTCGCCGGTCCCAGCCGCCGTGGTGATGATGCCCGTGGCGGCATCGACTTTGCGGATGGCGGCGTTCAGCCGGTCTACGATGTAGATATCGCCGTTGGTATCGACCTGGAGCGAGTACAGATTGTTCAGGGTCGCCTCGGTTGCCGGGCCGCCATCTCCGGAGTAGCCCTGACGCCCGCTGCCCGCGACGGTCATGATGATGCCGGAATCCTTGTCGATGCGGCGGATGGTGTGGTTGCGCCCGTCGCAAATGTAGAGGTTGCCCTCCGTGTCGAAGTCACACCCGTATGCTTCGCCGATCAACGCCTGCGTAGCAGGGCCACCGTCGCCTGCGTAGCCTTCCTCTCCCGTCCCGACCACCGTCTGGATCTTGCCAATCTCAAAAGCCATGCGCGATTCCGCCCTCGAGCTCCCCTGCCGCGCGCTCGGTGTTCCACAACGAGATCGGGCCAGGCGCGAGCGGCGTCGAGGAGCCGGTTTAGACGCGGCAAGCGGCCGGTCAGACTTACCCGTCAGCCATGCGGGCGGGATTGTATCAGGGCCGAACCGGCTTCAGCAGTGCCTCCGTATGTTTTAGTCGCGTCGCTTTTCTCGGTACTAAACGACCCGCAAGTGGCCCTGGTCGACGAGGGCGAGCTTGTCGCGGAGATGGCCGAGCAACCGGTCGCGGCTGTCCGGCCGGCACGCACGCGGGCCACCTCCTCGGCGACGGCGGGCGGGAGAGCGGACGCAGTGAGCGTGAGGCTGTAGCGGACCGTGTTGCCGCTCACCACGATCGACGCGTAGCCGGTGCTGCCGCCGACGTGCGCAAGCGGCGCCGGTGGCACGACACTCAGGCAGGTCACGACAAGGCCGACCGCTGCGGTCCAGACCAGCAGAGTCGGCGGGCGCGCGTCCGCCGCCAGCGCGCCGCGTGACCTCAGGGCTGCACTCCCTCTGCCACCAGCTCCCACTCCCGGCCGACGAAGACGGGCAGGAGATAGAGCTCGTCGCGGCCGGCCACGCGGACGTACTGGAGGACGTTCTGAGGGGTCGGGGCGCCGAAGCTTGCCGCCAGCACCGTCTGACCGCGGCGCTGCAGGGAGAGGGCATAGCGCGGGGGATCGAGGCCGTACTCGGCGAGCGCTCCGGGCTGGTACTCGTCGCGCGACATGACGCGCGCGGGCGCCGCCACGTGCATGAACTTGAGCGACGTCTCGAGGTGCGACGCCGTCCCGGCCATGAGCTTCTCGGGTGATGTCGTGAGGCGCCACCCGTCCTCCCGCCTAGCGAAGGTCCATCGCTGGCCCGACGCCTCGAGGTCGACGCGGTCGATCTGATCCGGCGCCTCCCGCATGAGCCCGGCCGCCTCGAAGGCGACGAGGCTCTGCATGGGGCGCGGCCGCCCCGAGCCGATCATGACGAGGAGAAACGCCAGCGCGGCTATCCCGGCGCCCACCAGCAACAGGCTATTGCGCGGACGCCTCACCGCCGGCGCCACCAGACCACGGCGCCCACCGCGATCACGCCGAGCGGCAGCAGCACCTCGAGGACCAGGAAGATGCGCTTCATCTGCTGCCCGGTGAGCAGGATGAACGGGGTCATCGGCGCACCGGCGCGGACCGTGGGCGCGCGCTCCTCCCGCGCGAGCCACCGGACCATCGAGAGCACGAGGTCGCTGTTCGACATATACGGAAAGAAGGAGTTGCTGGCGAAGTCGCCATCTCCGACTACGACGACGCGGAACGGGCTCGGCGACGCTTGCCCGCCGGACGCTTCCGGCCAGGCGCCCTCCACCGCCACCGCCAGGACTCGGCGCCTCGGAGGCAGCGCTGCCGCGGAGCTCGCTGATCCTCGACCGGCCGGCTCCGCGACAGGCTGACGCGCCTCGACCGGCGGCACCGGGCGCGCATAGCTCTCCTTGCTGCTCGCGAAGAGCGGCGTCACCGTCACGCCCGGCGGCGTGGGCAGGAGCGTGATCGGCCGAACGCCGGGGTAGAAGGTGAGGGCCATGCGGTTCGTGATCGGATGAGAATTGTAGATGGGGACCGCGACCGATTCGAGGTCGGTGGAGTAGTGATCCAGCGGGTCGACCACGACCTGTTGCTCGAGGCGCACGCCGAGGCGGGCGAGCAGCCCGGCCAGACGCGGCTCGACGACGAAGCCGAGGTCACACATGAGAAGGGCGGCCCCGCCGCGGGCCAGGTAGTCCGTGAGGAGATCGCTCTCGGCGGGCAGGTAGGTCGTGCGCGGGTTCGCCGCGATCACGACGGCGCAGTCGGAGGGAATGCGCGTGAGGGTAGCCGGGATGATCCGACGGGCTTCGAAGCCGAGCCCCTCCAGGGCCCGTCGCATGCGGCCGACCCCGTGTCCTGGCATCTGGGTGACCGCCGAGCTCTTGTCGCCGTGGGTGTGGGCCTGCAGGGTCTCGACGTGGGTATGGAACTCGAAGTTGTCGAACGGGTATTCGCCGTGCCCCTCCAGGAAGCAGACGGTGGTGGTGCGCTGGCGAAGGAGCCGGAGAATGCCGAGCGCGATGTCGTTCTCGTCGGTGCCCATCACCTGGACGCGGCGGCCGTCGGCCTCCAGGATGGCGGCATTGTACAGGCGAATGCCGTACGTCTCGGCCAGCTTCGGCTGCTTGTCGGGATCGACGGTGCGCACGTGAAGGAGCGGGTGGCGGCGGCCGAGAATCTCAACGAGCGACTTGGCCCGGCGGCCGTTCTGGTCGGCGGCGTGATAGAAGTACGTGAGTTGGACGTCCCGCGTGAGCGAGCCCGCGACGGCGTCCGCCTCCAGGGACGGGGTGAACGTCCGCTCACGGGTCAGGTCGAGATGAGCCTCGTGGCGCGCGAGGGCAATATTGGCCAGCACCGCCACCGCCAGCGCACCCAGCACGATCGCTCCGTTGTAAACGAGCGCGCCGAAGCGTCGGAAGCGGGTCTGCAGCGGCAGCCGGAGTCCGACGAGCAGAAGCACCACGAGGGCTGCCACCCAGCCGACGAACCACAGCAGCTCCCGCCACGGGAACGCGCCCTCGCCGTGCATCGGCTCACCGGCGCGCGAGCGCGCGGACGGAGAGGAACAGCCCGACCAGCATGACGGAGAGGAAGAACCCCACGTCGGACAGGAACACCGACCCGAGGGCGAACGGGCTCAGGTGGGCGAGGAGAGAGAGGCTGACGGACGCGGTGTCGAACGGATCGGGAAGGAGATAGCCGACCGAGTCGATCATCCACGAGAGGAAGAAGAGGCCGAGGGAGATCACCGCGGCCACGATCTGGTTCGAGGTCAAGCTCGAGATCAAGAGGCCGATCGCGAGGAGGGCGCCCGCGAACAGGATCAGGCCGAGGTAGCCGCTGTACACGGGACCCCAGTCCGGATTGCCGTAGAGGGCGAGGACCACCGGGTAGCTGGCCGAGAGCGCCAGCATCGCCGCGATGAGGGTCATGCTCGCCACGAACTTGGCGAGCACTACCTCGATCTCGCGCACGGGTGCGGTCAGGAGCACCTCGAGGGTGCCCGACTTCCGCTCCTCGGCGACGAGGCGCATGGTGATGATGGGCACCATGAGGAGGAAGAGGGCGGACATCTGAAAGAAGATGTGCGAGAGGCTGGCCAGCTTGTTGAGGAAAAGGACGCTCGTGAACGTGTAGCCCATGAGCAGGAGGAAGACGGCAATCAGCGCGTAGGCGATCGGAGAGAAGAAGACGGCGCGCTCCTCCTTGCCGAGAAGGGCGGCGAAGTGCTTCACGCGGCGGTCGGGCGCGCGGAGGCAGCGCCGGTCAGATCGAGGAAGAGCGTCTCGAGGTCGACGGACTCGTCGCGAAGCTCGGCCAAGCCGAAGCCGCCATCGACCAGGGCGGCGGCGACGCGCTCAGCAAGGTCGGGGCCTCGCATCGAGAGGAAGTAGGCGGAGACTCCTTGCCGGGACGGCGTGGCAGGGACGATTGCGCCGACCCCGGCGACCTGGCCGAGGCAGCCGCGCACGCGGTCGGGGTCGCCGCGGACCTCCACCCGGAGTCGGCGGCCGGCATCGCTCCCGCGCAGCGGATGAATCGCGAGCAGGCGGCCGGCGAGGAGGATGGCGGCGCGGTCGGCGACCCGCTCGATCTCGCCGAGGATGTGGGAAGTCACGAGCACGGTGAAGGGCCCGGCCAGCGACCGGATGAGCTCGCGGAGCTCGATGATCTGGCGCGGGTCCAGCCCGTTTCCGGGCTCGTCGAGGATCAGAATGTCGGGGGTGCCCAGGAGCGCCTGGGCGATGGCCACGCGTTGGCGAAACCCCTTGGACAACGTGCCGATCTGCCGGCGGGCGACCTCGCCGAGATCGAGCCGTCCGCACACGCCGTCGACCGCGGCGGGCACCGACGCCCGCTCTTCTCCCTTGATGCGCGCCATGAGCCCGAGGAACTCCCGCACTCGCATTCCGTCATAGAGGGGCGCGTTCTCGGGCACGTAGCCGACCCGCCGCTTGACGGCGAGGGCGTCGTCGATGATGTCGAGCCCGGCGACGCTGACCGTGCCCGACGAGGGACGCAGGTAGCCGGTCAAGATGCGGAGGATGGTCGTCTTGCCGGAGCCGTTCGGCCCGAGAAGGCCCAGCACCTCACCCGCCCGGACCTCGAGGGACACCCGGTCGACGGCGAGCCGAGGTCCGTACCACTTGGTGAGCTGATCGGCGACGATGACAGACGACATGACCGGCGGTGCTCATGAAGAACGAAGCCAGGGCCGCGTGCGATCCCGCCCTGGCTTCGTCGCACGACCGCGCGGAGCGGCCGCGCCTACTCGAGAAAGTCCGGCGCCTTCTTCATGGCCTTCCAGGCGTCGGGATCGTGGGCGGTGAAGAACTTCGCTCCCTCCCGCGCCTGCATCTCCCGGATGTACTGATAGGCGGCAAAAATCCCACCAGGATCATACGCGAGCGACACGTCGGGCAAGAGATTCTTGGTCACGTTCTCCGCGAAGTACACGCTGTCGCTGGTGAGGATCACGGTGCCCGTTTTGGGAAGACGGACGATCATCATCTGGCTTCCAGGCGTGTGGCCCACCCAGCGCTTCACGACGACGCTGTTGTCCGCGAAGAGATCCAAATCACCGTTGAGCTGGATCATGGGGTACTTGTTCGGCATCAGCTGACCCGGGTCGTTGCGCAGCATCATGAAGTCACCGGGGATGTAGTTCTGGGGCGTGCCGGGCTCCCCCCAGAAGGCGTTCTTGATCTCGTCCTTCTGAAGGACGATGGTCGACTTCGTGAACTTGCCCACGTTTCCGCCGTGGTCCAGGTGCATGTGGCCGATGACCACGTACTTGAAGTCGTCGGGCTTGAGCCCGATCTTCCCGAGCTGCACGTCGATGGCCACATCCGGCGTCCGAACCGGATTGAGCCCCTGGATGAAGGCACCCCAGTAGCTCGGATCGGTGATGATGCGGTCGTTGTTTCCCGTGTCGAACAGAACGTTGCCCTTCCGGTGCCGGACGACGTAGAAACCGACCGGGACCTGGATCGCCGTCGCCGGGGCGCCAGCTTGCAGGAAGTTCTTGGGAACGGTGAGGCCCCCCGAGCTGAACGCGTAGAGTTTCATGCCCGCGGGCGCCTGCGCGTGGGCGAGGGGAATGACTCCGGCGAGCAGGAGCGCCAAGCCGGCCCCCACCATGACTCGAAGGGCGGTGCGCTTCATTGGACATCCTCCTGAGTTTTGCGGCGATGCAGGGAACCGACCCGAACCGTCTGGACGAGGCTCGCCTCCCTCGTGTCGCCCTTCGGTCAGCCGCGCGACAGCCATCACCGAAGGACAGCCGATAGGTACGCCCCGCAGATACGGATTGTCAAGGGCGATGTCCCGGTCACCGACGCCACCGGTATTCCAGGGTGCTGATCTTCACCGCCGACAACGAAGCAGCGTATGCGATTGCGCGGGAGCACCTCGTCATGCCTCTGACCTGCGACATTGGCAAGAGCGCGATGAGGTGCTCGAGCGCTTCCGTCGGGGCGACATCCGGACCCTCGTGTCAGCACGGGTGCTCAACGAAGGGCTCGACGTTCCGGACGCCGACATTCTGGCCATTGGAGCGGTGCTCTTCGCGCAGCGGCAGCGTCGTGCCGGCCTTTCGCTCTCGGAAGTCTTGCCTCCGGCGAGCAACTCGGGGCTATGGGATACGATGCCGGCGGTGCCTTCAGAGCGGTCGAGGCGGCGCAGGGGTAGGATACGTGTGCTGACATGTTGCAGCATCGCGGAGGACGATATGCCGAGCGTCGGCGCCGAGGATTTGACCGCGTTCGTCATCGCCTTGTACGAGGCGGCTGGCACGCCGCCTGACCACGCGCAGATCGTCGCCACACACCAGGTCGGGGCCAATCTGGTCGGGCACGACTCGCACGGCGTGGTGCTACTCCCCACCTATATAGATCGCATCGGTCGCGGCCACATCGTGCCCGTGGCGCGGCCGGAGATCTTGAACGAGTCGCCGACAACCCTCGCGGTGAATGGAAGGTGGGGATTCGGCCCGGTCATCTCGGAGTGGACGATGGAGCGCCTCGTTGCCAAGGCGCGGGAGACGCGGATCGCGGCGGGAACGATTCGCGAGCAGAGCCACGTCGGGCGGCTCGCCGACTATCCGCTGATGGCCACGCGAGCCGGCTTCATCGGCCTGATGATGGCTGACTCCGGCCAGAGCGCTAAGGCCGTCGCGCCGTTCGGCGGCCGCGAGGCGCGACTGGGTACGAACCCGCTCTGCATCGCCTTTCCGAGCGATCTTCCCGGCCCGGTCTTCATCGACATGGCGACGAGTGCCGTCGCGGCGGGCAAGCTGAACCTGGCGCGTGCCCAAGCGAAGGCCATCCCGCTCGGCTGGCTGCTGGACAAGGACGGCAAACCCACCACGAATCCGAACGCTCAGCTCGAGGGTGGAGTAATGCTGCCGCTCGGCGGCCCCGAAGGGCACAAAGGCTATGGGCTGTCCTTTGCCGTGGAGACCCTGGCCGCGGTGCTTCCGGGGCTGGGCTTCGGCGTCGATCCGAAGGGGCGCCACAACGACGGCACATTCATGCTGGTCGTCGATCCGCGGGCGTTCTCGCCGACCGACTTCAAAGCCCAGGTCGAGGCGTTTGTGCGATACCTCAAGGCCACCCCTCCCGCCGAGGGCTTCGATGAAGTCCTCTATCCTGGCGAGATCGAGTACCGCACGGAGCAACGCCGCCGCCGCACGGGCATCCCGATCGAAGACACGACATGGCGCCGGCTCGGCGAGACCGCCGCGCGCTACGGAATATCCCTGCCTGGAACCATGCCGCCGGAGTGAGCGGGAGAAGAATACTCAGGGCCTCATTCATGCCGCCAATCTCAGCACGCCGCGGATGGGGACGGTCAGCCTAAAGCGATCAGTGACGGCCTCGCTCGGTTTCATGCCCGCTTTTCCGTGTTTGATGCTCGTCTCCTCGCGCCGCGTCGCGCGTCAACATCCCCCGGTGCCGGAAGTCGAGCCAGCATCTGTGACCTGATCATTCGGACGGAGAAGTAACCTGAGCTAATGATAGATGCGTAACTGAGGTTCGATCCCGCTGTGGATAACACCCCTTTCGATTACCCTTTTCGCTCCATGTATGCTGTTGTAAGCAGATAGATTACATAGTAAGATCGTTGCTATGAATCGCCCGGGTCGCGGCCGTAGGACGGGCTCCCGAAGTCGAAGTGCCGTGAAGCGCAAGGCGGTCAGCGGCCAGGAGCCGAGGATCTTAACGACTATGCGGCTGCGTCGATCGTTACGCAAGGATCTCGAGACGACGGCTGTACGCACGCGTCGATCGGTCGCGGACGTGGCTCAGGAACTACTCGACGAGGCACTACGAATGCGGCAATGCCCAGGCATCTACTTCGCTGATGAAGCGAGCGGTCGGACGGCGAAGATTGGTGGGACTGGCTTAGGTGTATGGGAAGTCGTGCGTGACTTCAGCAGAGACCAGAATTCCGGCAGGATTCGAAAAGCCTTCCCGCAACTATCGCAAGCTCAAGTGACGGCGGCGCTGATGTACTACTCGCGCTATCGTGATGAAGTCCAGGCCAAGATCGATGCGAACGCTGCGCTGACGCCTGAGAGTATCGAAAGACAGTACCCGGGGCTGATGCATTTCACTCGGTGAAGGTCTACCTCGATGAGGATCTGTCTCCCGTCATTGCTGGACTGCTTCGAAACCACGGCATAGACGCGACCACGGCCCAAGACGTCGGTAACGTCCAGTTAGAGGACCAGGCGCAACTAGCCTACGCAGCGCGAGAAGGACGGGCGATCGTCACCGCGAACGTCATCGATTTCATCGCGCTTGCTCATGAAGCTGTTGCGACAAATACGGAGCACGCGGGGATCGTCCTGGTTCCTTCGAGCTTTCGTGGAGACGAGTTCCAGGCGATTGCGGATGCGATATTCCAAGCCTTGAAGCCATATCGCGGCGGCCTCCACGGCCTCGTCCTCTACCTTCGCCGCGAATGAACGCCTGCGTGTTTCAGGTTCGTCGATCTTCTCTGAACTAAACAGCGCTTAACGTGCGATGAGTCCTAGCGAATAACGTGATCGCGACTGAAACACGAGTTCGAATCCCGTTGGGGCCACCATTACTTCCGCGCTCTGCGCTCCAGCTCGGTGCCGAAATAGCGCCACTTCACGTGTCTGCACCCGCCCGATGTGTCTCTCTCGTGCGCCGTCGGCCGAGCGCCCGCACGGCATCCCGCAGATGCTCCGGCGACAGGTGTTGGTAGCGGAGCGTCATCCTCGGATCTCGGTGACCGAGGTCCTCTTAACGCACCCGCGTGTCCTCTCGCCTCGAAAATTGTGCCCTCGCGGGCCGACCGCGGAAATCAGATCATCAACGCTGTGGCCCTTGCCGAGGTCGGCACCTGCGACCAAGGTAAGAGGCAATGTCTTGCGCGTGAGAGCGGCGGGACGCGGTAGGATTGGCCAGTTGCCGCCAAGCGCGCAACACGTCCATCGACCGGAGGATCATATGACTGACCGGCTCATCTCCTGCGACGATCACATGGATCTTAGCCAACTGCCCGCGGATCTGTGGACGACACGGCTGCCCGCGTCGCTGCTCGACCGCGCGCCGCATGTGGAGGAGCGCGACGGACAGGCGGTCTGGGTGTGCGACGGGAAGGTCTGGGGCCGCTGGGACGGCAGGCCGCCGGCGACGGGCCCGGCGCGGCCGATCAAGCCGCTTTATAACGCCTTCGACCGCGCCGGCATCCACGACGCGAGCGCCCGCCGCCCGGCCATCGCCGAGCTGCGTCTCACCGACATGGACCGCGACGGCGTCGCGACGCAGGTGATCTTCGGGCCGATCTTCCAGATCTCGACCGACGATCCCGTGCTACGCGCCGCCTGCTATCGCATCTACAACGACTGGCTGCTCGACTTCTGCAAGGCGGCGCCCGACCGGCTTATTGGCCTGCCGATGCTGCCGGAGACGCCCGAGGGCGCGCTCGCCGAGGTCGAGCGGGTGCGGACGAAGGGCGGCGTGCGCCAGGTGAATCTCATGATCGCCAACGTCGACCCCAGGCTCGACGACCCGGCCTGGGAGCCGCTCTGGCAGGCGCTCGAGGAGAGCGGCATCATCCTCTCCTGGCACATCACGGTGTTCGTCGGCAAGCCGGGCGATCGCGTCTTCTGCAAGGCGGCGCCCGACCGGCTTATTGGCCTGCCGATGCTGCCGGAGACGCCCGAGGGCGCGCTCGCCGAGGTCGAGCGGGTGCGGACGAAGGGCGGCGTGCGCCAGGTGAATCTCATGATCGCCAACGTCGACCCCAGGCTCGACGACCCGGCCTGGGAGCCGCTCTGGCAGGCGCTCGAGGAGAGCGGCATCATCCTCTCCTGGCACATCACGGTGTTCGTCGGCAAGCCGGGCGATCGCGTCGCCGGCAAGGCGGCGAGCGTGTTCGAGAACACCAAGTTCTTTCTTGCGAACTTCCTCGAGCCGTTCGTCGACCTCTTCGCCTGGGGCATCCTCGAGCGCCACCCGAGATTGCGTATGGTGATGGCCGAGGCCGGCACCGGATGGCTTCCCTGGCTCGTCCAGGAGCTCGACTACCGCCACTGGCGACTCTGGGAGGCGAAGGAGTTCTGGGCCGACAAGGGCGGCAGCGCCCTCGAAACGAAGCCGAGCGAGCTCTTCAAGCGGCAGATCTACGCGACCTTCCAGGAAGACCACGTGGCGATGTCGCTCATTCCGTTCTTCGGCGAGGGCCATCTGCTGTGGGCGTCGGACTATCCCCACCCCGACAGCGTCTGGCCCAACTCCCGAGAAGCGATTGAGCGGCAGATGCGGCACCTGGCGCCGGAGATGCGCCGCAAGTTGACTCACGACAATGCGGCCGCGCTCTACGGGCTGGGAGGAGCATAAGTCGTATGCGCTCGCGCTGGCCGAGTCCGCGGGGGTGACGCTGGAGCAGGCGACGACAACGAGGCGCCTCATGGAGCGCACGATGGAGGCGGGCTACCAGGACAGCTACTACACCGCCGTGATCCGGACGATCGCGGGGCGCTGATCCCATCGACCCACCCGGCTGGAGGCTCATGATGAGACCCCTTCGCTCAGTCACCGTCCTCGTTCTGCTGATCTCGGCGGCCGCCGCCGTACCCGCTGCCGCCGCGCCCGACGGCCAGGTGACCTGGGGCGTCCACATCTCGCTCGCTCCGACGTGGTTCGATCCAGCGGAAACCCCCGGGATCGTCACGCCGTTCATGGTGCTCTACGGACTCCACGACGCGATGCTGAAGGCGCTGCCCGGCAACCCGCTGGCGCCGGCGCTCGCCGAGTCGTGGACCGTATCCCCCGATGGGCTCACGTACGAGTTCGTCCTGCGCCGCGGCGTGAAGTTCCACAACGGCGAGCCGGTCACCGCCGAGGACGTCAAGTTCTCGTTCGAGCGCTATCGCGGCTCCGCGAACAAGACCCTCAAAGAGAGGATCGCCGCGGTCGAGACTCTGGATCCGGGTCGTGTCCGCTTCCGGCTGAAGCAGCCGTGGCCCGACTTCGTTATGTTCTACTCGACGGCGACCGGCGCGGGCTGGATCGTGCCGAAGAAGTACGTGGAGAAGGTCGGCGACGAAGGATTCAAGAAGGCGCCCATCGGCGCCGGCCCCTACCGGTTCGTTTCGTTCACGCCCGGCGTCGAGCTCGTCATGGAGGCGGTCGAGGGGTACTGGCGCAAGACGCCGAGCGTGAAGCGCCTGGTCCTGCGCGTGATTCCGGATCCGACCACGCGATACGCCGCGCTCAAGAGCGGCGAGATCGACGTCACGTACTGGATGACGGCGTCGCTCGGGGAGGACCTTCGCCGGACGCCTGGACTCACGCTCAGGCCGGTCGTGTCCAGCGTGATGCAATGGGTGGCCTTCGTCGACCAGTGGGATCCAAAATCTCCGTGGCACGACCGGCGAGTGCGCCTCGCCGCCAACCTCGCGATCGACCGGCAGGCGATCAACCAGGCCGAGACGCTCGGACACTCGTTGCTCACGAACTCGATCATTCCCAACACCTTCGACTTCTTCTGGGCGCCGCCTCCTCCGCAGTACGATCGCGCCCGCGCGAAGAAGCTCCTCGCCGAGGCCGGATATCCGAACGGATTGGACGCCGATGACTACACCGTCGATGCCGCGGCCGTGGCCATCGGCGAACCGGTCGTCAACTCGCTCCAGGCCGCGGGCATTCGCGTGAAGCTCCGGCCTCTCGAGCGCGCCGCATTCCAGAAGAGCTATGGCGACAAGAAGTACAGAAACCTCGTGCACAGCGGAAGCGCCGCCTTCGGCAACGCCGCAACGCGGATCGAAGCCTTCATCGCGTCGGGCGGCGTGTACGTGTACGGCAGCTACCCGGACATCGATGGCCTCTTCCGCGAGCAGGGCACCGAGCTCGACAAGAAGCGGCGCGAGGCGACGCTGCACCGCATCCAGCAGCTCATCCACGAGAAGGCGATGGTCGCGCCCATCTTTCAGGTCGGCTTGATGAGCGGCTACGGGCCGAGAGTGGCGGAGTCGGGTCTCGGGCTGATCACCGGCTACTCGTTCTCCGCCCCGTACGAGGACGTGCGGCTCAAGGGAAAGTAGGCGTCACGAGAAGCCCGGCGCCGGCACGCGTCGCAGTCCGAAGTGGTCACGCAGCGTCGTCCCCTCGTACTCACGCCGAAACAACCCGCGCGCCTGAAGCTCCGGCACGACCTACCACTTGCCGCCCACCTGTGGTCGGGTACAGGTCGATACTATCCCTGGATCTGGACGCTCGCCTGCCGTATGGTCCGGACCATGGCACGACTGAACGGGAAGGTGGCGGCGGTGACCGGCGGAGCCTCGGGGATCGGCGAGGCCACCGTGCGGCGGTTCGTGAAGGAAGGGGCGAAGG
>QHSR01000027.1 GCA_003221635.1 Candidatus Rokuibacteriota bacterium | reverse complement strand
CCGGACTGCCGCTCCCTCGCCACCACGACGCGCGACCGCGCAGGCGTGATGTGCGAGGTCGGTGCTGACCGCGAGCCAACCCCGGCCCCCGGCGAGCGCCGCCAGATGGCCGCCCCCGCCGCCCACGTCGAGGAGCCGGGACCGACTCCGCCGGCCGAGGCCGAAGGCCACGAGCCGATCGAGGAGCGCGCCGAAAAGACGAGCGCGCTCCGGGGTCACCCGCTCGGGCGCGAAGCGTCGCGGATACTCGACGTCGTACTGGTGCTGGAGCTCCGGCGCGGTCGGCAGCACGGTCGCGAGCGAGCTTCCGCAGCTCTCACACTGGTGGTGCCGGACGCCGCGATAGATCACGTCGCTGGGACGGGTCGACTCACCACAGGCAGGACACGCGGGCGCCGGCCCCGACTCCTCCCGGCTCACGAGCGCGCCCCTCCCGGCGACGCGCCAGAGGGCACGCTCGAGATCCCTGGTCGCGCGCTCCCACGCGTAGTGGCGCTCGGAGTGCTCGCGACACGCGCCGCGAAGGCGCGCGTAAGCGTCCGGATCGCGCTCCATCCGCTCGAGGAAATGTTCCAGACCCTGCGCCATCACTTCCGCAGCCGTGCCTTGGAAGACCAGCGACGCGCACAGGGGCCCCAGGATCTCCGGCGTCGCGCCGACCGGGGTGCCGAGGACGGGCGTGCCGCACGCGAGCGCCTCCACGGTGACGAGGCCGAAGCCCTCGAGCTCGCGCGTCGGCAGGACGAAGACGTCGGCCGCCTGATAGTAGGGGGGCAGCGACTCGTCGGGCACGAACCCGAGGAACTTCACGTGGTCGTCGAGCCCGAGCGCGCGGCTCTGCGCTTCGAGGGCCGCGCGCAGAGATCCGACGCCACCGATCAGGAGCAGGGTGTCCGGCCGTCGCGCCTTCACGATCGCCATCGTGTGCAGCAGATTGGCGAGGCCCATGCGGGCCTCGAGATTCCTGACCGTGAACAGGAGCGACCGGTCCGGCGAGATCCCGAGCGCGCGCCGGACGGCGCCGCGATCGGCGGCCGGCCGGAACCGCTCCGTTTCCGCCGCGCCGGGAATCATGACGATGCGCTCCCTCGGCACGGCGTAGAGCTTCCAGAGCTGGTCGGCCGCGAAATGGCTGAGAACGTGAACCAGCGCGGCACGTCGGAGGCACGCGCGCTCGAACGCCCACAGCATCGCGGTGCCGGCCGCGCCCATCAGGCCGGCCCGGTGCCGCGCGGTCATCCCGCGGCGCGACCGGTACTCGAGCGGCGCCGGCGAATAGAAGCTGTAGAGGCTGGGAAGTCGACCGCCGGCCCGAGAGGCGAGCGCCCCGTAGCCCGCGAGCGGCTGGTGCAGATGGAGGACGTCGGCCGGTTGCCGCGCCAGCTCCTCCGCTGTCGCGCGCCGCGCCCCGAGGATCGAGCTCTGGATGAAGCGCGCGACCGAGCGCCGATCGACGAGAAACGGGCGAATCCGGACACGCTCCCGCTCGAGGGAAATCGGCGCGGCGGCATCGGGATCGGCACGGCTCACGATGCGGACGTCGTGACCGCGCGCCGCGAGATGCCGCGCCTGCTCCCGGAGCATCCGCTCGCCCCCGCCCGCCGGGTACGACGGCGACACGTCGGAGACCATGAGGACGCGGAGCGTGTCGCTCACCTGCTCGTCACCGGAGCGTCCAGACTCCGTGCTGGTCGAGGTACTCGCGCATCCACAGCTCCGCCATCATCAGCGTCCACAGGCGGTCGGCATGGGTCTGCGCGCCGCTCAGGTGTTCCCGCTTGAGGCGTTCCACGGCGGCGACGTCGAAGAGGCCCCGCGCGCGCACCTGGTGGGGCCCCAGGAAGTCCTCCAGCATCGCGCGAAGGTCACGGCGGAGCCAGTGTCCGAGCGGGATCATGAAGCCTTGCTTGCGATGGGCGAGCACCTCCCTGGGCAGGATCCCGGCGAAGGCGGTTTTCAGAAGCCCCTTCAGCCGGGCGCCGGGAATCTTGATCTGCGGGGCCAGGCGCAGGCTCGCCTCGACGAGGCGGTGGTCGCAAAACGGAGCGCGGACTTCGAGAGAGTGGCTCATGCTCATCCGATCGGCCATCGCCAGGAGATCGTCGGGGAGATAGGTGGTCAGATCGAGCCGGAACGCGCCGTCCAGCGGGTCACCGTGACCAGCCGTGGCGAACGCCGCCTGCCGGGACTCGTCCACCCCGGGCTCGAGATGCGCGGACAGCGCCGGCCCTGCCAATCGCGCCAGCTCCGCATCGCCGAAAAAGCGCGTCCAGCCGATGTACCGATCGCACAGCGTGGCGTCGGGGTGATCGGTGAAGCGCCGAGCCCAGTCGCTCCAGTTCCGGCTCGACGCCGAGTCGGGCAGGCGCCGGGCCAGCGCGCGCGACGCGTGGCGAAGCCAGCGCGGGAGCCTCTCATGGAGCTGCGACACCCGGAGGCCGAGATGGCGCGGATAGCCGCCAAAGGTCTCGTCGCCGCCGATCCCCGACAGCGCGACCTTGACGTGCCGCGCCGTCGCCTGGGCGACGATGTACGTCGGGATGGCGGAGGAGTCGGCGAAGGGCTCGTCGAAGGCCCGGACGATCGCCGGAAGCACCGTCTGCACGTCGGGCTCGAGGATCTCCTCGTGGTGGTCGGTCTCGAAGCGCTTCGCGACGAGGCGTGCGTAGGGTCGCTCGTCGTACGAGGGCGCGGCGCCGCCGAAGCTCACCGAGAAGGTCGCGATCCGACCCGACGTCACCGCGCGCATGCTGGCGACCACGGCGCTCGAGTCGATGCCGCCCGAGAGGAAGACGCCGAGCGGCACGTCGCTTTCGAGACGCAGCCGCACCGCCTCGCGCAATCCATCCCGCACCGCCGCGGCGCTTTCGGCGAGCCCGGTGCGCGGGGACGAAACACCCAGGGGGAGCCGCCAGTAGGGGCTGAGCGTCAGGCGTCCGTCGACAAGCGTCCCCGTGTGGGCCGGCGGGAGCTTGTGGATCGCGTCGAAGATCGACCGCTCGGCGGGCGTGTAGCCGAACGCGAGGTAGTGGTGGAACGCCGGCCAGTCGAGCGCCCGGGAGACGGCCGGATGACAGAGAAGCGCCTTGGGCTCCGAGGCGAAGAGGAACAGGTGGCCACGGTGCCAGTAGTAGAGCGGCTTCTTCCCCAGCCGGTCGCGAGCAAGGAACAGCCGACGTTCCGCGCCGTCCCAGATGGCGAAGGCGAACATGCCGGAGAGGCGCTCGACGCACGCCTCGCCGTACGCGGCGTACGCGTGGAGGATGACCTCGGTGTCGCTGCGCGTCCGGAACCGACGCCCGTCGGCCTCCAGCGCGGCGCGCAGCTGGCGGAAGTTGTAGATCTCGCCGTTGAAGACGATCCAGTAGCGTCCGGTGGGGTCGCTCATGGGCTGCTGGCCCGTCACGAGATCGATGATCGCCAGACGCGTCATCCCGAGGCCGACGTCGGCCGAGACGTGGATCCCGGAGTCGTCGGGCCCGCGGTGCTTGAGGAGCCCGAGCATCGCGGGCAGGAGCTCGCGCGCCGTCGGGCCGACGTGGCCGGCGATGCCGCACATCTAGCGCGTCCCCCGGGAGACCGGCTCGAGACTCATGCCTCGCGGCCCTCGCTCACGCCGCGAAGCACTTCCAGGACGCGCCCCGACGTGCGCTCCGGCGTAAAGAGCCCCGCGCGCGCGAGCCCACGCCGTCGGAGATCCTCGGCGAGCCCGGCGTCGGACAGAACGCGAGCGAGCATCGCGGCGAGCTCGAGCTCCTGCTCGGCGTCGCACAGAAGGCCGGCGTCGGCGACCACCTCGGGTAGCGCGGCGCGGTTCGAGGCCACCACGGGCGCCCCGCAGGCCATCGCCTCGAGCACGGTCGCCCCGAAGCCCTCCTCCAGAGACGGTAAGGCGTACAGCGCGGCCCCGGAGTAGAGCGCGGGGAGATCCTGGTCCTCGACGCGCCCGGGAAAGATCACCCGGTCCGCCACGCCGAGTCCCGCGGCGAGCCGAGCCAGCGCGGGCCCGCCGTCCCCATGTCCGCCGGCCAGGACGAGCGTGTGCCGACGGCGCTGGGTGTCGGGAAGCAGGGCGAAGGCGCGGATCAACCGGGGAAGATTCTTGTGCGGCATGACGTTTCCCACGTAGAGAATGTAGGGCGGCGCGACACCGTAGCGCGTCGTGACCGCCGCGGTCAGCGGTACCGGCCTGAACTCGGGACCCAGGGCGACCGGGATCACGCTCACCTTCGACGAGCTTACGCCGAGCCGCGTCACGATCGAGCGCTTGGAATACTCCGAGTCGGTGACGATGGCCGTCGAGCGCGCGGCGTACAGGCGCGCCAGACGGGTGATCGTGGCGTCATAGACCGGCCGGTGCCGTCCCGGATAGCCGATGAAATAGAGATCGTGGATCGTCAGCACGACCGGACACGGAGCGCGCAGTGGCGCCTTGTAGTACGGCGACAGGAACACCGAGGTGCGGTCGCGAGCGAGCGCCCGGGGCAGGCTCACCTGATCCCACCACTGGGTCCACGGCGCGCGGAGCACGCTGACGCCGACGCCCGGCAGCGCGTAGTCCAGGCGCGCCCCGGCGTCGCCGTAGACGACGCAGGGCCAGCCGGCGCGCGAGGCGGCGCGGAGCACCTCGAGCAGATACCGGCCAATGCCGGTGCGCACCCCCGGTCGGAGCTCGCGCCCGTCGACGCCGAGCCGCATCAGCGGTCCCCGCCCTCGAGGGACGCGACGCCGCTCTCCGCGCGGCCGGCGCCGAGGACCTCCGCGTACATGCGCTCCACCGCGTCGACGTGGGCCGCCAGACTGAATGCCGATTCCGCCCGCACGCGACCGGCGGCGGCGAGCCGCGCGGCGCGGGCCGGATCGTCGAGCAGTGCGCGCACCGCGTCGGCGAGCGGCGCGGGCGCGGCCGACGGCACCAGAATCCCCGTCGCGCCGTCGAGCACGATCTCGGGAATGCCGCCGACGGCGGTGGCGACCACGACCTTGGCCATCGCCATCGCCTCGACCAGTACGCGGCCGAAGCCCTCGCTCTCCGACGGCAGGACGAACACGTCGCAGAGGGCCAGCACCTCCGGGACGTCGTCGCGCCATCCTGTAAAGTGCACTTGCGACTCGAGGCCGAGCCGGCGCGCGTGGGCGACGAGCTCGCTCTTGAGCTCGCCGTCGCCGACGAGGATCCAGTGCACTCCGGGCTTCGTCCGCTCGATTCGCGCGGCGGCGTCCAGAAGGTACCGGTAGCCCTTCTCGGCGACGAAGCGCCCGATCGACAGTGCGACCGGCGCCGACGGCGGTACCCCGAGGACCGCGCCGAGCGTGCCCGAGGGCGGGCGCGGCGTGAAGCGCACGAGATCGATGCCGTTCGGGATGATTCGGACTTTCCGTGGCGCCAAGGAGAACCGCCGCGCCACGGCCCGCGACGTCGCGATGACTCCGGTCGCGAGCACGCAGAGGACGTGGTCCAATGCGGCGTCGCGCTCGGCGATCCGGACGTGCCAGATCGCGGGGCGCCCGAGCACCCGCCCGGCCAGCCCCCCGTAGACCATGGCGCGCGAGCCGTTGGCGTGGATCAGCGCAGCGCCGATCCGCCGCGCCAGCTGGCCGAGCGCCTTGACAGTCCTGAAGACTCCGGGCCCGGGGAGCCGCAGCGTGGGAAGCGCGATCACGTGGACGGGGATCCCGAGATCGCGCCCGCGGGACGCCACGCCCCCGTCCTCGGGAACGACCAGCGCGGGCGCCCAGCGGCCGCGATCGAGTCCGCGGAGCAGATCCATCAGGCTGAGCTCACCGCCGCCGACGATGTGGCCATGGTTCGATATGACCAGGATCGGCGTGGGGCGACCCGGCGGCTCACCCACGCTCGCTGACCCCCAGGATCCGCAGCCGATCGCCCGGGTCGGCATCGAAGTCGCGGAGGACGTCCAGCCCGGGCGGGGGCGGCCCCCAGAGCAGGGGGATCAGGCGCGGACGATCGTAGGGAAGCTCGCGACTGTCGAGCACGACGAGGCCGGCACCGGCGCGCCGAGCGGCGGCGAGCAACTCGTCCGGCCCGACGCGAGGGATCGGTATCCAGCGCCGCTCGCTGTAGTAGGCGACGAACGGCTTGCGGTCGAGCAGGACCGCATCGCGGGGTTGGGTCGCGGCGACCCAGCGTGCCGCTTGCCGGTACAGAGCCGCGCCGTGGTCCGGACGCAGGACGGGCTGGAGCGTCGAAGGCGCCAGCACGAGCACGACCACGAGGGTCAGCGCCGCCGACCAGCGCAAGCCCCGGCGCGCGTCGGAGAGCATCACCGCGGCCCAGAGCACGCCGACCGCCGCGAAGGGCAGGAGGAAGGGCACAATCGGGAGGAAGATCCGCGAGTCCACGTGGAATGCGAGCGACGCGAAGGGCGGCAGGATCGCGGCGAGAAGGATGCCGTCGCGTCCGAGCCACCCGGGCATGTGCGCCCGCACCAGCACGCCCGGCAGCACGAGGAGGAGCAGGACCCACGGCAAGAGGTCGGGCAGGGCGTACTTCTGAAAGAGAAACGCGTTCTCGAGGATCCGTATCGGTGGTGGGCTCGGCGCCGCGGCGAGGCCCGTCGACAGCGGCAGGTTGTGGTCGATCTTGCCGCTGAGGGTGAAGTGCCCCCAGACGTTGCCGAGGTACCACACGTACGGCGCCGCGGCGACGGCAAAGACGAGGGCGGCGGCCCCCACCCACGGCAGAAGGGCGGCCGCGCGAGCCCGTCCGCTCGCGATCATGAAAATCGCGATGGCGATCAGGCCGACCAGATACAAGGCGCCTTCGGGCCGCACGAGGTAGGCGAGACCCAGGCAAAAACCGGCGAGGGCGACCAGGGCGCGTGGCCCGGACACGAGCCCACGCCGCGCGGCGAAGACGCCCGAGACCAGAAAAAATGTGTAGGTCGCCTCGCACAGCACCGAGGCCGAGTTGAGGACGAGGCGCGGATGGATGGCGATGAGGACGGCGCACAGGAGCGCGGCCTCGCGACCCACGATTCCCCGGGCGAGCGCGAACGCGGGCAGGATCACGAGCGCGCCGAAGAGGGCGGAGACCCAGCGCCCCGCCGTCTCCCATTCACCGGCGATCGGCTCGGCCAGCGCGATGCAGAGCGGGTAGAGCGGATGGAAGATCGGGTCGAAGGGCGAGCCGGTCGCGCGGAACTGCCGCGCGACCGCCACGTACACGATGCCGTCGGGGTCGATCAGGGGGAGGAACTCGGAAACGAGGAGCCGCAGGGCGAGCGCGACCGCGGTGACCCCGAGCGCCAGGATCACGCCTCGCCTCGCGCGATCGTCTCGTAGAGCCGCGCCGTCGCCTTGGCGCTCTCGGCCCACGACCACGCCGACGCGGCGAGCGCATGCGCCGCCTGCGCCATCCGCGCCGCGTTCTCCGGATCGGCCAGCACGGCACCGAGCGCCGCGACCAGCGCCTGCGCGTCGTGCGGCTCGACCAGCCGGGCGGTCACGCCGTCGGTGAGGAACTCGCGGAAGCTCCCGACGGCGGTCGCGACCACGGGCGTGGCCATGTCGCAGGCGAGCCTGAGCGATCCGCTGTCCGTGATATCCCGGTAGTTGAAGACCGCGACGTCGGCGGCCGCGAAGTAGGCCGGGACCTCCTCCGCCGGCACGTATCGAGGGCGAAACACCACTGCGTCGTCCACGGCGGCCCGCCGGATCGCGCTCCGATATTCGTCTTCGCTCCCGACCAGGAGAGGCCCCGCGATCACCAGCCACGCGTCGGAGTGCCGACGGCGTAGCTCGGCGAGCGCGGCGATCACGCCGTGGAGGCCCTTGTACGGGCGGATCGCGCCGAAGGCGAGCACGATCTTGGCGTGGCTCGGCAGGCCGAGCCTGGCGCGGGCGCCGAGGCGATCGGGCCGTCCCCCGCCCTGGAGGAATCCGGCGTCGCCGTGGTGAATGCACTCGATCCGCGCGCCGGCGGGGAGCCGCCGCCGCGCCACGTCCGCCGCCCGCCGTGTGTGGACGACGACCGCGTCGGCGGCGGCGATGCACCGCCAGAGCGTCCAGTCGTCCCAGCGGTTGCGCTCGTGCGTTCGGACGTTGTGGACCGTCATTACGACCGGCACGCGGCGGCGGATCAGGGGCCAGAGCAACGCGTCGAGGCGCGTCGAGAGCAAGCTCTGCACGTGGACGACATCGGGTCGCGACCGGGCCAGCCGCTCCCGCAGCGCCTTCACGTTGCGAAGATATCCGACGTCGCCGGCGAAGCAGCGGTCGACCCCGAAGCGGCACGTGAGATGCCCCAGCTCCCACTGCCGGTTGGTCAGGAGAGACACTTCGACCCCCGCGCCGGCGAGCGCGGCGCACAGGTTCCACGTGTAGTGCGCGATGCCTCCCCAGCCGCCGGTCTCGACCATCACGGCTCTCACGGCGCGCGCATGATCCGGGACGAGCCGAGCGAGCGCAGGAGGCGCGCGCACGCGGCTTCCTTGGCAGACAGCACCGCCGCGCGGCGCCGGTCGAGGGGTGGATACTTGACGACGAGCGCCGCCATGCGCGCGAGCGCGCCGAGGACCACCGCGGCGCGGAGGATCGCCGCCGCGGCGCGGCCGTGATGCTTGCGAAAGTAACGGACGTAGCTCACGTAGTACTCGACCTGCCGGACCGACGTCTGCCGCGTGCTGGCGCCGTGCCGGTGGACCGCGCGGGCGGCGGGGCAGAAGGCGACCGAATGCCCGCCGTCTCGAAGGCGCCGGCAGAGATCGGTCTCCTCGAAGTACATCCGGAACCCCTCGTCGAAGCCCCGCACCGCCTCGAACGCCTCGGCCCGAAGCATCATCACCGAGCCGGAGACCGTATCGACCTCTGCGTCGCGCGTGAGATCCCGGTCCTCGTAATAGAACCGCCGGACCCACCGGTTGCCGGGCGCCAGCGCGTGGACCTCGAGGACTTCGCCGAGCGCCAGCCCGAGCGTCGGAAAGCGCTTGGCCGACCGCTGCGGGGTCCCGTCCGGGTACGCCAGCGCCGGCCCCACCAGGCCACAGGAACGGTTCATGGCGAGAAAGCGCCGGAGCTTCAGGAGGCTTCCGGGCTCGAGCACGACGTCCGCGTTCATCGCGCAGAGATGCATCGATCGTTGCGCGGTCGCCGCCCGGTTGATGGCCGCGCCGTAGCCGGGATTGTCGGGGTTCTCGAGGACCGTGACCTCGGGATGGGCGGCGCGCACGGCCTCGACCGTGCCGTCGGCGGAGCCGTTGTCCGCCACGATGACTCGTGCGTCGAGCCCGTCGGCCGCCTTGCGGGCGGACGCGACCGCCTGGAGGGTCAGGTCCCGCGTGTTGTAGCTGACGACGATCACGACGGTGTCGTTCATGGGCGCGCGATCACCGCCGGCCGTTCCCCGATCCGCTCGTCCAGGCGCGCGCCCCGCCCCGGACGAGGCTCAGGCCAAGGAGCATCGGGGCCTCGCGCTGCCATGGCACGGTCAGGACGGACGCCGTGAAGCGGCGACGCGCCTCTCGCCAGTCGCCGCCGGCATAGGCCTCCTTGCCGAGCCAGTTGTGCGTGTCCGCGATGATGCGTCGTCCGACGGACCCGAGACCCTCGAGCGCGGCCGGCCGAGTCCGGTAGAGCTTGTCGAGGACGCGGAACCGGTTTCGATCCATTCGGGATCGGTCCTCGCTCATTCCCCCGCGCTGGACGCGGTAGGTCGCCAGCACGGCCGGGCTGTAGCGAGCCTCGGCGCTCAGAGCCAGGCGCAGCCACAGGTCCCAGTCCTCGAGCGCGGTCAGCCCCTCCGGGAATGAAGTTGCCGTGGATCAGCTCGGGGAAGAGCCAGCCGTCGAGCGCGCGCGCCCGGTAGCCGAACCGCTCCGACGCCGTCGCCGTGGCTCCGGTCGCCACCGTCTCGATGAGCACGTCGCAGTAGGTCCACCCGACGGTCGGTGCCCGCTCGAGCACCGCCACCTGCTCGGCGAGCTTCGTCGGCGCGAAGACGTCGTCGGCGTCGAGGAACGCGACGTACGTGGCGCGCGTCGCGGCGAGCCCCGCGTTGCGGGCCGCGGCCAGTCCCCGGTTCGGCTGCCGGAGGACGCGGACCCGGGTGCCGTAGCCCGCCAGGACGGCCGGCGTGTCGTCGGTCGAGCCGTCGTCGACCACAACGACGTCGACCGGGTCGAGCGTCTGGCGGAGGGCGCTCTCGATCGCCTCGGTGAGGAGCCGCGCGTGATTGAACGTGGCGATGACGACGCTCACGCTCACCGGTTGATCTCGTAGATGATGTTCTCCCGGTCGCCCCACCGAAAGCGGTGATCGCTCGTCCCTTGGCGTGGATGAACGCGGACTTCCGCGGCCGGCGGCGTCAGCTCGTTCAGAAGGTGATCGAGGAAGCGGCCGAGGTCGTACGTGTGGGTGTAGAAGCCGCGCTCGAACCGTTCGTCCCGCTTGCGCCGGAGGCGGAGCGGCCGGGGCGGCAGGTAGAAGACGACGATGAGCTTGCGTCGTGCGCGCGCGTACATGCGCTGCACCGCGGGGGCGTAGTCCGGCAGGTGTTCGAGGATATGACGGCACAGCACCGCGTCGAACGCGCCGGGCACCCCCTCGAGCTCGTAGAGCGAGCCTTCCCGAAACCGCCGGGCGTCGGCCGGAAATCGCTCGCGCGCCGCCGCCACGAACTGCGCCGTGACGTCGACGCCGAGGTAGTCGAGATCCGGCCGACGTTCGCGGATCAGCTCGAACATGACGCCGGTTCCACAGCCCACGTCGAGCACCGAGGTCATCCCCTGGAGCAGCTCGATCACCTTGAGGCGGGACGGATGATCACGGCCTTCGTGGCCCGCCCGGAGGAAGTCGCGGACCTGCTCGGGCTTGAAGTTCCGCCAGGATTCCCGGAGCCTCACGCCGCGCGCGCCCCTGCTGTCACCCCTGGAGCACCGTGCGCCAGTCGGCGATGAACTCGATCCGCCAGGCCGCGCCCCCGACGAGGCCGGCGAGCACGACATACGCGCCCGCCGAGATCGCGGCGCCCAAGATCAGCGACGGCAGGTCGTGGATCCACAAACCGGCGAGCGCCGCCAGCATCGCCGCGCTGCTGAGACTCGCGGTCAGCGGCACGCGCACGGCCGGAAGGACCCGGAACGACACCAGGCGATGAAGCGTCCACGCCGTGTAGGCGATGCTCGCGCACGCCAGACAGACGCTCGCGACGGCGAACCCGACGAAGCCGAGCGACGGGACCAGCCCGACCGTCAGAACCCACACCAGGGCCGCGCCGAGCAGATTCAGCCGGAGCACGAGGTCGGCGCGCCCCAGACTGTAGAGGGCGTGCACGAGAATCGTCCCGGTGCCTCCGATGATCGCCGACAGGCAGAAGCATCGCACCGCGGGGACCGCCGGAACCCACGCCTCTCCAAAGACCAGGCGGACGAGGGGCTCGGCGCCGGCCAGGAGCAGCGCCGCCGCCGGATACAGCACGGTGGTGACCCGATTCACGGCGCGCGCGGCGGCCTCCGCAAACCGCTCGGTGTCGGCCTGGAGACTCGACAGGGCTGGAAACAGCACGCGGCCCGCGATCGTGACGACCTGCAGGGGGAGGAAGGCGAGCATCGCCGCCCAGTTCAAGAGCCCGACGGCCGCCACCCCGCTCCATGCCGTGACGAAGGCCGGCACGACCGCGTCCCCGGCGATGTTGATCAGGATGCTCCCCTGGAACAGGATCCCGAATTTCAGCACCGGCGCCAGCTCGCGCCACCGCCAGCAGAGCGCGGGTCGCCATCGGGCCACGGACCAGAGCACGGCGAGACTGACCGCCCGCGCCGCCAGCGCACCCGCGACGAAGCTCCCGAGCCCGGCGCCGGCGAGCGCGCCGACGATCGCGACCGCGTTGAAGACGACCGTGTCCGCGGTGTCCGCGATCGTGAGCGGGAGATAGGCGAGCCGGCGCTCCAGCAGGACCGCGGCGGGCATCCGGAGCGCCGACAGCACGACGAGCAGGGCCAGCCACCTCAGGGGCGCCGTCACGTCGCTCGACACCCCCGGCCAGCGCGCGACGAGCGGCGCCGCCGCCGCGATCGCCGCACCCAGGAGCAGCGCAAGCCCGAGGGTCGCCGCGAAGGCCGCGCCGAGGCCCGCGGCTGGATCGAGGTCCCGCCGCTGGATCAGCGCCGCCCCGAGCCCCAGCTCGCTGAATCTGACGCCGAGGGCGATCACGAAGGTGATGATGGCGTAGAGGCCGAACACCTCGGGCGTCAGCAGGCGAGCCAGAACGATGCTGCCGCCGGCCGTGACGACGATGCCCACGACCTTCTGGGCGCTGAGAAGCACGAAGCTTCGAAGCGTTCGGCTCCTGAGCCCCGGAGAGCCCGACCGGGTCATCGACCCCCGTGCTCGCGTACGTACGCGGCAACGACGCGCCGCCACGAACCCTGCGCCCGCAGCAGCAGCTCGACGCATTCGCGGAGCGCGCCCTGCCCGCCCTTGGCGCGGGTGACCACGTGCGCAACGGCCTTCACCGGTGTCGCGGCGTCGGCGACGGCGATCGCGAGCCCCGCCGTCTGCATCGCCGGGATGTCGAGGAGGTCGTCGCCGATGTAGGCGACCGCGTCGGCCGGCACGTCGTACTCGGCGCGCAGCGCCTCGACGACCTCGCCCTTGCGCCGGGCTCCGAGGACGATCGAGTCCACGCCCAGCTTGGCCCCACGCGTCTTCGCGATCGGGCTCGACTCCCCGGTGACCATCGCCGTGCGGAGCCCGGCGCCCTTGGCGAGGGCGACGGCCACGCCGTCGTGCGTGTGGAACGCCTTCAGCTCGTCGCCGTGGTCGGACAGGATCATCCGGCCGTCGGTCAGCACTCCGTCCACGTCCATCACGAGGAGCCGGATCTTCCGGGCTCGCGTGGCGACCGCACGCGAGATCACGCGAAGCGCCTGAGGGGGTGTGCCGGTATCGCGCGAGGCGCCGGCGCCTCGGCGGCGGCCAGACCCGGCAGCACGATGACGATTGCGGCGAAGAACCAGAACGGCTCCATGATACGCACGATGATGAACGTGTTGGCGCCCAGCGCGTGGCCGAGAAGGCCGACCGTCCCCGCGACGAAGCCGAGCGCGAGCCCACGCTCTTCGGGATCGCGCAGGGCCCGCAGCGAGCCAACGCCCGCCTTGAGCAGGGCCCACAGGAGCCCGAGGAATGCCGCGAGCCCCACGATGCCCGTCTCGACGAGCGTCCGCGCGAATTGCTGGTCCATGAACGCGAATCCAGTCACGCCGTAGCCGAAGATGGGACGCTGGGTGAATCCCTCGAAGGCCTGCTTTATGCTGATGAGCCGCGCCGACGTCGACGGGTCGAAGCCGACGGCGCCCACTCGTATCGTCGGTTGCCCGCGCTCGGGCTCGAACGTGTAGCGGACTCGCTTCATCACCGTGCCGGGAAAGAGCGTCATGACCAGGGGCGAGGCGACGAGCGCGACGGCGAGCGCGGCGACCATCACGCGCCGCCGGCTCGAGAGCACCGTCATGGCGACGAGCGCCGGAATCACGCCGACGTAGGCCGTCCGCGACAGCGTGAACATGAATGGGATCGACATGAGGCCGACGAGCCCCAGGCAGAGCGCCCGGATGCGCAGGCGCGCCGTCTCGAGCGCGATCCCGCCCGCGACAGCCATGAGGAGCAGGAGGTAGCCGCCGAACGTGTTGGGCTCGCCGTCCTTCCCCTCGAACGGCGCCGACACCCGCTGCCCGCTCGGGATCTGGGTCATCCCGATCAGGCTGACGATGACGGCCGTCAGGAACGCCGCCGTGACGAGGCGCCAGGCCTGGCGGCGGTCGACCAGGTTGTTCACGACCATGTAGTAGACGATGAAGTACTCGACGTACTTGAGGACGTAGAAGAGTCCGCCCACGCCCGCGACGGTTCCGGTGGCGTACCCGATCAGGGTCGCGATCGCGGTCGCGGCCACGTACGCGAGGATGGGCCGGTTGAGCGGGGTCTTCACGGCGAGTCCCAGCTCTTTGTTCACGGCGGTCTTGGCCAACCAGCTGAAGGCGACGACCAGCAGCAGGACGTCCTCGCTCCGGACGAGGATCCGGCGGCCCTCGGCGATCGTGCCCCCGCCCGAGCCGAACTGGGGCGAGAGCAGCATGGAGAAGATCACGAGGTAGAGACCGATCTCCGTCTTGACAAAGACCACGAGGAACACGGCCAGCGCGGCGGCCAGGACCAAAGCCGAGTCCACGAGCGCCTACTTCACGCGCACGACCTGGTTCCCCAGGCCGAGACGTATCAGCTCCCGACCCTTCGCCTCGGCTTCCTGGGACGTGGCGAAGTTGCCGTGACGGATGGCGAACGTCACCGCCTCGCCCGGCTGGACGGCGACGCGCACCTGGTGGCCGCTCGTGCGCAGGCGCTCGGCCGTCTGCACGGCGCCGCGTAGCGGAAGCGGCAGACCGACCTGCACGCTCAACGGCTCTCGCTCGCCGATCACGAACGCGTCGCCGAATCCTTGCTCGCGCAGGGCGGCGACGAGCGCCCGGGCGTCGTGCGCGCTCGGGATCTTTTCGATCAGCACGGCGTAGAGCGCGGCTCCCGTCTGCTGGCGGAAGCGCACCGTCTGATAGCCGGCCTCGTTCAGCTGCCGCTCGACGCGCTCCGCTTCCGGGGCCGTCATGAACGGTCCGAACTCGACGGCGAAGCGGGCCCCGGCCGCCGGGCCGCCGCCGGCTTGAGCGGCTGGCTCGCGCTTCGCCGGCGGCGCGACGGGCGCGGGCCGCTCGGCGGGGGCCTGCGCACCGGCGACGACCGGCGGCCCGCCCGGCGGGGGGGCCGCGTCCGGCGACTCGGATGGGGCCGGAACGAGCGGCGCGACGGCCCGAGGCGGCGCGGGCTCGCGCGCGGCGGGCGACGGAGGCGGCGCCTCCAGCCGCTGGCGCAGGAGCTCCTTGGGTCGGAGTCCGCCGCCGAACCAGCCCATGCGCCAGCCGGCGAGGCCGCCGAGGGCGACGAGGAGCGCGACGACGAGCACGGCCATCCAGAGACGTCTGGGTATCCGCGGACCGCGCACGGGCCCCTCGAGCGCGACCGTGCCGAGGGCTCGCGCGCTCGTGGAGGGCTCACCGGCGGCGTGGGCCGCCACGCCGTCAATGGAAACCGTCGCCGCATCGCCGCGGCCCTCGCGGTGGAAGAAACGGCGCAGGAACCCGCCCACCCGCTGGAAGCGCTCCTTGCGGCGGTCGACGACCGTCTCCTCGCCGTAGTAGTGCGTGTAGTACTGCGTGTAGGCGTAGCCCGCGATCTCCGACTTCACGTCGTTCAGGACGACGCCCCAGACCTTGCCGCCGACGTTTTCGACGTGGACCTTCGCCCGCTTGAGCACGAGTCGTCCCACCTTGCCAGCCTGGTAGACGAGGATCACGCCGTCGGCCTGCGAGGCGACGATCGCCGAGTCGGTGACGGGCAGGATCGGCGGCGTGTCGACCAGTACCACGTCGTACACGTCACGCACCGCATGCAGGAACCCGGTCATGGCCGGTGTCGACAAGAGCTCCGACGGGTTGGCCGGAACCGGGCCCGCCTCGATGATGTGCAGGTTGTCGAGGCCGGGCGCCGCCATGATGTCTTCCATCTCGAACCGCCCCATCAGGATGTCCGCGACCGTCCGGATGCAGTCGGTCCACTGCGCGCTCCCGACGAGGATGTTCGACAGTCCGGGCTCCCGGTCGATCCCGAAGAACCGGTGGATGCTCGGGCGCCGCATGTTCGCGCCGATGAGCAGCGTCTTCTGGCCACTCTGCGCCATCGTGAGCGCCAGGTTCACGATCGTCGTGGTCTTGCCCTCCTGAAGAGTCGGGCTCGACACGACGAGGACTTTGCCGGACCGCTCCATGCGCGCGAACTGGACGTTGGTGCGCAGGGTGCGGTACGCCTCGGCGACCGGCGACTTCGGATCGAAGTGCGTGATGAGCAGCGAGTGGCTCAACAGCGCCTCGGGATCGATCTGGGCGAGCGCCGGCCGGCGCTCGAGGATCCGCTGCACGGTCTCGCGCGAGTCGATGTGCGGCACCACGCCCAGCACCGGAACGCCGAGGTACGCCTCGACGTCCTCGATGGTGCCGATCGAGGTGTCGAGGGTCTCGCGCACGAACGCCAGCACGAGCCCCACCGACAGCCCCAGCACCAGGCCGACCAGTACCGAGTTCATCGTCTCGCCGCCGATCGGCGCATCCGGCTCCGTCGCCGGACGGACGATGGACACCTCCTCGATCTGCTCGGCCTCCTTGATCAGGGCCTCCTGGTGCTTCGTCTTCAGGAGCGCCAACAGGTCGTCGTTGGTCTTGGCCTCGCGCTGGAGCCGCTGCAGGGAGAGCTCGAGGGTGGGCAGCTCTCGGTTCTTCTGCTGCAGCTCGCCGATCTGTCGGTTCAGGAGCTCCTCGCGGCTGCGGAGCATCGCGATCTGCGCCGCCACCTCGCGCCGCATCTCCGTGCGGATCTCGCGCATCCGGTCGTCGAGCGCCTGGAGACGAGGATGCTTCTCGGTGACCTCGAGGGCCAGGGTGTTCCGCTCGAAGAGGAGCTCCGAGTAGGTGGCCTGCAGCCGCTGCATCGCGGGGTTCGAGGTCCCGATGAAGATCCGTTCCGAGCCGCTCGGCGGGTCGGGCCGCGGCAGGACCTGCTGGATCGCCTCGAGCTCGAGCCGCTGCTGGCGGGCCTTCTCGATGTCCGCCCGGACCTGGGTGAAGAGCGAGAGCAGCACCGAGGACTCGGCGCCGGGCGCGATGATCCGGTTCGCTTCCCGGAACGCCCAGATCTCCGCCTCGGCGCGCCGGGAGCGCGTCTCGACATCCTTGAGCTGGCCCTCGATGAATCGCCGCGCCTCCGTGACGCGCGCGTTCCGCAGCGCCTTGTTGTAGTCGCGGTACGCCTCGACCGTGGCGTTGGCGACGTCCCGGGCCTCGCGCGGCTTCGGCGAGGTCGCCGTGACCGCGAGGATGCTCGTGTTGGGCACGCGGGTGACCTTCACCATGGCGCTGATCGAGTCCAGCGCCGCCCAATAGCCCTTCGACTCGCGCACGGCCCCGCTCGCGGTGGTGTCCGGCAAACGCCCCAGGCGCCTGGCGACCTCCTCGAGGATCGGATAGCTCTTGATGAGCGTGACCTGCGTCTCGATCGAGTCGGCGCTCGAGTACGAGAGCACCTCGACGATCAGCCCCGACAGCTGGGTCGACTGCTCGAACTTGACGGCGGCGGACGCCTGATAGACGGGGACCTTCTGCCGGGCGAACCCGAAGCTCAGCAGGGCGACGAGCACCGTCGACGTGATGATGATCACGCGCCGACGGTGCACGATCAGCCAGTAGTCGCGGAGGTTCATCTCGTACTGCGCCACTAGCGGAAGCCCTCGCTGAATCGCAACCGTTCCAGCCGTTCGATGAGCACGGCGGCCCGCTTCGACTGGGCGCGCGGCGCTGCTGCCGCCGGCGTCTCGTCCACGGCGGCCGGGCGCGGGACGCCGGCGCCCGTCGACGGGTCGAGGCGATCGAGGTAGATGGCGGGTCCGTCCGCGTCCTGGAAGAGGCCGCACTCGACCGCGTCGGGCGCCGAGGGTCCCAGGGCCCGAAGCAGGCGCAGGGCACGGTCGCTGAACCGCGACGCCACGATCAGCGCGCGGGGCGGGGCGTCGCGATCGAGCGCGGCATCGGAAAACACGCTCGCGCGGAGCGCGGCGTGGTCCCCCCACCACACGGCGGCCTCGACGGCGCGCAGCACGGTCTCGGGCCCGGCCACGACGTCGCACACGACGAGGACGAGACGACCGCACGCATCCGTGCACGCGAGGTCGACCGCGACCTCGCCGGCGCCGACCACCCTCTGTGCGGGCACAAGCCCGGGCTCGAGCTGGGCGGCGCACTCCGCGACCACGCGGGCGAGCTCGCCCGCGTCGGTGACCGCCCGACGCGTGAGAGCTCTCACCGGCCGCCCTCCGCGACGGCGCCCGTGATGTAGAGGAACGGCGCTTCGGAGAGGTCCATCGTCTTCGGCGACGCCAGGCGCTGGCCCTTGCCGTCGGCGACGATCTCGACGCGCGGGCGCAACGGATGGTTGCGGTTCACCGCGGTCACCCGGCCGACCTCGCCCGTGTTCAGGCGCACGAGGGTGCCCGGTGGGAAGACGGAGATCTCCGAAAGGAGCGCCTTGACCAGGGAGGACGGAAAGGACTCGTGCTTGGTGCGCACGATCTCGCGGATCGCCTCGTGCGGTCGGAGCCGCGACCGCGGCGGCGGCGGCATCGTGAGTCCCGTGTACGTGTCGACCAGGCCGAGGATCTTGGCGTCCTGGTTCACGGCGGATCCGTGGAGCCCCTGCGGAAAGCCCTGCCCCAGCTCGCGCTCGTGGTGCTGGAGCACTGCCTCGACGAGGCCCTCGCGCTGCGGGGACCAGCGCCGGATGCACTCGACCGACAAGCGCGGGTGCGAGCGGTAGAGCGCCTGCTCCTCCGGGGACAGCGCGTCGAGCCGGCGCAGCAGGCCGTCGGGCAGCTGCCAGAGCCCGACGTCGATCAGGCAGCCGGCCATGCCGAGCTGCGCCCGGCGGGGCCGATCGTACCCGACACTCGCGGCGATGGCGATCGCGAGCGCCGCGACCCTGCTCTGGTGACAGGCCAGGTAGTCCACGCCGGCGAGCGCGACCGAGTTGTTGGCGACCCAGAAGAGCTCACCCGAGCGTTCCAGCGACACCACGCAGCGCTCGATGAGATGCTCCAGCTCGGCCCACGGGAACGCGTCGCCGGTGCGGAGGATCTCGCGGACGCGCGCCAGGAAAAGCTGGAGCTCGGCGAAGAGCGGCTCCGCGCTCTCGGTGGGCGGCTCGGAGAATGAGGGCTCGACCGGCAACGCGTCGAGGCTCGCCGCCGGCTCGACGTCGCGCGGCGTCTCGACGCGGGGCGGCGGCGTGGGCCGGGACGCCGCGGCCGGAGGCGCTCGCGGCGGCGCCGGCGGCGTCTCGGGAGCCGTTGGCTCCTTGGCCGCGTCCGCCGGCTTCTCGCGGACGATGCCGCGCACGACGTCGCTCATGCGCACCATCAGGCGATCCCCACCATGTCCTTGATCACCTCGGCGATGATCTTCTCGCCGATCTCCTTGACGCGCTTCGAGTACCCGACCAGCAAGGCGACGTCGCACAGGTTGTTGATCTCGCGCGGCGTCCCTCGCGTGAAGTCGAAGATGAGCTTGATCGCCTCTTCGGTGAAGAGCTGGTTGGACTGACCGGCCATGCGCAACCGGTGGCCGATGTAGTTCGCCGTGTGCGTGTAGTCGAGGGTATTGAGGTGGTAGCGGAGGGTGATCCGCTGATCCAGGTGCTTGAGCCGCCGGACCTTCACGGCGAGCTCCGGCGAGCCGATGAGCAGGAGCGTCACCAGGAACCGCTCGTCGGTCTGGAAGTTCATGAGCAGTCGCAGCTCCTCGAAGACCGCGTCGTCCTCGATGAGCTGCGCTTCGTCGATGATCACCACGCTGTCCCGACCCGCCTGGAAGTTCCGGAAGAACAGGTCGTTCAGGAGATGCAGCAGCTCGGGCTTGCGCGTCTCCGCGGTCTCGACGCCGAGCTGGTAGAGGACCTCGCGCAACAAGTCGACGGCGGTCCAGCTCGGGTTGGTCAGGAGGCCGATCTCGTAGCGCTCGGCCTCGAGCCGCTGGATGAGGGCCCGCGACAGCGTGGTCTTGCCGCAGCCGTACTCTCCCGTCAGCATCCCGCAGCCCTTGCGGTGCCGCACCGTGTATACGAGGCGCACCAGCGCTTCCTCGTGCTCGGGCGACAGGTAGAAGAATTTCGGGTTCGGCGAATTGTCGAACGGCGCTTCGCTGAGCTCCCAGTACGCTTCGTACATCGGTCAGTTGGTCCGCCCGCGGAAGATGAAGTAGAGGCCGGTGTAGGCCGTGGCCAGGGTCGCGATCGTCGACATGATCGTCAGGTAGTCTTGCCACCACTTGACCGCGACCTCGGGCACCGTCACGACGGCGCCGGGCTCGAGCGGCGGCGCGTCGGCCATCGCGTAGGTCCTTCCGTTTCGGAAGGTCACCACGGAGTTATCGAGCCTCCCCCGGTTCGTGGCCCCGCCGGCCAGCGCGACGTACTCGCGCGGTGTCAGGTCCGGCCGGAAATCCTGGGCGCCCGGGATCTTGACCTCGCCGAGGATGAATACCCGGTCCTCGACGACGGGCAGGATGACGACGTCACCGTTCTGGAGCGTGATGTTGGGCGTCTCGTCCTTCTCGACGAGCAGCCGGTGGAGATCGATCGGGATCCGCTGCCGTGGCCCGGTGACGCCGTTGCGCTCCACCAGCGCCAGACGCAGGTCGGCATACACCGATGCGCCACCCACCTTGACCACGACGTCACGGATCCGCTCGCCCTGCGCCAGCTCGAGACGCTGGAGGATCGTCGCCTTGCCGCCGACCGTCGACTTGGTGCTCTCGGGCGTTCCGTTGAAAGCCCCACGAACCTCGACGAGGTCCTGGAGCACGGAGTTCGGCGGCACGAAGATCGCGTCTCCCGGCTGCAGGCTGACGTCCGCGGGAGGCTTCAGCGCCGCGCGCATGTCGAGCGGGACCGTCTCCTTGCGGCCATCGGCGCCGACGCGCGTCAGCCGCGCATCGCCGTCGGCCGCCGCCTGGCTCACGCCGCCCACCAGCTCCAGGAGCGCGCGTAGCGACGGCGTCGCGCCGAGCTCGTACTCCCCGGGCCGGCGAACCGCGCCCATGAGCGTGACGGATCCGGTTCGGGCCGGGACGTGGATCTTGAGACCCTCTTCCATCAACGGGTTCTGGGTCAGGTCCCCGCGAAGCTGGAACGCGAGCAGATCGATTTCGCTCTCGACGCCCCGACGCGTCACGAGCACATGCCGAGTGCTCCCACGCGCAGTGATCCCCCCCGCGTCGAGGATGACGTCGTGCAAGCGGCGCAGCGCCGTGGCCGGGAGCGTCCCCGGGCGTTCGACCTCGCCCGACACGACGATCTCGAACGTCCTCGGGGTCATGACCGTGACCGTCGCCTCAGCGAACCGGAACATCTCGCGCGCCCGCTGCGCAACGCGCCGATGGGCCTCGAGCAACGTCAGACCCGCGAGGGGAACAGCCCCGAGGGGAGGCACGTTGATCGCGCCCTCGAGATCGATGACGACCTGCTGCCGGATCACCTCGAGGCGGCCCGCGATCTGCACGTCCAGCACGTCCCCCGGACCCAGACGATAGTCCGGGCCCGGTATCGTGCCTCGTACCGGAGCGGGCGCCGGGGGCGGGGCAGCACGAGTCGAGTCCCCCGGTGGCTGGGGCCCCGGGGCTCCGGCCGGGGGCTGAGCGGATCCCAGACCGGGCGCCAGCAGGGACACCACGAGGATCAGGCTGAGCGACCTGCGGAGGCTACCGTGCTTCATTCGATGGCCGGCACACCTGTTGAAATTAATTGCATTGTCTCTTTTCGGAAAGAGGGGCGTCAAGGAAAATGCGTAGGATTGCAATAGTTTCCTTGACACCGCGGACCCGCGCGAGTACGATCCCCCTCGCTATCCGGCGAGATCGGCGATCCGAGTGTCGAGGCGGCCCCCATCGTGCCTAGAACTGTCCGCGCCGCCCTGGTGGCCTCGGTGCTTTTTACCTTTCTTGGCGCAGGCTTCTGGCTCCACGCTCTGGTGTTCTCGAGGTCACCGCTGGCCCAGTCGGTCTCCGGGCCGCCGCCGAGCCCCGCCGACGCGCTGCAATCAGCGTTCGTCCGGGTCGCCGAGCGCGTCCGACCGGCGGTCGTTCACATCGGCACCGTGCAAGTGGCGAAGCTGCGGCGGCCGCCCGTGGTGCCGGGGCCGTTCGCTGAGGACCCGCTTCTCAAGGACTTTTTCGACCAGTTCTTCGGCTCGCGCGGGCCCGGGCGTCGAGAGGAGTTCCACCAGCCCGGACTCGGCTCCGGCGTGATCATCGACAAGCGCGGGTACGTCCTGACGAATCACCATGTGGTCCGGGGCGCCGACGGCGTGACCGTCCGCTTGTCCTCGAAGCAAGAGTACCGGGGACGGATCGTCGGCATCGACGTCAAGACCGACCTGGCCGTGATCCGGTTCGAGCCGGACGTCGATCTGGCGGTGGCGACGCTCGGAGACTCCGACACGCTCCGCGTCGGCGAGTGGGCCATCGCGATCGGCAACCCCTTCGGGCTCGACCAGACCGTGACGGTCGGCGTCGTGAGCGCGACCGGGCGCGCCGACGTCGGCATCGCCACTTACGAGAACTTCATCCAGACCGACGCGTCGATCAATCCGGGCAACTCGGGCGGTCCCCTCGTGAATCTTCGCGGCGAGATCATCGGCATCAACACGGCCATCGTGGCCACCGGCCAGGGTATCGGCTTCGCCATTCCGGCAAACATGGTCAAGCGCGTCACGGGACAGCTGATCGACCGCGGTAAGGTGACTCGGGGCTGGATCGGTATCGCGATGGAGCCCTTGACCCGCGAGCTCGTGCAGTCCTTCGGGCTGCGCGACGCGCGCGGGGCGGTCGTCGCGCGCGTGTATCCGGGAGGTCCCGCCGCGGCGGCGGGTCTTCAGAAGAACGACGTCGTCGTGTCGTTCGAGGGTACCGCGGTCGACGACTACCGTCAGCTACAGCGGCTCTCGGCGGACGCGGAAGTGGGCAAGACGGTCAAGCTCGAGATCGTCCGCAATCGTGAGCGCCGCGTGGTGCAGCTGCGCGTCGCCGAAGCGCCCGATCGCCTAGCGCCCGAGCGCCAGCCGTCTCCCCAGGACCGCTGAGGCCGCTCCCGCCGATGCCAATCAAGCCACGAACGGCGGGATCGGCGGGATCTCGACCTGCTGGGTCTTGACCTCTCGCACGCCGGGCACCTTGCGCGCGACCTCGACCGCGCGCTCGAGAGCCGCCGTGCCCTCCAGCGTCACGACGCCGCCATGGGCCTCGACGGTGATGCGGTAGCGGCGCGTCTCCGGGTGGGTCGCGAGCGCCACCTGGACGCGTGATGCCAGCGCCCGCGACACGACCATCTGGCGGCCGACCTCGGTCGTCGCCATCTCGGGACGGCGAACCAGCGCCTCGGCGACCGCGACCACGGCCTCGTACTTCAGCTTTTCGGTGTTGACGACCAGCTCGTAGAGCGTGGGATCCGCGATGTCCACCTCGTAGAGGTACCGCATCCGCCCGGATTTCTCGGCGTCATCTCGGCGCACGAGGTCGGCGGCCGCGCGCTGGTTCGGCGTCTCGCCCGTCATCTCGGTGGTGCGCTTGATCCACTGCTTCACGCGGTGCTCGAACGGCGCGATGATCCGGATCCTGAGCACGTGCGGCACGCCGCGGAGCAGCCACTGGCCGCCACCGCGCATCAGCACGGCGTTGTCGTCTTCCGCGAACTCGAGGCAGGTCGTCTGCAGGACGGTGATGTGGTGGCGCGTCTCTGTGTCGAAGCGCTCGAACAGCGTCGGCTTCGACTCGTCGAGGTGCGAGAGCTTGTCCTCCGCGAGCCCATAGCGGCGCGCGGCGTCGAGGAGAAGCTCCTGGTTGACGTAGCGATACCCGAGCCGCTGCGCCAGTGCCATGCCGATCTCCGGGCCGCCTGCTCCCATCTGATGCGAAATGTAGACGATGGCCATGGCTCACCCCCGCCGGTACTTGTCTTTGAGCGCTGTCGGGGCAATCGCGATGCGCTTGCCGGCGACGTCGTCCAGAATGTAGACCTCGTCCGTGAGCGACCCGCTGGCGAAGACCTCGAACACCTCGAGTGCCGCCTCGAGCGTCGTGCCGGGGCGCCCATCCATGAGCCCCTCGACGGCGGCGCGCTGGAGTCGCTGCATGGGCCCTCCTGTCATCGGCTCGCCTCGCGGACGGTTCGCCCGGCCGCGAGTGGCGCCAAGCCTATCCCACAACGCCACGCTGGACAAGGCAGGCAGGACACAGGCAAAGCGAGGCGTCGGAACAACGCGTTCAGCACACCAGGCGCCCCGGGAGCGGACCCGGCTGCGAGAGCCGGGCGAGGGGGAAGCGGTCGAAGTTCGGGACGAACGAATAGGGCGGCCATGGCCCGGTCGGGACGACGGCGATCCCGGCGGCGCGCGACGCGATCGGCGCGATACGGGTGAGGAAGCTGTCGATCTCGGCCCGCGGGACGAGAAAGGCGACCGACCCCGCGACGTTGCTGCCGCCGCCCGGCGACCGGTAACGCCAGCGCTCGATTCCTGCCTGCGTCACGAGCCGCTCGGCCAGCTCCCGGAGCTGGACGACGCCCGGCGCGCCGTCGGCGCACTCGCGGCAGGTCCGCTCGATCGAGTGCCCGCAGTGCAGACGCAGGAGCTTGACGTTCATCTCGACGCAGCCCCGAAGCTGACCGAGCGTCGCGCGGACGAGCTGCGCGTGCGCGTCGAGCCAGGCGTCGACGTCCGCCGTGGCCACAACGGTGCCAAACCTGAACGGCACCACCGCTGCGGCGTCGAGCGTCGTGGCGACGACCTCGTGGTGGACGGCCAGCGTCCGGGCGTTGGCCTCCGGCATGAGATCGAGGGAGCTCGCGAGAACCACCAGATCGCTCAGGCGCCGGAGCACGACGGGACCTCCGACGCTCGCGTCTGGAGGGCGCCACGCCGCCGGGAGCCGGTCGGCGATCGCGTAGAGATACTGGTACATGCTGCCCCCCGCCCCCGGTGGGGGCGTCGTACGTTCGGGGCCGAATCCTGTGAGTAGTGCCGAGAGGTTATAATGAGCCGGTCGTGTTGTCCAGGCATCGTGCGTGGTCCGCATGGGCCGTGACCGGCACCGCGGTCGTTTTGCTCGCGTCGAGCTCCCTCGCGGCCAGGCCCGCCGCCACGCTGCCCACCGAGATCCCACCCGCCGAGCGTGCCAGGCTCCAGGAAGTTGCGGAGGGCGCCTCGGTGAGCGCCCGGGCCTCGGGCGAGCCGTTCGTCGCGCGCCGCGACGTCTTCGAATTCCTGCTGGATCACCCGGAGCTCGCGACGCACGTCACTCGGGCGCTACGGCTCGCCCGGTATCGCATCTGGCGGGGCGCGGGCGGCCTCTGGCTCGACGACGGCTGGGGTGTGGTAGGGCGGTTCTCGGTCGTGTACGCGGCGAGCGGCACGCGCGTCGTGTACGCGCGCGGCCATTACCAGTCGGCGTTCCTCCCGAGCATCCACGGGCAGGCGGTGGTCGTCATCGAGTACGGCGTCGATCCTACCGGGAACCACCGCAGTCTCATCTCGCCCGCCGTGACCGGGTTCGTGAAGCTCGACAGCAGCTTCTTCGCCTTCGCCGGACGGGTCGCCGGCTCGGTCGCGACCGCCAAGGCGGAGAAGGAGGCGAAGCGGTTCGTCAAGATCGTCGCCCGCGCCAGTCGCGCGATCGACGAGAGCCCCGCGCACGTCCACGAGCAGTTGCGGCAGCGCCCCGATGCCCCGCAGGGCGACCTCGAGGAGTTCCGGCAGCTACTGCGTCTTCCCTAGCGCCGCCGCGAGCCCGTCGCGAAACCGGGCGATCTCGGGATGAAGGTCGACGGCGGTCCGGTAGGCGCTCGCCGCCTCGCCGTAGCGTCCCTGAGCGAACAGTGCGCGCCCGAGACGCGCGTGGGCGTCGGCGTGATCGGGCTTCCGCTCGATAACCGCGCGCGCCGCCGCCTCCAGCTCGCCGTACCTCCCGAGCGCGTCGAGGGCATCCCACAAATCGAGGTGCGCGTGCGCCTCGTCGAAGTTGAGCCGAATCGCCTCGCGGCAAGCCGTCGCCGCCTCGGCGTAGCGGCGCTGCGCCAACAAGACCCCGCCGAGCGCCCTGTGGCCGGCCGCGGACTCCGGGGTGCTCCGGATGACGGCGCGGTATGCCGTCTCCGACTCACCGTAGCGGTGCTGCTCGGCCAGTATCTCGCCGAGGTCGCTGTGTGCGCGCGCATAGTCCGGCTTGAGCGCGACGGCCTCGCGGAACGCGGTCTCGGCCTCCGCATACAGACCCTGCCAGTAGAGCGCGACGCCGAGTCCGCGGTGGAGCACCGGATGGTTCGGCCGTGATCGGAGCGCCTCGCGATACGCCGCCTCGGCCTCGACGTGCTTGCTCTGGCGACCCAGGCAGAGCGCGAGGTTCGCGCGGGCCTTCACCGAGTCGGGACGGAGCCGGACCGCGGCGCGCAGCGCGATCTCCGCCTCTGCGTGCCCGCCCCGCCGTCCGAGCGCGACCGCAAGCTCGTAGTGGAGGTCGGCGTCGTTCGGCCTCAGCGACAGCGCGCGCCGGAACGCCACGGCCGCCTCGGCGTAGTCGCCGAGGGCGCCGAGCGCCAGTCCCCGCCCGGCGTGCAGATCGGCGTCGTCGGGACGGACCCGGAGGGCGTCGGCGTACGCCCCGGCCTCCTCCGCCCACTTGCCCAGACGTCGCAGCGTCGCCGCCAACCCGAGGTGCGCGTGAAGATACGTCGGGCGCAGCCGGATCGCCTCGCGGAATGCCGCCACCGCCTCGCCGTAGCGGCCCAGTCGCTCGAGCGTCACGGCCAGGTGATGATGCCCCCGCGCGTCGCCGGGACTGAGCCGGAGCATGTCGCGGAAGGCCGCGGCGGCCTCGGCGTCCCGGTGCCGCCGCCTCAGCACGACGCCGAGACGCTCGCGCAGGCTGGCGTCCTCTGGTCGAAGCCGGATCGCGTCGCGATAGGCCTCGGCGGCCTCGCGCAGCCGGCCCTGCCGCTCGAGGGCCAGGCCGAGCCCCCGGAGCGCCTTCGCGTCGTTCGGTGCGAGCGCGAGCGCCTCGCCGTACGCCGCTGCCGCCTCGCCATAGCGCGCCTGCTCGTACAGGGTGTCGGCGAGATCGCGCCGCACGGCGGCCGGCGCGAGATCGCGCGCCAGCGCGTCGCGATGCACGGCCTCGGCGGCCGCGACCTTGCGCTGGCGGCGCAACACGGTCGCGAGATTGGCGCGGGCCGTCGCGTCGTTCGGGTTGAGGAGGAGCGCCTGGCGCAGCACGGATTCGGCGTCGGCGTAGCCCCCGTGACGAGCCAGCGCCAGGCCCAGGCTCACGTGCGCCTGCACGAAGTCGGGCCGCAGCCGGATCGCCTCGCGGAACGCCGCGGCCGCTTCGGGATATCGCGCCTGCTCGAAGAGCGCTCCCCCCAGCTCCATGTAGGCCGAGACACCACTGGGCTGGAGGAGGATCGCGTGCTTGAAGACCGCCTCCGCTTCCACCGACCGTCGCTGGCGGCGCAGGACCAGTCCGAGCCCGAGGTAGGCCTTCAGTCGGCCCGGGTCCAGCCGGACGGCCTCGCGGTACGCCGCCTCAGCCTCGTGGTATCGGCCCTGCCTCGCCCATGCGTGGGCGTGATCGCACAGGGACTCGGGGTCGGCCACCGCTCACTCGGGCAGGACGGCGACGGCCTCGATCTCGACGAGCAGATCGTCCCGGACCAGCCGCGAGATCTCGACGAGCGTGCTCGCAGGACGGTGGGACCCGAAGTACTCCTTGCGATGTTCTTGAGAAACACGGTGACCTTGCACACGTCGGCGAACGTCGCGCCGGCGGCCGCGAGACAACGCTTCAGATTCTCGTGAACCTGGCGGGCCTGGGCGGTCGCGTCGGTGCCGCCGATCGTGCGCCCCCGCTCGTCCGACGCGACGCAGCCCGAGACGAACACGAGCCGCCCCGCGCGGACGACATTGGTGAAGTGGCTGATGGGCTCGGGCATTCCGGGAACCCGGATCTCTTCACGCCGACCGATTCCGTGCATGGACCACCTCTCACCGGGGTTAGAGCAGGGAGGTGGGACAACTGGAGCCGGCGGCGGGACGTGAACCCGCGACCTGCCGATTACCAATCCCAACGAGCCTCTCCTGATCCCGCGCTCGACGACGTCACTGTATATCAAAACGCCTTTCAGCAGGAAGACGACATGTCCGTCGAGACGGCTCAGAACACCTGTGCAGCCACTCTGGGACCAAGGAGACGACGATGATCCGCGGCAAAAGCTGCCCACGCTGTCTCTCAGGGCAGCGCCGGCCTACTTCTTGCCGGGAACAACGACGAGCGCGTTCGGCACCCCCCATCGGCCGAGCAGCGATAGCTTCAGTGCGGGAAGCTTGACCGCAAGCTGTGTCGACGGGCCCCCGTCGAGGTTGAGGGCATCCACGCATCCGACCCCTCCTTTTTCGGACGGGTCGGCCAGGAAGCGCGCGAAGGCTGTGGTCTCGGCCTTCGTCGACACGACGAAGATGACGACGCTCCCCTCGGCGCACACGGCGGTCCGCGCGGCGAGCTGCGGCTTTAGACCCTGGACTTTACCCGCGACGACGAGACGAGGGATTCCTTGGACGATGAGGCGATGCGCGAGATGGTCGTTGATTTCGGCGCCTATCGTGATCCGCGCCTTCTTGCCGTCGACCACGAGGGCACCCCAGCTCTGCCGCTTGCCACTGCCTAGGAGGCGTCCGTCGTCGACCGCGAGGCCCATGGCCCGGTCTTCTTTGTCGAAAAAGCTGGCATTGATGGCGACGACAGCAGGGTAGGGCGCGACAATCTCCTCTACCGTGCGCCGCGATGACGGACCCCCAGCGGGGACGAGACGGAGTTCTGCCACATCGAGATCAATTTTGAAGGCGTGGCCCGAAAACGGCTCAGCGTCGTCCGGGCGCATCTGGAAGGTCGCGTGTGCGATGCCCGGAGCCACTGCTAGAAAGCCCAGCAGATCTCCCCTCTCCGAGCCACCTGCTCCAGTGTCCTTCGCGGCCAGGACCACCAGCGCGATCCAGAAAACGAGAGTGAGGCGACGCGTCAGGGGCTCATCTCCGAATCGTGACAGCGGCGCTCCTCACGACGGTCACGCCGTCTCCACGCCTCATGCCTCTCTGTGCGGCAGAGGGCATCTTATCCAAAGCCTACACTTCAGATTCCCCTTGCCGTCTTTACCGTCTACGCGCCGTTTGGGACTGCCCGCGTCGGCCTGCCGAATATATCAAACCGATGCGTCCAGAGTCATCCGAGAAGGCGCCGCTTATCACGAACTCTGCGCACGCTACGGCCTCGTCGGTCTCATGCACACGGATGTCGCCCACGCCAGAATTTCCGGAATATGAATCGGATTTTCGGAGCCCGCCAGCAGGGATTTACCAGCCTCAGTTAGCAGCGTTTGCCTGATTCCCGTTTCATCCACAAAAGCTAGACTTCAGACCATCATGGAGGGAACGGCGATTCTGAAGGCCCGCGGCAGGGTAACCGGCGCTTCGGCAACGACGTCGAGGGTCGCTGTAAGAAGGGGGGACGGCAATGGCACTCCCGGTCTCCGCTGAGATTGCGACCGTGTATCGGCTACTCGACGGCAGCCTTCACCACGCGCGGTGTGGCCGGCGACTGATGGTGCAAGGCCACAGCACCGAGGAACTGCAGTGCTACTGCCTCACGTGCGCCGAGTCAGTGTGGCTCCCGCTGTGCGCTCTCGTGCGCCCGGCGGACGCTGACGGCACGATCGGGCCTCCCTGGAGCTGAGGCGGCCATGAGTAGCGAGCTCGTCGACACGCCCAACCTCGCCTCATCCTACTGTCCTGGCTGCGACCGTGAGCGTGATCCCCTTCGGGAGATTCTGACGGTCTGCTGGTGTGACGAACACCGACCCGCGTGTGAGGGCGCCGAGGACGCGAAGGCGAGCGTCGACCGGACCGCTTGGAGCTCAGCGGGCGATGCCAATGCCGAAACGAACCGCCCCTGGTGCGCATGGGTGCACCGCAGAGTCCGGAGGTCATAGCCATGAAATGGCGATCCGCCACGCTCGACCCAGACCTCGACGGGAACGATTCCCCGGCCCTCGAGGACAAGCTGCGCGAGGCGAACCGGCAGCTCGTGCAGGCGTTCAATCAGAACGAGCTCCTCGTGAATGTCTTGCACGAGGCGCGCGAGCAGATCACGGCGCTCAAGGAAGAGGTCGACAAGCTCTGCGCGCCGCCCTCGACCTACGGCGTCTACCTGGCCGCCAACGAGGACAGCACCGTCACCATCCTCTCCCAGGGCCGCAAGGTGAAGGTCAACCTCCACCCCTCCATCAAGGTCGACGCCCTCAAGCCCGGGCA
>QHSR01000178.1:3853-15003 GCA_003221635.1 Candidatus Rokuibacteriota bacterium | reverse complement strand
AGGTCGCGATACGCATCTCTCGAACCCCGCTGGATAGTCTACCGCGTGCCGACGTCGAGGCCAGGCGGGCGGGGGAGCTCGGGACGGCCATCGACTCGCTCCGCGTCCGGAAAGCGCCTGAGCAGCTCGGGCGTCGGCCCGAGCGCAGCGATGCGGCGGTCGCGGACGACCAGCGCCGCGTCATAGAGCATCGAGCCGGCGTCGTCGGCGGTGACGATCGTCGTGTCGCGGATCAGCTCGGTCGCCATGCTGCGCTACTCTCCCGTGGGCGGGGGCGGCCGTCAAGCCGTCTACCGCCCCGTTGCGGGGCTCCAGTTGGGCCCTTTCATGAGGGGCCGGTCCGAGGTATGGTGCGGAAGGGAACGAAAGGAGCCAGTCGATGCGTGACCTCGTGAAGCGTCTCAACGAGCTGTGCGACGCGGCGGATTTCCAGGCCAGCTGGTATCTGAAAGATCTCGCCACGGGCGCGACCGCCGATCGGCTCGGCGACGTCCCCGTCCCGTCGGCCAGCACCCGCAAGATCTCGATCATGATGGCGGCGCTGGCGGCCGTTCACGCCGGCAAGCTCGCGCTCGATCAGAAGGTGACCATCGACGCCCGGTACCAGGACAACGACTCCGGCACGTTCCAGCACCTGACGCCGGGGTTCTGGATCACCCTGCGGGACGCCATGGTGATGATGATCATCGTCAGCGACAACACGTGCACGGGCACCGTCGTCGAGCTGGTGGGGTTGGAGAACGTCCAGCGCTACACCGAATCGGTCGGGCTGACCGGAACGGTCCACCGCTACGGGATTCCGCCGAAGGTCGGGCCCGACAACTCGCTCGAACGGGTCACCACGACGACGCCCAACGACCAGGGGCTCCTGCTCGAGCTCATCTTGAAAGGAACCGACGACCCGGCGGTGGCCGCGCGCCTTCAGTGCACCCCGGCGCTTTGCCGCCTGGGTCTCGACATCCTCTCCTGGCAGAGGCTGAAGACGCGGCTACCGTCGCTCCTGCCGCTCGGCACGAAGGTGGCTCACAAGACCGGCACCGGGCACCGTTGCTACAACGACGCCGGGATCATCTTCAAGGCCGCCCGCCCGCTGTGCGTCCTGACGGCCTATACGGTGCGCGTGCCCGAGGCGCTCGCGGACGGCACGCCGGGCTTTGCCGCCGCCTATCAGCTGATCGGCCGCATGGCGCGCCTCAGCTACGACGCCCTCGGGGGCCGATGAGGAGGCGGGCATGAATGTCGAGGCGAAGCTCGAGAAGCTCGGACTGGAGCTGCCGAGTCTGGAGGATCTGTACCGAACGAACTCGTCGGGAGCGCACTACATCTCCCACTTCCCGGTGCAGAACTTGCTCTATCTGTCGGGGACGACGCCGAGAAAGGGCGGGCAGCCTTACCTACCCGGCGTCGTCGGCAAGGACCTCACGCTGGCGCAGGGCTACGATGCTGCTCGCCACGCCGCGGTGATGACGCTGGCGGCCGTCAAGTACGCCCTCGGGGATCTGGACCGTGTGCAGCAGATCGTGCACCTGCTCGGCTTCGTGAACTCCGCGCCCGGCTTCGGCGATCAGCCGCGCGTGATCAACGGGGCGGCGGATCTTCTCGTGGAGCTGTTCAGTGAGCGGGGCAAGCCGACGCGCGCGGCGATCGGCTGCCAGGGGCTCGGCGGCAACGCCTCGGTCGAGATCATCGTGACGTTGCTCTTCTCGGGCGCCGACGTCCGCCCCCCGCTCGCGCGCGACCACTTCGTGAAGTAGGAAGAGTCTCTACGCACGAAGCCACGCAGAAATGCCCGCAGGGTCGGCGGAGATCGCGGGGGGCGGGAGGTAGGGGTCGACCGGACCACGCGGCACGCGTGCGCTACCCCGCGGCGGCTGGGCTCCCTCCGGGCGCGCGGACGCCCGTCGCCGCGTGTCGGGAACGGGTCTTTGTCGATCCCTACCTCCCGCCCCCCGCGATCTCCGCCGACCCTGCGGGCTCCGCCAGCAGCGCAGCAGCGGAAGCGAAGGCGATCCCGAGGCCGATTCCGGCGAGGGTGTCGGCCGGCCAGTGGGCGCGCAGAATGACGCGCGCCAGGGCGACGAGCACGATCGTGAGGACGGCGCCGGCCCGCACGAGGATGCGCGCCGGCGGCGAGAGCGATGCCGCGAGGTAGAAGACGGCACCGGAGAACGCCGCTGCCGCAGTGGCGTGGCCGCTCGGGAAGCCCATCGAGGGATCCTCGGGCCGCGCGCGTCCGATCAGAATCTTCAGGAGCCCTTCGGCGGCGGGCGCGGCGAGCATCAACCCGATCCAGACCCACCAGCGCTCTCGGGCTCGCGGGAAAACGACGAGGAGCAGAAGCGTCGCGGGAATGAGCAGCTGCCAGCTTCCGGCGTAATTGATCACACGTAGCGCCGCGACGACCGGCGGTGTCGCGCGCGCGAGCAGCCACTCTCGAACGGCCGGGTCGCCCGGGACCGACGGGAGGGCTATCGCGGCCAGCGCCAGGGCCAGGAAGCCGGCGGCGCCGGCGAGCATGGTCCAGCGCGCGCTATTGCGCCGGGGTGAGCTGGGCACCACCGCCACCGCCGTCGTTGACGAACCGCAGCACGCGCCGGTTGCCTTCCTCGTGGAGCGTGACCCGACCGTTCCCGTTGGTGCCGTCGTATCGGGCTTGAGTCGGGCGGATCACGATGATCGCACCTCCGACCTCCTTGTACGTCGGCTCGACGTAGAGAATTCCGTGATAGGAGCCGTCGTCCTGGATCGTCAGGATGACCGGCGCATTGCCCAGAGGCCCTGACATCCTGCCGCGCCACATTCCCGCGAGGCTCGCGGGGCCGTCGATCGGCGTCGACGGCGGCAAGCTCGCGCAGCCGGCGAGCAGTGTCGCGAGGACGAGGATGGCGCGCACGGGGCGCCCGGTCAAGCCAAGGGCGTGAGGCGCCCCGATGCCGGCCTGACCGCCTGGAAGGCGACCCAGAGCACGATCAGCATGAGCCCGAACGCGCACACCACCGTCGCTCCAGTCGGGAGGTCGAAGACCGCCGACGCGGCCATCCCGATGACGCTGACCAGCGTGCCGAAGGCCCACCCGATGATGAGCTTCTGCGCCACGGTCCGACCGAGCAGGATGCCGGCGAGCGCCGGGACGATCAGATACGAGAACACGAGCAGCACGCCGGCGATCCGGACCGAGCTGGTCACGACGACGCCGAACGACCCGTAGAAGAGGAAGTCCCACAGCCGGACTCGCCAGCCGTCCCGGTATGCCGCGTCCGGATTGGTCGAGATCAAGAAGAACGGGCGGCGGCAGAGCCAGTGGAAGAGCCCGATCGACGCGTACAGGATCGCGACCTTCGCGACCTCAGGGGGCCGCACCGCGAGGAGGTTGCCGACGAGCATCGTTCGCACCTGCTCCGCGCCGTGCGGGGCTCGGTCCGCCACCAGGACCGCCGCCGCCGCCGAGACGGCGTAGACGACGCCGATCACCGCCTCCTGCGAGACGTGCCGGCGCCGGCTCCGCGTCAGCGCGAGGACGAGCGCGCCGAGCAGCGTGGCGGAGAGCCCCATGGCGTACGATTCCCACGTGTCGGTCTCATGGCCGAGCAGGAACGCCGCCGTCGCGCCCAGGGCGGCGATCTGGGCGAGCGCGATATCCACGAAGACGACCTCGCGGGCCAGCACGTGGACGCCGAGGTAGGCGTGGATGCCGGTGAGGACCAGACACATGAGGAACGGCGCCCACAGAAGGGCCAGCAGATCGCCGAGCACGCGAGCGCTCTTCGGCCGCTAGCGCGGCGCCTGGGCGAGGGCGTCGAGCATCTTTGTCCACCGCATCACTTCATCGCCATGACCAGCGCGTTGACGTTGTGGTCGATGGCCCCGATGTACGAGTCGGCGCCTTTCACTCCGCCCACCATGGACGCGAGCACCACGGCCTTGGCGCCGGCCTCTTCGGCCACGCGGGTCGCCAGCTTCAGGTCATTCCACGGCTCGACGATGATCACCTTGATCCGCTCCTCCTTCATCTGACGGATGACCTTCGTCAGATGGCCGGGCGACGCCGGGATCCCCGGCCGGTCCTCGAGCGTCGCCGCCTGGCTCAGCCCGAATCGGGTCAGGATATAGATCCACTGGGGATGATACACGACGACCCTGGCGCCCTTGAGCGGCTCCAGCGCTCGCGTCCAGCGGGCCATCGCCTCGTCCAGGCGAGCAAGGAAGGCCTGGCGGTTCTTCTCGAACGTGGCGCGGTGCTCGGGGGCAAATCGGGCCAGGCCGTCGACGATGTTCTGCGTGATGATCGGCGCCATCCCAGGATCGAGGGAGTAGTGCGGATTGCCGAGTGGGTGCACGTCGCCCATCGAGCGATCCACCCGCGTCGAAGGCACGTCCAGCACCGGGACGCCGTGCGACACGTCGACGCGACCCGGCGCGCCGCGGACGATCTTCGAATTGTTCGCTCCCTGGACGGCGACCTCGGCCCACGAATCCAGCTCGAGGCCGTTCTCCACCAGCAAATCGGCGCGCCGGAGCTTCAGCATGAGACTCGGTCGGATCTCTATCTCGTGGGCGTTCTGCGTGCCCCGGGCGAGCGATTCGACCTCGGCGAGATTGCCGCCGACCTCCTCGGTGAGCGCCTTGAGGTCGGGGATCGTCGCCACCACGTGGATCTTGTCGGCCGCCGAGGCGGCCGGAAGCATCGGCCCGATGACTGCGAGAGCAGCGCCAAGTATCAGGATCGCCCGTCGCATGTGTCGTCGCCTCCTAGAAGGGATGGGCGGGATGGGCGCCGAGGATGAACGAGGCCTGGAGGAGGAACTCGTCCACGGTCCGCGCGCTACCGCCGTTGAGGTCGAAGCCGTCGCGATGAGTGCGGTCCGTGCGCTTGTACGCCGCCCGGAAGCGGAGGAACTCGGACGGCCAGAAGCTGATGTAGGGCTCGAACGACCGCTCGGCGCCTGGATTCTCCGGGTACTGCGACCAGTCGAACCGCAGTCCGCCGGCCCAGCGGCGCCACGGCTGCACTTCGCCGCCCAGGTACCAGCCCCAGCGGTTCTTCTGTTTCCTCTGCAGAAAATCAATTACCCCGTCGCCGTCGGCGTGGATGGAGCCAGCCCTCCGGACGATACTTGTAGCGGCCCTCCCAGCCCAGGATCGTGCTGGGAAACCGCTCCGGCGTCTGGCCGTTGGCGACCGACACGCCGAGCTGGACCGCGTGCTCGTTGCCCAGCTCGAGGAACGTGCGGAGCCGGCCGGTGACGAGCGGGGCCTGCAGGGAGGTCCGGCCGAAGGCGGTCTCGTTGTCCCCGTTGAAGACACCGGCGAGCGCCTCGATGTAGAAGGGCAGGTTGGGGACGAGCGTCATTTCGATCCCCTTCTCATGCAACCCTTCGGCGCCGAAGAAGTTGCGCATCACGTTCGGGCGGTCGACCCACGGCAAGTCGTGCTCGTGGATCTCGTTCGAATAACCGAAGCGGTTGCGCACCTGGCCGAACCTGGCCTGGGTGCCGAAGGGGAGCGTGAGCAACGTGACGTGGGCCTCGGCCAGGTGCACGCCGGTGTCGGCGCCCCGCGCTTCTTCTCCGGCTTCGATCCTCACGACCGCAGACGCATAGGGATCGTGGCCTGAGAAGGTCCCGCCCTGAGCTTTCTCGACGTTCTTCTGGGTGATGTTGCCGACGAAATCGCCGGCGATGCCGATGTCGAACAGGAGCTGGCCCGCCCCCCGCTGCTGATAGAGGCCAAACGGTTGCCGGGGCCGCGCCAGGTCGATCGCCGAGAGCCCGGGCGCGGCCGGCGGCTGGGCTTCCAGGCGCTGCAGCCGCTCGGTCACCGACTGTAGCTGCTTCTGTAGCTGCTCGATTTCCCTGCGTAGCGCAGCTGCGTCCTGCGCCGTCGCGACTGCGGGCGCCAGAACGACGCACAGCAAGACGAAGACAAGGGCCCATGGACGCATGGCGATCCTCCCGTGTGAATTCGGAACGGCTCGAACTCTAGCCGAGGGCGCTAGAGGGACGGCGGAGGAGCGCTAGCGAAGGGGAGGTCCCCGGGGTGCGGAGCGGCGGAGCGGGGCGCTGGCGGGACATACATGAGCCAGCACGAGCATCGCCGCGAGTGCCAGCACCAGGGACAGGGCCGGCATGGAGTCGGGCTGACACGCATGAGTCCCGAACGCCGCCATGAGAGACAGGTCGTGGTCCGCGTTCCAGAACCCCGAATCCGGGCCGATGTGCAGGTGAGGCAGGCTCGCGCATGCGAGCAGGAACGCCGCGAGTCCCAGCAGGAGCGGGAGGACACAGCGGCGCTTCGTGATGGCGCTTAACAAAATCACGATCGGTGCTCTATTGCAAGCTGTTGCCCTCGATGAGGCGAGCGACGCGCCGTCACCGCGGCCTCCTGACCGTGAACGTCAAGCTGGACTCGACGACGTGGCCGTCGACCGATAGGACGCGAAATCTCACCGTGTAGCGTCCGGGCACCAGGGGGGGCAGCGAGAGGGAGAGCCGCTTGGGATCCTCCGGGGACACGGCGACATCGCGGAGATCGATCTGCGCGCCCACCTCGTTGATCACCGACGCGCGTGAGTACGCGGGCTCGAGCCGCTCGTTGAACCAGAGCTCGACGCGCGTCGGCGACTCCGCCAGGGCCGCGCGCTGAGCCGGAATCGCCTTGACCAGGACGGCGTGGGGCAGGGCGCTCGACGGCAAGAGCGCGAGACCGAGCACCCACGCCGGAAGCCATCGCCTTCTCATCTCCTCTGATCCGAAGTGGCCCCCGCGGCGCCCGGTTCTATCGCGGGCGGAGGGCCATGCCGTGCGGCGCCTTGCCGACCGGGATCGCCCGCGCCTGGTTATGCGACGCGAGGTCGATCACGCTGACGAGATCGGCCCAGCGGTTGGTGACGAGCGCCCAGCGACCCGTCGGCTCCATGGTCACGAGGTCGGGATAGCCCGTCTGGGGGATGGTCGCCACGATCTTGTCGTCCGCGGTCCTGACCACGGCGATTTTGTTGATCTTGCGGAGAGTTGTGTAGAGGTACTTGCCATCGAGGGTCAGGGTTGCCTCGTGGACGATTCCCGGCAATGGGATCTCGCCGACGGCCTTGTTGGTGCCGGTATCGATCTTGAGGATCGCCTTGTTCTCGCCCGCGGCGGCGTAGAGCGTCTTGCCGTCGGCCGTGAGGGCCAGGCCCATCGCGTCGCCCCCACCGTGGACGAGCCGCCCCACGACCGTCCGCTGGGCGACGTCGATCATCGTCACGTCTCCCGCCGTCTCGCCCGAGACGTAGAGCAACTTGCCGTCGCGGGAGAAGATCGCGTGGGCGGGCCAGGTCGAGACGGCCACCCGCCCGTCGATCTTCTCCGCCTTGAGATCATAGAAGATGACCTCGTCGGTGCTCGTGTCGCTCGACCAGTCGAGGACGAGCAGATGGCGCCCGTCCGGCGTGAAGGCGAGGTTGTAGGGATTGCCCCCGATCCGCACGCGCTTGACGAGCTTGCGGGCCTCGGCGTCGATCACCCCCAGATCGTGGCTCTTGTCGTAGACGACCCACGCGGTCCGGCCGTCCGGATGGAAGACGATCCGGTTGGGCTTGCCCTGGCCGAGGGCGATCGTGCCCACGACCTCGAAGGTGTCGGTATCGATGATCGAGGCCGATTCGGACTTGGTGTTGGTGATGAAAAGCGTCGCCCCCGTTGCCGCCCCGGCGCCACTCAGGACCGTGGCCAGGAGCAGAAACAGCACGAGTCTCGGCACGGCTGCCCTCGCTTTCTGGTTTGTCATCGGGTGGCCATCTTGTGGATCGCGGTCACCGCGATGGTCGGCGGTACACCCCGTAACGTAAATCGTACCGCGTCTCCCACGGAAACGGCCTCCTGAATCTTCGGGGATGCCGTGCGGAAGCCCATGGTCATCGCCGGCATGTAGCCGGCGATGTCGCCGTGCGTGATGACGAGCACGTTGAGCTCGGGGAAGATCGCGCGCACCACGCCCTCGACGATCCACTCGCGCTCCACGCCCGCCAGCGCCGCCGCGCGCGCCACGGCCAGCTCGCGCTCGAGCCGGGTCGCGCGCAGGCCCCAGACCGCGTAACCCCAGACCACGCCGATGACGAGGGCCAGGTTGATCAGCACCACCGCCTTCCACGCCCGCATCAGTGCACGTGCTCCGCGGGCGCCTCGGCCGGCGCTTTCTCCTGATTGAGCTCCTGGATCTGCGCCAGGAGCGGTTCGAGCTCTGCCGCTTCGCCGCCGCTCTGGGCGATCGCGCGGATGTAGCCCTGACGGTCGATGAGGAACTCCGCGTGGGGCGAAGCGGCGAAGAGCCGGTACGCGGTCACGATCGCCTCGGCGCCCTCCGTCACGACCGGGAACAGCACGCGCGGCTCGGCGCCGAGACGGCGGATCGCGTCGGGGGCGGCGTCGGTCGGGACGGCGATCACCTCGATGCCGAGGGCGGCCAGGGTGCCCTCGCGGCCGGCGAGCTGGCTCATGCGCGGACGCGACGGGGGCAGGTGATACAGCACGACCAGCACGACGCGCCCGCGATACTCCTTGAGGGCGCGCGGAGGCGTCGGGCCCACGGCAAACGTGAAATCGGGCGCGACGAGCCAGCGCCGGTCAGGCTCGACGGTCGACCCCATACCGCGCGCGGCGTACCCGGCCGACAGCGCCCGCAGGAAGTTGATCACGTCCCAGCGCTGCTCCTCGGTGAGTCGCGCGCCGAACCCCGGCATTCCGGCCGCCGGGATACCGTTGGTCAGCCACCAGAAGAGATCTCCCGCCGTGTGCTGAGCGGTATGGGGCGCCCGCAGGTCGGCGGGTGGTCGAGGAAGGGCGAGGCGGGCGGACCCATCGCCGGCGCCCCTCGCGCCGTGACATGCCACGCAGCTCTCATGGTAGAGCGCGGCGCCCGAGGCGATCGAGGTGGCCTGGTAGGGCACGGACGGGCGCAGGTAGGTGGTCGGGTACGCATCGATGGCGAGAGGCGGCAGCGCCAGGCCCACTCCCGCCCCGAGCGCGATCAGCGCCGGCGCGACGAGCGGCAGTCGCCGGGTGCGGAGCATGCCCCCGGCGATCATGACGGCCAGCCCGAGCACGGCGATCTGGCTTCCGATCAGGGCCCGCGTCGCTTCGCCCGTCGTTCCCTCGAGCGCCGCGATCGACAGCCGGATCCCGAACGGCCACACGGCCGCCTCGTGGCGGGCCGGCGGCGTGACGCCGAGCGCGGCAACGATTCCGAGGATCGCGAGCGCCAGAAGCCCCTCGGCGCCGACGAATCCGGAGAGCCGGCGCATCGCCGGGCGCCCGACGGTCGGGCCGTCGCCGGCGAGCCGGGCCAGCAGGACCGAGCGGTTCAGCGTGGCCAGCAGCAGGACGAGCACTAGGAGCGCGAGCTTGGCGAGCAGGAGCCGGCCATAGCTCGTCCCCACCAGCCCCGCAACGCTCCCGACGTGAATGGTCGCGAGCAGCGCTCCGGTGACGGCGAGGACGACCATCGCGCCGAGCGCCACGCGCGAGAAGCATCGCGCGGCCAGAACCGCGTACGGCCGTGCGTCCGCGCCCTCGGTCGCCGCCGCCGCCCTCAGCAAGAGCGCCAGGGGCACGAGTCCCCCGACCCACACACCAGCCACGATCACGTGCAGGCCGTCGAGCGCGATGGCGCGGGCGGTGTCCGGCTCGACGGCCGCGGCGTGGCCGGCGGCGGCGATCGGGACCAGCGCGGCGGCTCCGAGGAGCACCCCCTCGCCGCGCGCGGCGCGCCAGTCCACGCGGCGGTCGACCGAGAGGCGCAGCAGCAGGAAGGTCGACAGCAGCACGAGGCAGCCGAAGCGAACGAGCCACACGTGTCCGGTTTGCGTCTCGGTGAGCACGCGCGCGATTGCGCCGAGCTCGAGGGCTGCGCCGGCGCGCCCCTCGAAGAGCGCGGTCTGGACGCCGAGCACGACGAGCCCGGAGGCGAGCGCCGCGACGGCCAGCCCGCGCGCCGAGGACAGGATGCGATGCTCCCAGCGCCGCGCCGTCGGGCGGTCGGAGCGGCCCGCGATCACGATCATGGTGGAGGCGCCGACGAGGTAGATCGAGCTGGCGAGATGCATCCAGCGCGCGACGAGGCCGAGCGCGTACACGCGGGCTAGTGTACCGGAGCCGCTATACTGGTCGTGACGGTCGATTATCACGCATGCCGCCCACCGAGCGCCCCCTCCGCGCCGTCTTCTTCGACGCCGGGAACACGTTGCTGCAGATGAACTACACCGTGATCGCCGCGGAGCTGATGCGCCACGGAGTGCGCGTCGCGCCGGAGAAGGTGCAGCGGGCGGAGTGGCGGGCGCGCGTCCGGCTAGACGAGGACGTCTTCGCGCGCGCCACGCCGGGCGACTCCACCGAGAGTCGATCATCCGCCGGCCGTTATCTGCGCTATGTGCTGGAAGAGCTCGGCGTCGCCGACGCGGCGACGATCGAGCAGGTGGCCGAATGGCGGCGCACGTACAACCTTCCGGTCGGCGTCTGGAACACTCCCGATCCCCAGGCGCACGAGGCGCTCGCGCTCGTGCGGCGGGCGGGGCTCCGGGCGGCGGTCATCTCGAACTCCAACGGCTCGGTCCGGTCCATCCTGGATTCACTTGGATTGACGACCCACCTCGACTTCGTTCTCGATTCAGCCGAGGTCGGTGTCGAGAAGCCGGACCCGAGGATCTTCGAGCTGGCCCTGACCGAGGCGCGCGTCGTTCCCGGCGAGGCGGTCTACATCGGGGACCTCTACTCGATCGACGTGAGGGGCGCCCGGGGTTCGGGGATGCGCGCCGTCCTGCTCGATCCGGGCGGCGATTGGGGCGCCCGCGACTGCCCGACGGCACCGGACCTCATGGGCGCTGTTTCCCTGGTGCTCGGCTGGCGCTGATCACGCGGGCTTGCGGCCGAGCGCCTGGACGTGGATGAAAGACCAGAGCGCGTCGGGATGAACGGCCCAGGCCCGGAAGGCGGCGGCCATCGCCTCGAGATCCGCCCGCGATGCGTATCCGTACTCGACGGCGCGCTCGCCCATGGGTGAGGTCAGCAGGCGCTCGGCGTAGGACTCTCCCCAGTCGACGGTCTCGCTGAGCGTGGTGTAGCACCACACGGCGGCCGTGACCTGGCGGTCCGCGACACCGGCGGCGTTGAAGAGCG
>QHSR01000178.1:2311-3831 GCA_003221635.1 Candidatus Rokuibacteriota bacterium | reverse complement strand
CCACGAAGCGGTCGATCCAGGGGTCGAGGGGCCAGTACGTCGCCGTGCCCCAGTCGACGTCGCGTACGGCGACGAGCCCGCCAGACCGCACCACGCGAAGCATCTCGCGCAGCGCCGTCTCGGGCTCGCGAAGGTGCTGGAACACCTGGTGGGCGTACGCGACGTCGAACGACGCATCCGGGAACGGGAGCTGGTACACGCTTCCCTCTTCGTACTGGAGATTCGTGAGGCCGCGGGTGGCGGCGTCTTGCCGAGCGGCGGCCAGCGTCTCTCGAGAGAGGTCGACGCCGACGACCAGCCCGGGGGCGAGCCGCTCGGCCAGGCCGCGGGTGATGCTCCCGGGACCACAGCCGACGTCGAGAAGCCGCATGCCAGATCGCAGCTCCGGCAGGAGGAATGCCGCGGCCTCCTCCGCCGTCCGCCGAGCGTGCTGGCGTACGGTCGCGGGGGCGTGCCCGTGAGTGTACGTTTCACGCTTCAGAGGCTCGCTGGCCAACGCGGCTAACCCGGGAGCGTCACGAAGGGATACCGCCGGAGCACGTCGTAGATCTCGCGCTTCATCTCCTCGATCTCCGCGTCCGTCCGGGCCTCGAACCTGAGCGTCAGGTACGGGTTCGTGTTCGAGGCGCGGACGAGCCCCCAGCCACGGCCGGGAAAGATGACCCGCGCGCCGTCGGTGTCGATCGTCTCGTATCGTCGCTTCAGCTCGCGCGTCACCTCCGCGACGACCCTGAACTTCTCGCCGTCCGGACAGGGCGCCTTGAGCTCCGGCGTCGCGCGCAGGTGGGGCACCGAGTCGAACAGTCGCGAGATCGGCCCGCCGGCGCTCGCGGCCATCTCGATGATCTTGCACGACGCCAGGATCCCGTCGTCGACGCCGTAGTAGTTCTCCGCGAAGAACATGTGGCCGCTGACTTCGCCCCCGAGCAGGATGTGGTCCTCGCGCATCTTGCGCTTCAGGTGCGAGTGGCCGGTCTTCCACATGATCGGCACGCCGCCGTGCGCCTGGATGTCGTCGACGAGAGCCTGCGAGGACTTGACGTCGAACACGATCTTGGCGCCGGGATGGCGTGAGAGGAGATCGCGCGCGAGAAGGATGAGGATGAGATCGGCCTCGTGGCGGTGGCCCCGCTCGTCGATCACCCCGACCCGGTCCGCGTCGCCGTCGTAGGCGACGCCGAGGTCGGCGCCCACCTCGACCACCTTCGATTTCAGATCCTCGACATTGTGCTCGTCCTCGGGGTCGGGTAGGTGGTTCGGGAAGCTTCCGTCGGACTCGCAGTACAGCTCGACGACGTCACACCCGATGCGGCGCAGGAGCGCAGGGGCGTAGAGGCCCGCGACGCCGTTCCCGGCGTCGACGACGACCCGGAGGCGGCAGGCCGGCCGGACCAGCCCCGCGATGGTCTCGACGTAGTCGTCGCGGGGGCTCCGCTGCGTGAGGTCGCCGGCGCCGCTCTCGTAGTCGCCGCGCTCCGCCGTCGTGCGCAGCGTCTGGATCTCCTCCTCGGAGAGCGGCG
>QHSR01000178.1:0-2193 GCA_003221635.1 Candidatus Rokuibacteriota bacterium | reverse complement strand
ACCCGGCCTTGAGCTCGTTCGACGAGAGCCGATTGTCCTGACCCACGGCGATCTGCCGGCCACCGTTGCGACGGATCAGGGTCGCGTAGGCGCGCCCGACCTGACGGAAGACGTCGGGGTTGATGTCGGAGCCCACGAGGCCGCGCACGTCGTAGGCGCGGAACACGTGCGGGTTCAACATTGTGCGGTCCTCTCGGCTACGATAGTGTGACGGCGCGATGCGCCGCCGAAGTCGGAGGTTACCATAAGGAGACACGCATGGCGCTCATGGACGACGCCGACCTGAAGGCCCGCACGAAGCGAACGAGCCACACGCTGTTCCATACCCTGAAGGGCGGCTCCGGATTCGAGACGTGGAAGCGGTTCGACAAGGCGCTGGCGCGCGAGCTGTCCCTGTTCTTCACGGGCGTGCTCTACAGCCGCGAGGTCCTCTCGCAGCCGCAGCGCGAGCTGTGCGCGGTCGCCGCGCTCACCGCGCTCCACCGGCCGAACGAGGTGCGCGCCCACATCCACGCGGCGCTCAACGTCGGCGCCACGCGGCAGGAAGTGGCGGAGGTCATCTTCCAGATGGTCACCTACGGGGGCATGCCCGTGGTCGTCGACGCGCTGGAGGTCTACGGGCAGGTGCTCGCCGAGCGCGGCGAGCCGTTCCCGGCGGAAGAGCCGGCGCGGTGAGCCAGGCGGCGCTGGACGCCGCCGTCGAGGCGGCCCGCGCGGGCGGGCGCGTCGCGCTGAAGTACTACCGGGGCGGATTCGAGGTCACGCTCAAGCCGGACGACACGCCGGTGACGCAGGCCGACCGCGAGGCCGAGCGGGTGATCATCGAGATCCTCAACCGTGCGTTCCCGGAGCACGGCGTGCTCGGGGAGGAGTTCGGCGGCGCGGGCGCGGCCGACACGCGCTGGATCATCGATCCCATCGACGGCACGAAGAACTTCGTTCGCCGCATCCCGCTCTGGGCGACGCTGATCGCCCTCGAGGAGCGCGGCGAGATCACGGTCGGCGTCGTCCACAATCCGGTCACCGGCGACCTGTACACGGCCCGTCGCGGCGCCGGCGCCTTCCTCAACGGCGAACGCATCCAGGTCTCCGGCCAGGGCGATCTCGCCCGCGCCTTCCTCGTGCACGCGGGCCTTCGCACCGTCCGCCGGGCGGGGCGCTGGGAGGAGTTCATGCGGCTCGTCGACGCGACCGACCGGCAGCGGGGCTTCGGCGACTACGCGGGCTACGGTCTGGTGGCCGAGGGCAAGGCCGAGATCTACGCCGAGCTGGATCTGAAGCCCTGGGACCTGGCGCCCTGCAAGCTGCTCGTCGAGGAGGCCGGCGGCCGCTTCACGGACTGGGACGGAAGGCCGACGATCTATACCGGCACGGCGCTGGCGACGAACGGTCGTCTGCACGATGCCGCGCTCGCACTCCTCCGCCCCTGACGCTCGTCGTCCACCCCGGAGCGTTGGGCGACGTCCTCCTGGCGGTCCCGGCGCTGCGCGCCCTGAAACGTCGCTGGGCTGACGACCCACTCGTGCTCGCGGCGCAGCCGAGGATCGCCGGGCTCCTGGCCGCGCTCGGCGTCGTGGATCGGTCCTCCGACTTCGAAGCCCTCGGGCTCGCCGCGCTGTTCGAAGGGGGTGGCATGGGCTCGGAGCGCGGTTGGCCGGCGCGGTGCGGTGAGGATCTGCGCCGGGCCACACGCGTGGTCGCCTGGATCGGTTCGCGCGAGCCGCACTTTGTCCAGAAGCTCACGGCGCTGGTCCCCGGCGCCATCGTCGCCCCATCGGTCGGCATCGACCGGCCGGTCTGGGAGCATTTGCTCGAGACGGTCGGCGCGACCGCCGTGGAGCGCGCGCTTCGCGTGCCGGTCATCGTCCCGGCGCCTATCGCCGAGGAGTCGCGGCTCGCGCTTCGAGGACAAGGCTGGGACGATCGCGCGCGGTTCCTGTTCGTGCATCCCGGCGCCGGCGGACCTGGCAAGCGGTGGTCGCCGGCGGGGTTCGCCGCCGTTGTCGAGCGGCTCGGGGAGACGCTGCCGCGTCTCGCCTTCCTGGTTCACCGCGGCCCTGCGGACTCCGAGGCGGTGCGCGGCCTTTGCTCTCGGCTGACCCGCCGGGTGACGCTGCTCGGGGAGCCGGCGCTTCCCGTCCTCGCAGGTGTGCTCGCTCGCGCGGCAGCGTATCTCGGCAACGACTCCGGGAT
>QHSR01000026.1:4498-25770 GCA_003221635.1 Candidatus Rokuibacteriota bacterium | reverse complement strand
CGGTGGAGGTCCGCGGACGCATCAAGGTGTCACCCCGGCTCGTCATCGCCGCCGGGGGCGGCGGTCCCACCTACGGCGAGCTGTTCAAAGAGACCGAGCTGATGGACCAGCGCCTCGTCGCTCGTGTCTTCAGCTTCCGGTACGCGTCGCGGGTCGCGCTCGAGAGCGAGGAGCTCCGCATCCGGCGCCAGGCGCGGGACGCGCACGGCCATCTCGAGCGCATCCTGGAGGAGCTGACGCAGCGCGAGGTGATCAACACGGGGGTGATCGTGTCCCCCGACGTCCGCTTCTATCCCGTCTCGATCGATCGCTTCATTCGGGAGATCCTCGATCAGGAGTTTCGCGACTAGTGTCGCGGTCCGTGGCATTGAGCCGCTCGTCGATCGTCGGCACGCTCGTCATCCTCCCGCTGGCCGTCCTCGCGGGCATGCTGGCGTGGCGCTCGCGCGGCTGGCCGCTGATCCACGACGCGCCCCTGATGCACTACATCGCCTGGCGCATCGGCGAAGGCGCGGTGCCCTACCGCGACCTCTTCGACATGAACTTTCCGGGCGTGTATCTGCTCCACCTCGTCGCGCTCAGGCTCTTCGGCGCCGGCGACGGAGGGTGGCGCGCCTTCGACCTCACCTGGCTCGCCGGAACCTCGCTGGCCGCCGCGGCGCTCGCCGCGCCCTGGGGACGGCTTGCCGCGGCCGGCGCGGCGCTTTTCTTCGCCGTCTACCATCTGGCGGGAGGGGCCTGGCAGGCCGGGCAGCGAGATTTCTTCCTCTGCCCGTTTCTGTTGCTGGGCGCCCTCGGCGTCGCGCGGTGGGCCGAGCGGCCTCGCGAACGGGCGAGCCTCGCGTGGGGCGGTCTGGCGCTCGGTGCCGGGATCACCGTCAAACCCCAGGCGGGCTTCTTCGCCGCGGCGTTGATCGTGCTCGTCGCCGTTGTCGCGCGACGTGAGGGGCGCTCGCTCGCGCTCGCCGTGGGGATCCTCGCGACGTCGATCGTGATGGCGCCGCTGGCGGTCGCGGCCTGGCTTGCCGCCAAGGGCGCGCTCGCGGCGTGGCGCGAGCTCGTCTTCGACTACCTCCTACCGCTCTACTCGAGGTTGGGCCGACCCGACCGGTGGGCGTTCCACCGCTGGCACGTGTGGATCCCCCTCGCCGCCGGCGTGGTGCTGTCGGTCGCCTCTGCGCTCGCGCGCCGGCGCTTCACCGCGCGGCATGCGGTGGTGACGCTCGGCCTCGGCTACGGGATCGCTCATTTCTTCGGTCAGGCCAAGGGCTGGGAATACCACCTCTACCCGCTCGCCGCGTTCGCCGCCGTGGCGCTCTTCGCCGAGGCGGGCCGGCTCCTCGAGTCGCGTGGCGTCGTGGTGGTGGCGTTCCTGGCGTGCGTAGCCGTCTCCGGCGTGCTGCTCGGACTCAAGGGGGTCGAGGCGGCGGATGCCGCGTGGATCGCGCTGAAGGAGCGTCGGGTGAGCGCCCTCGTGGCGGACCTCGACGGCCGCCGCGGACCGGGAGACTACGTCCAGGTGCTGGACACGACGGAAGGGGGCGTCCATGCACTCCTGCGGCTCCACGCGATCCCGCCGACCCGCTTCCTGTACGACTTCCACTTCTACCACGATCGCGAGTCGCGCATCGTCGAGAGGCTCCGCGAGGAGTTCATCGCGGGCTTCGACGCGCATCCGCCGAAGTTCGTCGTGCTATTCGAGCGCGGGTGGCCGGCCGGCGGCTACGAGCGGATCGATGGGTTCGCGGCCCTTCGGCTCCGGCTCTCGGTCTATCGGGTGGACCGCCGAGGAGAGGGCTACATCGTGTATGCGCGCTGACATCATCCGTCGCATCGTCGAGGCCTACGACGATCCGATCGTGCGCGTATACTGCTGGGCGCGATTCTGGATCCTGCGCCAGCGGTTCCTCCACGAGATCGGTCAGTATCTGCCCGAGGCGGGCCCAGTCCTCGACATGGGCTGCGGCTTCGGGCTCTTCTCGCTCTACTACGCAGTGACCGCGCCGGGCCGCTTCGTCCGCGGCGTCGACCTGAACGAAAGGCGCATCGCGATGGCGCGCCGAGCGGCGGCTCGGCTCAGGATCGAAAACGTCGCGTACGAAGAGGGGGACGCCCGTGACTTCAAGGGCGATGGCGAGGTTGCGGCCGCGTATATGCTCGACATCGTGCACCACATTTCACCGGACACGGTGCCCCCGCTCCTGGGCCGCCTGCACGCGTGCCTGCCGCCCGGCGGCGTTCTGCTCGTCAAGGACGTGGACACGCGCCCGGCGCCGAAGTGCTGGTTCACCTGGGCGCTCGACAAGCTGATGGCGCCGGCGACGCCGGTGAGGTACTGGAGCGCCGACGAGCTCGGCGGCGCTCTTCGAGCGGCGGGGTTCGAAGTGCGGCGCCACGCGATGCGGGATTTCCTTCCGTATCCGCACGTCCTCTATATCGCCACGAAGCGATGAGCTCCCTCCTGACTCTCGTCCTGCTCGCCGCTCTGTTCGCTGGATGCCCCGATCCGGTCGGCGCCCAGAGCGGCAAACAGGTGAAGGTCGTCTTCGAGTTTCGACGATCGGCCTCGCAGAATCGCGGCGCTGTCGAGGGCGGTGGGCGGGTCGTGATCACCGATCGCGGAGGCACACGCGCCTCCGGGGTCGGCGTGGACAGCACCCAGCGACGGACGCAGACATCGACCGGCATCTTCACCCTGGTCCAGGACGGCGGCGAATCGACGCTTCTCGTCGCGAGCCAGCTCCCATATCCCCAGATCGCGTTCTATCGGGACTACCTCACGGGCGCCGGGTACGTCGCCACCGGCGTGCAGTTCAAGGACGTCGGCACCTCGCTGAAGGTGAGGGCCACGATTCTGGGAAGCAACCAGGTGAGGGTTCGGCTGACGCCGACCATCAGCTGGTACTCGGTGGACACGGCGGGCGTGATCGAGGTGAACGAGGCCTCCACCGAGCTCGTGGTGCCGAGCGGCCGGCCCGTCGTGCTTGGCGGGGCCACCACCGAGACCCACGAGCTGACCCGCCGGATTCTCGGCTATCGCGTCAGCGAGAGCGGAACCGAGACGACGATGACGTTGACCGCGACCATCCGATAGCACCCCCGGCTCCTCCTCGAGTGTTTGCCAGAGGTGACAGAGACGTCGTGTAATCCTGGCACAACTCGCGTCGGTCCGTTGACGGAGTGGTACGTCACGATCGCCTAAGTACGGATCACACCATCGTTCCTGGTTCTGGCACGGGACGTGCCACTGGCTAATGTGAGACGCAGGCTGTGCTCAAGGGAGGCTCTATGCGCGCGTTAGCAGTGTTGGCTTTGATTCCTCTTCTCGTTGCGTGCTCGACCGCTAGGCCGTGGGGATCCCTCGCCGAGAACCCTCCCACCGGAACCGACATCTCCGGTCACTGGACGGGCTCGTGGGTCGGGGCGGGGCTCTTCAACGCCGTACGCCAGGAGAACGTCACCTTCGATGTCACGCAGCGGGGTGATGCGGGCTATGGCCGCCTAGTCCTCGACGGGGCCACTGCGGCCGAGTCGGTACCCTGGGAGGTCCGGCAGCAAGGCCTCGGTGGCATTCGAGTCTTTGCCACGGTCTCAGGGTCGAAGGTGAAGCTCGCGCACGAGCTGGACGATCGGCTGTTCTCCGCCAACCTCACGGTCATGGGCGATCAGATGGTGGGCCAGGTCCAGGGACGCGGTGTCCGCCTCGTCCTCGCGCGTCGCCCACAGCAACCCCAGAATGTCGCGCCGCAGGCCGCGCAGGCGGTGCCCCAGATGCCGCCGTCGGTCCCGGTAGCGGCCGAGCCGGTGACGGCGCAACCGGAGCCCGCCACGGTAGCGCTCGCTCCCCAACCGCAGGAGTCAGCCGACAAGCCACAATCCGAGGAGCCAACGAAGAAACCTCGGAGTGAAGATTTCGTGGCGGTGCCGGAGCTGAAGGCGGTCTACTTCGACTACGACAAGTCCGTGCTCCGACCCGACGCGGTCGACGCGCTGGCGAGCAACACGACGTGGCTGAAGGAGAACGCGGACACGCTCGTGCTCATCGAGGGCAACTGCGACGAGCGCGGCACGGCCGAGTACAACCTGGCCCTCGGCGATCGGCGCGCGAAGTCGGCGCTGGACTATCTCGAGGCCAACGGAATCGCGAAGGATCGCCTGTCGACCGTCTCCTACGGTAAGGAGCGGCCGGCGTGCACCGAGGCCACCGACGCGTGCATGAATCAGAACCGGCGTGCCGATTTTCGCATCAAGAGCCGCTGAGCGCGTGATGGGAAGCACGGAACCGGGGGGCGGCGCCTCCATCGCCCCCCCGGTTCCCACCAGCTGACACTCAGTGATCCGGATACGACGACTCCCCCTGGCCCTGGCCGCCCCTCTCGTCTTCGTCGTCGTCCAATTCCTGCCCACCCCTGCGCTCGTGGCAAGCGCCCAGCCTCTCGTCGGCCAGGAGACAATCTCCGGCGGCTTGCGCGTCGTGCTCGTCAGCGACCTGAAGACCGGCCAGCGCTACATCCAGCTGGCGGGCCGTAGCACGCCGGCCTACCCGACGATCGACGTGATGTGCGACGGGAAGCGGTGGACCGTGCCGCTGACTCGCTCCGACGATGGTTCGGTGTACGAGATCTCACGGACCATCGCCGAGGGAATGCTCGCGGCGATCGCGTGCCGGATGTTTCTTCCCGACCAGGAGATCGCCCTGGTCCGTCAGCAGCTGTGGGCAGCGTGGGCGAGCCCGGTCCAGGGATCAGGGGCGCCCCACGTGCTCGTCGGCCAGGTCATCGAGGTCATCGACGGAAACACCATCCGGGTCAATCTCGGCGATCGTGCGGAGACCGTCCGTTACATCGGGATCAATACGAAAGAGATCAACCAGCCCACGAAGGGTCCCGAAGCGAGCGGGGGTGAAACCGCGGAGACGAATCGACAACTGGTCGCGCGCCAGCAAATCCGTCTCGAGCTGGACGCGCAGGAGCGAGACCGTGAAGGACGGCTCCTGGCTTATGTCTACGTAGCGGACAAGATGGTCAACGCGGAGCTTGTCCGCCGCGGCTCTGCCGAGATCATGACGGTCCAGCCGAACGTGAGATACCGAGACCTCTTCGTGACGCTCGAGCAGGAGGCCAGGGACGACAGGCGCGGGTTGTGGGCCGATCCTTCGGAGCCGACGACGCCGACCTCCGTTGCCCAGGCTGGTCCTCCCGATGCCGGGGAACGGCCCGGGGTGCCTCCGGAGAGCGCGTGGACGTGTCCGGTTTCCCAGCCGATCAAGGGCAATCTCAGCACCTACTCGAGCGGGCGGTGCATCTTCCACGTGCCCGACAGCGAGCTCTATGGCGCGACGAAGCCCGAGCGGTGCTACGCGTCGGTCGACGACGCGCGTCGCGATGGCTGCCAGGCAGCGAGGCGTTAGTTGACGTAGACGGCTGGATAGTGCGAAAGACCGTTAATCCCGCCAAAGTGTTGTCCCTTCCCCGTCGCGCAGATGACTAGGTAAGGTCGGAGGTCACGCGCAGGACCTCGTCGACGGAGGTGATGCCGTCGATGACCTTGCGGAGGGCGGCTCGGCGAAGCGGGAGCATCCCTTCCTCTCTCGCCAGGGCGCGGACCTCGTCCACCGTGGGCCCCTTCCCGAGCTCGCGCATCGGCCGGGTCACCGGCATCAGCTCATAGAGCCCGACGCGCCCCTTCATCCCGGTGAAGTCACAGCGAGGACAGCCCCTGCCCCGGAAGAGCGTATAGGTCCCGTGTCCCGTCGGCGTGTGGCCGTAGGGTTCGAGGCTGTCCGCGCTCACCTCGTAGCCCTCGCGACACGCGGCGCAGATCGTCCGCACCAGCCGTTGCGCCACCACCAGACGCAGCGCGTCCGCGATGAGGAACGCGGGAACGCCCATGTCGAGAAGGCGGATCACGGTGGAGGCGCCGTCGTTCGCGTGAAGCGTCGACAGAACCAAGTTCCCGGTGAGGGCCGCCCGCGTCGCGGCCTGGATCGTGTCGGCATCCCGCATCTTGCCGACCATGATGACGTCGGGATCGGCGCGCAGGAACGAGCGGAGCGCGGTCGCAAAGGTCCGCCCCGCCTCTTCGTGGACCTGGACCTGGCTGACGCCTTCGAGACGGTACTCGACCGGATCCTCGATCGTGAGGATTTTGACGCCGAGCGTGTTGAGCGTCTGGAGCGCCGCATAGAGCGTCGTGGTCTTGCCCGAGCCGGTCGGCCCCGTGACCAGAATCAGACCGTGCTGGGCGCGGAGCGCCGGCTGGAAGTGCGCGAGTGCCGCGGCGTCGAGCCCGAGCCGTGCGAGGTCGAGGGTCGACGCGTCTCTGTCAAGGATCCGGAGAACGACGCTCTCGCCGAAGATGGTCGGCAGGGTGGCGACCCGCACGTCCACCTCGTGATCTGCGCTCCGCAGCCTGATATGACCGTCCTGGGCGCGTCGATGCTCCGCGATGTCGAGGTCCGCCATAATCTTGATACGCGAGACGATCGCGGCCCGGAAGCGCGGGGGCGGTGTCATCACATGGTGCAGGATGCCGTCGATCCGGAATCGAACGCGAAAGACGCCCTGGAACGGCTCCAGGTGAATATCGGATGCTCCACGTCTTCAAGGAGAGCGACGGCTCGGAGCTCTGGGCCTTCATCCCGCCCGACCTGCTCGGTAATCTAAAGACCCTGACCGTCACGAACGGCGAGCACGATTACTACGTCGACGCGAGCCCGGTCGCCGCGGACATCAAGGTCGGGAGCACCTGGAAGACGATCCTCGTCTTCGGTCTCCGACGGGGCGGAAACTCCTACCACGCCCTGGACATCACGGACATCAACAACCCCACGTACCTGTGGAGCTTCACCGACACGAAGATCGCGGAGACCTGGTCCGAGCCGGCGATCGGCAAGGTGAAGATCGGCACCGCTGACAAGTACGTGATGTTCGTCGGCGGCGGGTTCGACAGCGCGGTCAACAACGCCCACGGCAAGGCGTTGTTCGTGGTGGACCTCTCGAACGGCTCGCTGCTCTGGCAGTACTACAACGACGCCACGGCGGACGACCGGCAGTACATGAACTTCAGCCTCCCGGAGAAGGCGACTGCCGTGGACCTGGACAACAACGGGTACGTCGACCATGTCTACGTCGGCGACGTGGGCGGGCAGCTCTGGAAGTTCGACGTCGCGGCGACCGCGACCACCAGCTGGACCGGGAAACGGCTCTTCGTCGCGGTCCCGACGCAGGCGAACCCCCCGGCCGCCGGCGAGTTCTATCCGGCGCAGGCCTTCTTCGGCGCGCCGTCGCTCGCCCTGGCCCCCGACAGGTCGCTCTGGGTGTTCATCGGCACAGGCGACCGGTACCACCCCAACAGCTCTGCGCTGAACCGATTCTACGGGATCAAAGACGACACCACGATGGGCAACGGCTCCGTCCTGACGGAGTCGAACCTTGCGGACGTTACGACCACGAACGGCACTGCGGCGAACGGGTGGTTCGTCAAGCTCGGCAACGCCAGCGAGAAGGTGCTCGCCGCGCCCAACGTCTTCAACAGTCAGGTCATCTTCACCAGTTTCACGCCGACCACGACGGTCTCGTGCACGAGCGGCAGCGGGACGGCCAGGCTCTACGACGTCCAGATGCTCACGGGGTACGCGGCGGTCGACTTCAGCACCGGCCACACGCTCACCACGACCGGCGCCTCGAGCGCGCGGTCCACGGTCATCGGCCAGGGAATCCCCTCGATGCCGATCATCGTGATCACCCCGCCGGGGACGCCGGGCGCGGCCGCCGCGTCGTCGGTCATCGTGTCCACGACGAACCAGCAGCTCCCGAACAACGCGATCCCCGCGCCGGCGTTCCTGAAACAGGTCCGCTCGTGGCTTGAGCGGGTGCAGTGAGGTCGGCGCTCCTCGCGTGAGCGCTGCGAGGCGGGGGACCTCGGTCCCCCGCCTCGTGTTCTGCGCCAGCAGGGGGTCATGATCGAGAAAGCAACGCGGCAGGCGGTGCTACGGTTGCCACCGCCTGCCGCGAGTTTCGTTTGTTAATTTGTTAAGTTGGTGGAGCTGAGGGGAGTCGAACCCCTGACCCCAAGACTGCCAGCCTTGTGCTCTCCCAACTGAGCTACAGCCCCACGCGAGAAATCACCCTACAGGCGCGCGCGGAAGGTTGTCAAGGAATGGTGCCGGCGAGGGGAGTCGAACCCCTAAGCCCTTGCGGGCATGGCGTTTTGAGCGCCACGAGTATGCCAGTTTCTCCACGCCGGCGCGCACGGCACGCGAGATTTTAACGCATCTCCAGGGTGAATGGCGCGGCTTTGCCCCGCTTGCACGCAAGGCGCGTAACGTCCGGGGCGAGTACATCCAACGGAGAAGATCGAGCGACTCGCGCTTGGCGTAACGGGAGCAACCAGATCATTCGGCGCCCCTTGCCGCGCTGCACCTCGATGACCCCGTTGAGGCCGGTGAGCCTCCGAACGTTCGCTTCAATCCAATCGACGAACGGCCGGCTGGCGGAGACGAGGCTCACGTAGAGCCGCTCACATCATGCCCATATTTTCATACTGTCTGACTCCGGAGACACCTTGCAAAGCATTGAAATTATGTGATGTATACTGGGTCGACGCTATTTCGGCGTTACCAACCTGTTACGGGGAGGACACCGATGTTCAGACTCGTCGCCGTGTTGATCGCCGTCCTGTTCGCCACCGCGTCGCTCGGGTTCGCGCCGGCGCTGGCGCAGACCAAAACCGACGCACCCGCCAAGAAGGAAGCGGCCAAGAGCGACACCAAGTCGGAGGCGAAGAAGAAGGAGCTGCTCGATATCAACAGCGCCTCCCCGGATCAGCTCAAGACCCTACCTGGTATCGGCGACGCATACGCGAAGAAGATCGTCGAGGGCCGTCCGTACGCGCGGAAGGACGAGCTGGCGAAGAAGAACATCGTCCCGCAGGGCACCTACGACAAGATCAAGGACCAGATCATCGCGAAGCAGAAGTAACTCGCAGGGGATCGGGTCTCGGCATGGGGGAGCGGTCGTTCGCGCAGGACGTCAAGCAGCTCGGGTATGGCGCCGGTGAGATCCTTCGCGGTGAGGGCATCCTCGCCATCACCAAGGCGCTGCTCCAGTCCGGCGTGAGCTACGTCGGCGGCTATCCGGGCGCGCCTGTCTCGTACCTCATCGACGTCCTGGCCGACGCGAACGAGCCGCTCCTCAAGCCGCTCGGCATCTACTTCGAGCAGTCCGGGAGCGAGGCCGCGGCCGCCGCGCTCCTCGGCGCCTCTATCAACTATCCGATGCGGGGCGCCGTCACCTGGAAGTCGGTCGTCGGCACGAACGTGGCGTCCGACGCGCTCTCGCACGTCGCCTCGGCGGGCGTCATCGGCGGCTCGGTCATCGTGATCGGCGAGGACTACGGCGAGGGCGCTTCGATCCTCCAGGAGCGCACCCACTCGACGGCGCTCAAGTCGTCGATCCCGCTCCTCGATCCCCGCAACAGCCTCGACGCCTTCGCCCGCTTCGTCGAGGAAGGCTTCGGGCTCTCCGAGGCCTGTAACGAGCCGGTCTTCTTCTCGATCCGCATCCGGGCCTGCCACATGCGCGGCACCCTTCGGTGCCGGGACAACGTGCGTCCGGCGATCAGCATGTTCTCGCCGCTCACCGCGCCGAGCTTCAGCCTCGACCGGATCAACCTGCCGCCCTTCACGTATCAGATGGAGGCGCAGAAGTTCGAGAAACGCCTGCCGGCGGCCCGCCGCTACATCGCCGAGCGGAGACTCAACGAGCATCTGCGCGGCGACGAGGACCACCTGGGGATCGTCATGCAGGGTGGGCTCTGGAACACGACGCTCCGCGGGCTGCACGTGCTCGGCCTCGCCGACACGCGTGGCCGCACGCCCGTCCCGCTCCTGGTGCTCAACGCCATCCACCCGCTGATTCCGGAAGAGCTGATCGACTTCCTGCGTGGCAAGCGCCGGGTGCTCGTCGTGGAAGAAGGGATGCCGAACTACATCGAGCGCGAGCTGAAGGCGCTCGCTCACGAGGCGCGTCTGGGCGTCGAGATCCAGGGCAAAGACCTCCTCTCGCCGCACGGGGAGTACGTCCCGCAGCTCGTCATCGCGGGCCTGCGCCGGTTCTTCACCTCGGCGGGGGTGAAGTCGCAGTCGACCGGCGCGATCGAGGACCGGTATCAGGCGCTCACCGCGCATCGAGAGAACGTGGGTGCCGTGCTGCCGGAGCCGGTGGCCAAGCGGCCGCCGTCCTTCTGCACGGGGTGCCCGGAGCGGCCGGTGTTCAGCGCGCTGAAGATTCTCCGGCAGCGCGAGCCGGCGATCGGGGACACGCACGTCGCGGCGGACATCGGGTGCTCGACCTTCTCGACGCAGGCGCCCTTCAACGTCGGGAACTCCGTCCTCGGGTACGGGATGGGGCTCGCGTCATCGAGCGCCGTCGCCCCGCTCTTCGGCAAGCGGACGATATCCGTGATGGGCGACGGCGGCTTCTGGCACAACGGTCTCACCAACGGTGTCGCGAACGCCATGTACAACCGTCAGGACTCGGTCCTGGTGATCCTCGACAATTTCTATGCCGCGGCGACGGGCCAGCACCACGTCCCGTCGACCGGCAAGAACGCGCGGAACGAGCCGCTGCTGATGACGATCCCCGCGGCCCTGCGCGGTCTCGGCGTGAAGTGGATCCGCACGGTGGACTCCTACCGGATCGCCGAGGTGATCGCGACGCTCCGGGAGGCGCTGACGACGCGCGTCCCCGGGCTCAAGGTCGTCATCGCCAGGAACGAGTGCATGCTCGAGCGCCAGCGTCGAGAGAGGCCGCGGGTCCGGCAGCGCGCGGCCGCCGGGCAGCAGGTCGTCCAGCCGCGCTTCGGCGTGGATCCCGACGTGTGCACCGGTGACCACTCGTGCATGCGCCTGAACGGCTGCCCGTCGCTCACGCTCCGCGAGAACCCCGACCCCCTTCGCGAGGATCCCATCGCCCACGTGGACGACACGTGTGTGGGCTGCGGCGTCTGCGGCGAGGTCGCCCACGCGGCGGTCCTGTGCCCGTCCTTCTACGAGGTCCGGGTGATCACGAACCCGACCCGGTGGACGCGGTTCGTGAGCCGCATGCGCTCGGCCGTCATCCGCCGCCTCGCAGCCGCCACGGCGTGACCGACCGGCATCTCCTGAGCCTCCTGATCCCGGCGGTCGGCGGGCAGGGGGGCGGCGTGCTCCTGGAATGGATCGTGGACGCCGCCCTCGCCGACGGCTACCCGGCTCATGGCACGTCGATCCCCGGCGTCGCCCAGCGGACCGGGTCGACGACTTACTACGTCGAGCTCTCGACCGAGCGCGCCCACGAGCAAGACGGAGCGCCGATCTTCTCTCTTTATCCGGTGCCGGGAGCGCTCGATGTTCTCCTCGCGCCCGAGTTCCTCGAGGTCGGTCGCTCGATCGAGCTCGGGTTCCCGTCGCCGGCGCGCACGACGATCATCGCCAGCACCCACCGCCTCTACTCGATCCACGAGAAGATCGCGACCGGCCGCGGCATCTATCCGATCGACCGCCTCCACGAGGCGGCCCGCGTCCTTTCGCACAAGCTCATCGCCTTCGACGCGCTCGCGCTCGCGCGCGAGCACGGAACCGAGGCCAACGCCGTGCTCCTCGGCGCCCTCGCGGGCTCCGGCGCCCTGCCGCTCAGCGGTGACGCGTATCGCGAGGCGATTCGCGCCAAAGGCGTTCAGGTGGAGGCCAACCTCCGCGGCTTCGAAGCCGGGCTCGCGGTCGCCGCGCGGGGGGTGGCGGAGGGCGCCGGCGAGGGTTCACGGGGCTTCGGAACCCCACTCGCCCCGGACCACTCCCCGGCTCCCGCCGCACCCGCTGCGTCGGCGGCAACGAGCCCGAACATGGTGGCCACCCGCCCGGACGTCGAGCGGATGACCGGTGACTTCCCGGCGGAGTTGCGGCCGGTGCTGCATCAGGCGATCGCGCGTCTCATCGACTACCAAGACCGCGCCTATGCCGAGCGCTACCTGGAACGACTGCGGCCTTTCATCCGCGCCGGCGGCCTCGAGCTCGGCCGAATCGTCGCGCGCCACCTCGCTGTGTGGATGACCTACGAGGACGCGATCCGTGTCGCACAGCTCAAGACACGGGCCGGCCGCTTCGAGCGCATCCGGCGAGACGTGGGCGCCGAGGCCCGAGAGATCGTCGTGACCGACTTCCTCAAGCCGGACCTCGATGAGATCTACGGAGTTCTGCCGTATCGGCTGGTCGCGCCGTTCGCGCGCTGGGCGGAGCGCCGATGGCCGCACGGTCGTCCAGCGCTCGGCCAGCACGTGCGGACGACGACCGTGAGCGGGTACCTGCGCGTCTGGCTACTCACGCTGCTGCGGCCCCTGCGTCCGATCTCGTACCGTGCGCGCGAGGAGCACTCGCACATCGACCGGTGGCTCGCCGCGATCACGCGATGCGTGGCGTGGGACGGCGCGCTCGCCTGCGAGGTCGCGCGGGCGGCGCAGCTCGTCAAAGGCTACGGCGACGTCCGGCGGCGCATGGTCGGCCACTTCGACCGCATCCTCGAGACGGTGCTGCGGCTGGCCGAGCGCGAGGCCGCGACCGGCGGCGACTTCGAGGCATCGCGATCGCTCGCCGCCCGCTACCGCGCCCTCGTGCTGCAGGGGCCCGAGTCGGAGACCAAGGCCGCCACTCTCGTCGCCGAGACCCTCGGGCGCCTCTAAGGCCTCGGCGCCGCCGGCGCGACCGTCGATCGCTTGAGCTTGCGCAGACGCTCCGTGTCTCGCGGATCGAGGCGGACGAACGTGAAGGCGTAGCCGTCCGGGTCCACCCTGAGCAGGATCGAGATGACCTCGATCGGCGGCCCGCCGTCGGGAGGTGTGAAGACAACCTTCGCGACGGTGTCCGGGTCGAGCGCCGCGCCGAGCTCTGCCTTCATCCCCGACACGCCTACATCGATCAAGGTTCCCTGGTGCTCACGGCCGTTGTACTCGAGGAGGCGGGCCGGAATCGCCAGCCGCGCGCGTGACGAGTGTCGACGCTCGGAGGGCGCGCCGCGCTCGGCGCGGCGGCTCATCGCGTGGGGCTCGAGGAAGGTCAGGACCTCGTTCAGGCGGTCCAGCTGGATCGGCTTGCCCATGAAGTCGGCTGCGCCGAGCTGGAGACACTCTCGCGCCTGGGTTTCGTTGACGACGCCGGAGACCGCGACGATCGGGACGCCGAGGTCCCGGACGGGACGGAGCTGGAGGAAGTCGAGCCCACTCATTCCGGGAAGCTGAACGTCGAGCAAGATCGCGTCGAGTGGCTCGGTCTGGAGCGTGACGAGCGCCGCTTCGGCCGTGTGGACGACGACCGGCTGGTGGCCGAGCTCGGAGAGGAAATCGCGAAACACATCGCCGAGGTCGACCTGGTCCTCGACAACCAGCACCCGCATCGTCGGCAGTCTAGCACGATAGGTGCGGAGCCGACGACGCGGCAGGTACGCACGAGCCGGCGACCTGCATGCTATACTGAGCGCCCGGGTCGAACGCGAAGGAGGAGTATCTTGTCGGGCTATCTGCCCGTGATCATCTTTGCCGCGCTGATCGTCGGCTTCGGGGTCGTCTCGCTCGCGGTGGCGCGGCTCCTGCGTCCCAGCCGTCCGGACGCGGTCAAGCTCATGAACTACGAGTGCGGCGCCGAGCCGATCGGGTCGGCCTGGGTGCAGTTTCCCATCGGGTTCTACCTCGTCGCGCTCGTGTTCATCGTCTTCGATGCGCTCGCGGTGTTCCTGTTCCCGTGGGCGCTGGTCCTCCGGAACGCCGGACTGAGCGCGTTCTGGGTGATGGCCACGTTCGTGGCCATCCTCGGGCTTGGCTGGCTCTACGCCTACCGGGAAGGCGTGCTCGAATGGAAGTGAAGCCCCCCATTCCCCAGATCCCGCCTCCCGTCTGGCGCGAGTTCAAGGATCTTCAGGAGTGGGAGAAGTACCACCAGGCGCGCCCGCAGGACGACAAGACCTCGAACGCGCTCGCCTCGATCGCGGACGCGATCCACCACATGCCGGGCGGCTGGATCGTCACGACGTCCACCGAGAAGATCTTCAACTGGGCGCGCAAATCGTCGATCTGGCCGGTGACGTTCGGCCTCGCGTGCTGCGCGATCGAGATGATGGCGACGTTCGCGTCGCGCTTCGACGTCGAGCGCTTCGGCATGGTGCCCTGGGCCTCGCCGCGCCACTCCGACCTGATGATCGTCTCCGGGACCGTGACCATCAAGATGGCGCCGATGCTCAAGCGCATCTACGACCAGATGCCCGATCCCAAGTGGGTCGTCTCCATGGGTTCCTGCGCGAACTCCGGCGGTCCTTTCCGTCACGGCTATCACGTCGTCAAGGGCGTCGACCGCGTCGTGCCGGTCGACGTGTACGTCCCCGGGTGCCCCCCCACGCCCGACTCGCTCATGTACGGGCTGCTCAAACTCCAGGCGCAGGTCGACGAGTTCCAGAAGACCGGCCGGCGCCCCACCGCGGCCGAGCCCGGCGGAGCATGACGGCCGCCGACGCGCGCGCGCGCATCCAGGAGCGATTCGGGATGGACGCGGTGGCCGACGGTGGGCTCACCGTCGCCGTACCGCGAGAGCGCTGGCAGGAGCTCGGTCGCTTCGCCAAGCAGGCGCTCGGCTGCGCCTACTTCAACTGGCTCTCCGCCGTGGACTGGAAGGACCAGGGGCTGGAAGTGCTCTGTCGCGTCGAGAACCTCGACACGAACGTGGCCCTCACGATGCGCACGCGCCTGGGGGCGGGGGAGACACGGTGCCCGACGCTGACGCAGCTCTATCGTGGCGCCGACTGGATGGAGCGCGAGTGCTACGACATGTTTGGCATCGTCTTCGAGGGCCATCCCGATCTTCGGCGCATCCTCCTGTCGGAAGATTGGGAAGGGTACCCGCTCCGGAAGGACTACGCTGTGGACACCCCGTTCGCGCCGTACCGATGATGTCCCACGAGAGGAGAAGCCACCGATGATCTACGAGCTCCGCACCTACACGCTGGCGCCCGGCAAGCAGGGCGAGTATCTGAAGCTCAACGCCGAGGTCGGACGCCCGATCCGTGGTGACAAGTACGGGAAGCTCGAGGGCTCGTGGACGACCGAATTCGGAACGCTGAACCAGTACGTGCACCTCTGGGCGTATGCCGACCTGGTCGAGCGCGAGCGGCTGCGGGGAGAGCTCGCGAAGAACGACGCGTGGAGCCGCGACTACCTGCAGAAGATTCGGCCGCTGCTCCTCGCCCAGGAGAACAAGATCCTGTCGGCGCAGCTGCCCCTGAAGCCGCCGGCGGACGGCGGGCACATCTACGAGCTCCGGACGTACCGCACGCAGGTGGGCAAGGCCGGGGAGTGGCTCGGGCACTTCAAAGCGATCATGCCGGTGCGCGAGAAGTATTCGAAGAACGTCGGCGTCTGGCAGACGGAGGTCGCCCAGCTCAACGAGGTCGTACACCTCTGGGCGTACCGCGATCTCAACGACCGGGCGGCGGTGCGCGGCAAGGTCGTTCAGGACCCGGAGTGGCAGGCCTTCCTCGGCAAGGCGACACCGTTGCTCGTCGAGATGCGCTCGTTCGCCCTTGTCCCGGCGCCGTCCTCGCCCATGAAATGAGCACGGGCGACGGAGGACCCGAGATCGAGCGCCTGAGTTCCCGCCACCGCCGTACCTGTCGGGGCGGTTGACCACCGGCCCCGCCGGCGGACGAGACGATGCCCGAGACGGAGATCACGCAGGTCGTCGAGCTGGGTTATGGCGGCAACGAGCGTCTCATGATGAACATGGGGCCTCAGCACCCTTCGTCCCACGGCGTCTTCCGGATGATCCTCACGCTCGAAGGCGAGACGGTCGTCGCCGTGGACGCGGTGATCGGCTACCTCCACCGCTGCCACGAGAAGCTCGGCGAGACCCTCACCTACGTCCAGTACCCTTCGATCGCGTCGAAGACCGACTACGTGGCCGCCATGACCTCGGAGCTCGCGTACGTGTACGCGGTGGAGAAGATCGCGAAGATCGAGGTCCCCCGGCGCGCACAGTACCTGCGCGTGGTCGCGGCGGAGCTCCAGCGGATCGCGTCGCACTGCCTCTGGCTCGGCACGTGGTGCCTGGACATGGGCGGGGCGCTCGGCGGCGGCGCCACGGTGTTCCTCTATTGCATCCGCGAACGTGAGATGGTCCTCGATCGCTTCGAGGAGTTGACCGGCGCGCGCTTGCTCTACGGCTTCCATCAGGTCGGCGGAACGCGCTACGATGTCCCGCCGGGCTGGGACACGAAGGTGCGCGAGACGATCGACTTCATCGAGGCGCGGCTCGACGAATACGAGGCGATGCTGGAGGGCAACACCTTCTTCACCGTCCGCACGCGGGGTGTCGGTGTGATCTCGCGAGAGCTCGCCCAAGAGGTCGGCGTCTCGGGCCCGCTCCTCCGCGGCTCGGGGGTGGGCTACGACGTCCGGCGGGCAGAGCCGTACTCGTCCTACGGGGACTTCGACTTCGTCGTCCCGGTGGAGACCGCCGGCGACTGCTACGCGCGCTACCGCGTGCGGATGGTCGAATTCCGGCAGTCGATCCGGATCATCCGCCAGGCGCTCGACGGACTCCCCGAGGGGCCGATCTCGTCCCGGCCGGGGGTGAAGTCGGTCGGTCAGGTGCGCGTGCCCAAGGGCGAGGGCTACGCGCGCGTGGAGGGAGCGCGCGGCGAGGTCGGTTGCTACATCGTGAGCGACGGCGGGCCGAAGGCGTACCGCATGAAGTGGCGGGGCGCCTCCTTCTCGAACCTGGCCGTCTTGCCGCACATCATCCCCGGCCACAAGGTCGCGGACGTCGTCGCGATCATGGGCTCGGTCGATCCCGTCTTCGGCGAAGTGGACCGATGACGCCCGCGGCGTGGTCCGCGGTCGAGGCGTTCATCGTCCTGAACGCCTTGCTGGTGCTGGTCGCGTACGTCACGCTCCTCGAGCGCAAGTTCGCCGCGCGGATGCAGTCGCGGATCGGACCCTACTACGTGGGCCGTCCGCACGGATGGCTGCAGCCGATCGCCGACGCGCTCAAGCTGATGATGAAGGAGGACATCGTCCCGACCGCCAGCGACCGCTGGGTGTACAACCTGGCGCCGATCGTGTTTCTCCTCCCGTGCCTCTTGATCTTCGCGACGATCCCGTTCGCGCCAAACCTGGGGGTCGCCGACCTGAATATCGGTGTGCTGTTCTTCCTGGCCGTCTCGTCGCTGGAGATCGTCGGCCTCTTCATGGGCGGCTGGGGGTCGAACAACAAGTACGCGCTGCTGTCCGCGATGCGGGCGGTCAACCAGATCATCTCCTATGATCTACCCTTCATCTTCGCCGCGCTCGTCCCGGTGCTTCTGGCCGGCTCGATGCAGATGTCGGCGATCGTCGCCGCCCAGCAGGGCCTGTGGTTCGTGGCATACCCGGTCATCGGCCAGCTCGCCTTCGTCGCCTTCCTGATCGCGACCCTGGCCGCCGAGAACCGCGTGCCGTTCGACATCCTCGAGGCCGAGTCGGAGCTGGTCGCGGGGTTCCGCGTCGAGTACAGCGGCATGAAGTTCGCGCTCATCCAGCTTGGCGAGTACGCCCACATGCTCGGCACGAGCTTTCTCGCGGCGCTCCTCTTCCTGGGGGGCTGGCTCGGGCCGGGGCCGGCGGCGCTCGGGCCCGCGTGGCTCCTGTTGAAGGCCATTCTGGTCTTCCTCGTCGTCACGTGGGTCCGCTGGTCCTTCGTACGGATCCGCGTGGATCAGATCCTGGCGATCTCCTGGAAGCTCCTGCTGCCGGCGACGCTCGTCCTCTTGCTGGCGACCGGGTTCGTCGTGGCGGTGCGAGGCGCCGGTGGCGGATAACGGCGGTCGTCCCACGACCGGCTTCTGGCGGGTGACCGTGCAGCTCGTCGGCGCCGTCGGCCGGGCGATGAGCGTCACGCTGCGGAACCTCTTCCGCAAGCCGGTGACGGTCCACTATCCGGATGTCCAGCGCCCGTATCCCGACCGCTTCCGCGGAATTCTCGCGCTCGCCTACGAGAAGGACACCGGCGAGGAGGCGTGCATCGCAGGTGATCAAGGTCGAGATGTTGAAGACGGCGAAGCGGAATTACGCGAAGACCTTCACGCTCGAACTCTACGCGTGTGAGTTCTGCGAGTTGTGCGTGCAGGTGTGCCCGACCGACGCGATCATCATGATGAAGTCGTTCGATCTCGCCGCGGCCGATCGCCGCGACCTCCTGCTCGACAAGGACCGCCTCCACGCCCTCGGGCTGCAGTTCGAGCCGTCGTGGGCCACGGGCAACCGGCTGCGCGACATGCAGGCGCCCCCCAAACCGGCCAAGGCCGAGGCGCGGGGGGAGGCCAAGGGAGAAGCGAAGGAGCCGGCCGAGTGACGCTCGAAACGGTGGGGTTCGCGGTGGTAGCCACGGTGCTACTCGCCTCGAGTCTCGCGGTCGTGCTCACCCCGAATCTGTTCCACGCCGTGCTGTATCTGGCGGCGGCGCTCGTCGCGACGGGCCTGATCTTCCTCCTGCTGGAGTCGCCGTTTCTGTTCGCGGTCCAGCTTCTCCTCTACGCGGGCGGCGTGGTGACGATCGTCGTGTTCGCGATCATGCTGACCGAGCGCCTGGTGGGTACGCGCATCACCCAGACGAGCCGCCACCTCGTGAACGGCGCCATCGTGGCGGCGGCGGTCTTCGTCGGCATCATCGGCTTCCTGATTCAGGCGCCGGCCGTCTCGCCCCGCCCCGGGCAGACCGCGGACACCACGGCGGCGATCGGGCGCCTTCTGGTGGGGCCCTTCGCCGTCACCTTCGAGCTGCTCGGCGTGCTGCTGGTGGTGGCTCTCCTCGGCGCGCTCCACTTCGCGCGGAGCGAAGAATGATCGGCCTGCCGGCGTACCTGGTCCTGGGGGCGTTCGTGTTCTCGATCGGCCTTTTCGGTGTCCTGACCCGACGCAACGCGGTTGGCATCCTGCTCGGGATCGAGCTGATGCTCAACGCGGTCAACATCAATTTCGTCGCGTTCGCGCGATTCAACGGCGACCTGACGGGGTTGGTCTTCACGCTCTTCACGATCGCCATCACGGTCGCCGAGGTCGCCGTCGGGCTGGCGATCGTCATCGCGATCTTCCGGGTCCGGCGGACGGTCGAGGCGGACCGCCTCGACCTGCTCCGGGGCTAGCGCGATGCTCTCGCCGGTCTGGCTGCCGCTGTTCGTCCTCGGGATGCCCTTCGTCGCCTTCGTCCTGCTCGCGGTGGTGGCCCCGCTGCGCCGCGCCGGTTCCCGCGCCGCGCTCGTGTCGATCGGCGCGATGCTGCTCGCGTTCGCCGCCGCGCTGGCCGTCTGGCGCGGGGCCTTCGTGGCCGAGACGACGTGGGCGTGGATCCCGGCCGACGGCGGGCCGATCGCCACAGTCGGTCTCCTGGTCGACCCGCTGAGCAACGCCATGCTGGTCCTGGTGACCCTGGTGTCGCTCCTCGTCCAGATCTATTCGCTCGCCTATCTCGGCGACGAGCGGCCCGCCTCGCTCGGTCGCTACTACACCTACCAGTCGCTCTTCGCCTTCTCGATGCTCGGCCTCGTGCTGGCCCCCGGCTTCCTGCAGATGTTCGTCTTCTGGGAGCTGGTGGGGCTCTGCTCGTACCTCCTCATCGGCTACTGGTACGAACGGCCGGCGGCGGCGCGCGCCGCGGTGAAGGCGTTCTGGATCACCAAGCTCGGCGACATCGGCTTCATCATCGGCATCGTGTTGCTGTGGTCGGCCACCGGCACGTTCGAATTCACGGAGCTCTTCGACAAGGCCCAGGAGCACGCGCTCGCCATCAAGGGGCTGCCGACGATCATGTTCCTCATCTACCTGGGCGCCGTGGGCAAGTCCGCCCAGTTCCCGCTGCACGTGTGGCTGCCCGACGCGATGGAAGGGCCGACGCCCGTCTCCGCCCTCATTCACGCCGCGACGATGGTCACGGCCGGCGTCTTCATGGTGACCCGGACCGAGCCGCTGTTCGCGATGGTTCCCGAGGTGCTGACGCTGATCGCCTGGGTCGGCGCGTTCACGGCGCTGCTGGCGGCGACGATGGCGTGCGTCGAGGACGACATCAAGCGCGTGCTCGCGTACTCGACCATCTCGCAGCTCGGGTACATGATGGCGGCCGCGGGCGCCGGGGCCGCGTACGCGGGCTTCCTGCATTTGCTGACACACGGCCTGTTCAAGGCGCTCCTCTTCCTCGCGGCCGGCGCCGTGATCCACGCCGTCGGAACCAACGACATCTTCAGGATGGGCGGACTGTTCCGGGCGATGCCACAGACGGGCGTCGTCTTCCTCGTCGGGACCCTCGCGCTCGCCGGGGTGCCGCCGCTGGCGGGCTTCTTCTCGAAGGAGGCGGTGCTCGGCGGCGTGTGGGAGGCCCACTTCACGGGCCCGTTCCTGATGCTGGCGGCGACGGCGCTGCTCACGGCCTTCTACATGTTTCGCGTCGTCTTCATCGCGTTCTTCGGGAGGGCCCACGCCGGCGGCCATCCCCACGAGGCGCCGTGGCTGATGCGCGGACCGCTCTGGCTCCTCGCGGCGCTCACGGTCCTCGTGGGCATCCGCCTGGGCGGAGCCGAGGGGCACGACGCGACACCGGCGTGGCTCGTGCCGCTCTCGATCGGCCTGGCGTTCGCAGGGTTCGCGCTGGCGTGGGCGATGTATCAGCGGGGCGCGATCGACCCGGCCAGGGTCGCGACGGTGCTCGGGCCGCTCGACTATCTCGCGCGGCGGCGGTACGGGATCGACGCGCTCTACGCCGGCCTCTACCGCGGGCTGATCCTCGGGTTCTCGCGGCTGATCGGCTGGATCGACCGGTACATCGTGGACGGCGTCCTCAATGTGCTGAGCGCCCTCACGCTCCGTGGGGGCCAGGCCCTGCGAGGCATTCAGAGCGGCCGGGCGCAGGACTACGTCTACGGCGTCGCGTTCGGCATGCTGCTCCTCATCGTCTGGGCCCAGCTGTGGCGGTAGACGCGTGATCCGCCAGGTCCTCTCGCTCGTCCCGGAGCTCTCGATCATCACGTGGGCGCCCTTCGTCGGGGCGCTGCTCATCATGTTCACGGCGCGCCACCGCCCCCGCGCCGTGCGGTGGATCGCGGCGGTGACGACCGGCATCTCGGCCGCGCTGTCGATCAGGATCTATGCCACCTATGACCAGGACGTGGCCGGGTTCCAGTTCTACGAGAAGATCCCGCTCGTGCCGCCGCTGGGCATCTCGTACGAGG
>QHSR01000026.1:0-4469 GCA_003221635.1 Candidatus Rokuibacteriota bacterium | reverse complement strand
ATTCTACGCGCTGCTGCTGGCGCTCGTCACCGGCGTCTACGGCGTGTTCGTGTCGCTCGACCTCTTCGTCCTGTTTCTCTTCTACGAGCTGGCGGTGCTCCCGATGTACCTGCTGATCGGCATCTGGGGATCCTCCGGCGAGGTGCGCCCCCGCGGCATCTTCGCCTGGGCATTCCGCGAGACCGGCGTGGGGACGAAAGAGTACGCCGCGATGAAGCTGACGCTCTATTTGCTCTTCGGGTCGGCGTTCATCCTGGTCGGGATCCTGGCACTGTATGTCAACGCCGGCGCCGCTTCGTTCTCGTTCCTCGATTTCGAGGCCACCGCGTTTCCCCGGGCGCTCCAGCGCTGGGTCTTCCTCGCGTTTTACGTCGGGTTCGGCATCCTCGCCGGCATCTGGCCGCTCCATACCTGGTCGCCCGACGGGCACGCCTCGGCGCCGACGGCGGTCTCGATGCTCCACGCCGGCGTGCTGATGAAGCTCGGGGCCTACGGGGTCGTCCGGATGGGCATGGGGCTCTTGCCCGAGGGGGCGGCGGATCTCGCGTGGCTCGTGGGAACGGTCGCGTGTGTCAACATCGTCTACGGCGCGCTCTCCTCGATGGCGCAGACGGACCTCAAGTACGTGATCGCCTACTCGTCCGTCTCGCACATGGGGATCGTCATGCTCGGCGCGGCGACCCTGACCGGGCCCGGGCTCAACGGCTCCGTGTTCCAGATGTTCGCCCACGGTGTGATGACCGGCCTCTTCTTCGCGCTGGTCGGACTCGTCTACGAGAAGGCGCACTCGCGCGACATCGGAAAGATGGGCGGATTTGGCAAGACGATGCCGGGGATCGCCACCGCCTTCACGGTCGGCGGCCTCTCGTCCCTCGGGCTGCCGGCCACGGCCGGCTTCGTCGCCGAGCTCCTGACGTTTCTCGGCGCGTGGCGCTCGGTCCACCGTTGGTGGCTCTTTCCGGCCGTGGCCGGCACGTTCCTGACGGCGGTGTACGTGCTGCGCGTCGCCAAGCAAATCTTCTGGGGCCCACCCTCCAGCCAGTTCCACGATCTCGAAGACGCCCGCGGGCCCGAGTGGGTCGCGCTGGTGGTCCTGGTCTTCGTGCTCGTTCTCTTCGGCATGGTCCCGGGCCTGGCGATCGCGCCGGTGGACACCGCGACGGTGCCCCTGCTCGCCCGGATCGTGAGCCCATGACCGCGTTTACCCTCGAGCTCGGCCTGAGCGCCCTCGCGCTCCTCGTGTTCGGCGCGAGCCTCATCGCCCGCCGGCCCGACCGCCGCTGGATCGCCTGGCTTGCGACCGCGGGCGTCCTGGTCCTCGGCATTCTCAGCGCGTTCGTGACGCCGACGCCACCGGCGCTCGGCGGCATGTTCGTCCAGGACGGGCTCGCGATCTTCGCGAAGCGGCTCTTCCTGGCCGCGACGTTCATCGGGCTCCTCGCCGGAATTTCCGTCGACGGTGTCGCGTGCGGCCGCCGCGCCGGCGAGTATCACCTGCTCATCCTGTCCTCCCTGCTCGGCATGCTGGTCCTGGCGTCGGCCCGCGATCTGATTCTTCTCTTCGTGGCCTTCGAGCTGATGTCGATCCCGCTCTACGTGCTGGCGGGCTTTCTCAAGCGCGAGGATGAAGCGGTCGAGGCAGCGCTCAAATTCTTCCTGGTCGGCAGCGTCTCCTCCGCCGTGATGGCCTACGGGCTCTCGTTCGTGTACGGGGCCGCGCGCACGACCGACCTGGCGCGGGTCGCGCAGGGGTTCGCGCCGGGCCAGCCGCTCCTGCTCCTGGGCCTGCTCGCCGTGTTCGCCGGCTTCGCGTTCAAGATCGCGGCGTTCCCGTTCCATATGTGGGTGCCGGACACCTACGAGGCCGCCTCCACACCGTTCGTGGCCTGGCTCTCTGTCACCCCGAAGGCCGCTGGCTTCGTCGCGCTGTTCCGCGTGTACTTCGAGGGCATGGGCGACCGGGTGGCCACGTGGGTCCCGATCGCCGCGGGCCTCGCGGCGATCACGATCGTCGCAGGCAACCTGATGGCCCTCCCGCAGCAGAACACCAAGCGGCTCTTGGCGTACTCCGGCATCGCCCACATCGGCTACATGCTCGTGGGGTTCGCGGCGGCCTCGGCGTCAGGCACGGCGATGGTGCTCTTCTATCTCGTTGCCTATGTCTTCGCGAACATGGGCGCGTTTCTCGTCGTCGAGGCGGTCGCCCGCTCCGAGCGTTCGGAGGCGACGGCGGCGCTTCGCGGCCTCGCGCAGCGCTCGCCCCTCCTAGCCCTCGCGATGCTGCTCTTCCTCCTCTCGCTCGGGGGAATCCCCTTCGTGGCAGGCTTCTGGGCGAAGCTCTATGTGTTCTGGGCCGCGGCGGCGGCGGGACTCTACTGGCTCGTGCTCGTGGGCGCGGTCCTGACGGTCGTTGCGCTCTTCTACTACCTGATCGTCGCCAAGCGGATGTACATCGAGCCGCCCGACGCCTCCGCCGGACAGATCCACCTGTCCGGCACCCTCGCCCTGGCCGTGATCCTCTGCGCTCTCGGCGTTGTGGGGATCGGCCTGTACCCGAAGCCAATCGTCATGGCCGCGCTCCGCGTCGCCGCGCCGCTCTTCTAGGTCGAGAGCTCACGAAACCGCTCTCCAAGTAACTGAAATAAATTGCCTTTCTGTATACTTCTTGACGCTGTGCGCCATCGTAGGTAAATTACTGTACCGACTGGTCAGTACACATGACGACCAAGACGACAGAGAGCGGTACGAAGACTCGGGAAGGGCGATCGACGCGCGAAGCGATCCTCGAGGCGGCGAGCCGCCTGATCCACGTGCACGGCTACAACCACACCTCCCTCGATGACGTCCTCCGCGAGAGCAACGTCGGCAAGGGCAACTTCTACTACCACTTCAAGAGCAAGGAAGAGCTGGGTTACGCGATCCTGGACCAGATCATCGGCTCGTTCCTCGAACGAACGCTCGAGCCCTGCTTCTCGGACCCTCAGGGGCGAGCGCTCACGCAGATCCGCTGCTTCCTCGATCGTGTCCTCGAGATGCAACGCGAGCGCAACTGTGTCGGCGGCTGCCCCCTGGGCAATCTCGCGCTGGAGCTGTCCGACGTCCACGAGGGATTCCGTGGACGGCTCGCCTCGGTGTTCGCGGCATGGCGAGAGCGGCTCACGCTGGCGCTGCGCACGGCGCAGAGCCAGGGCGCGGTGGGCAGCGAGTGCCGGCCGGAGGCCGTCGCCGACTTTCTGGTCGCCTCTCTCGAGGGTGCGATTCTGCTCACGAAGCTGACGAAGAACATCGCCGTCATGGAACAGTGCGTGGTGGAGATGAAGCGCTATCTGTCACTGTTCGAGCCCAGGGTATGACTGTCATGGACAGGTCGAAATCCGACGGCGACGCGGCCCTGGTCGAGGCGCTGCGGCGCGAGGACCCGGAAGCTCCAGAGCAGTTGGTGGAGACCTACGGCGACCGCGTGTATCGGCTCGCATTGCGCATCACGGGGTCGAACGAGGACGCGGAGGAGGCGGCCCAGGACGCCCTCTGGACGGCTGCCCGGAAGATCTCCACCTTCAAGGGCGAGTCCGCCTTCGGCAGCTGGCTCTATCGCATCGCCGCGAACGCGGCGTATCAGAAGCTGCGAGCTCGTCGTCCTTCGAAGACGCACGAGATCGCGATCGACGAGGTGCTGCCGGCGTTTGACGACGACGGTCGGCACTTCGAGCCGATGGCCGACTGGTCCGATCGAGTGGACGAGCAGGCCCTCCAGGGCGAGCTGCGACGTGTGCTGGGCTCCGCCATCGACGGGCTCCCGCCCGACTACCGGACCGCGCTCGTCCTCCACGACGTGGAGGGCCTGTCGAACCCGGACATTGCGGAGGCGCTCGGCATCAGCCTGCCGGCGGTGAAATCCCGGGTGCATCGCTCCCGCCTTTTCGTGCGTAAGCAGCTCGCCGACTACATGAAGACCGCGTGACCCCCCGCGCTCAGGGCTCGCCCGAGTTGACGCAGGGCGTTGGCGTGTGGTCTGATGGGTCTTCGTCGTAGCCGCCCGAATTGAGAGGTCCGAGACCATGGAAGCCGTGATCGCGACCGGAGGAAAGCAGTACCGCGTGTCGCCGGGACAGGTCATCTCGATCGAGAAGCTTCCGGGAGACAAGGGCTCGGCCGTCGAATTTCGGTCCGTTCTGCTCGTGACCCGCGATGGCGAGGTCATTGCCGGCGAGAAGGCGCTCAGCCGGGCGAAGGTCTCGGGCGAGGTGGTGGCCCAGGGGCGTCGTCGGAAGGTGTCGGTCGTGAAGTTCAAGCGGCGGAAGAACTATCGCCGGAACCGCGGTCACCGCCAGGCGGCGACGACGGTCCGCATCACGACAATCGAGGTCTAGGGCGAGATGGCTCACAAAAAGGGCGTCGGCAGCTCGAGGAACGGACGGGACTCCAACCCACAAATGCTCGGTGTGAAGCGCTTCGCCGGCCAGTTCGTG
>QHSR01000186.1 GCA_003221635.1 Candidatus Rokuibacteriota bacterium | reverse complement strand
GTCCGCCGGCTATAGTGACGGGCACGGACGGCGTCGCGAACCCGGTCGAGAAGGCGCGGGGGCCTGTGGGTGGGCGGCGGCGGCTCGCTCGCGACGAGCGCGGTCCCCGCCACCGGGGATGTCATGGACGCGCTGGTTTCACACATAGGTGATGATGCCAGCATAGTGCTGCCAAGAACTCGGCGCAGTGATGTACTGGGCCGATACGTCTACGACCAAGCTGCCCGCTAGCCCCCGAGATACGCGCGTCGGACGTGATCGTCGTTGAGCAGGTCCCGGGCTGCGCCCTCGAGCACGATGCGCCCCGTCTCCATCACGTAGGCGCGGTCGGCCATGCGGAGCGCCGCGTACGCGTTCTGCTCGACCATGAGCACGGTCGTCCCGCGCCGCCGGATGTCCGCGATGATCGCGAACGTCGTCTCGACCATGGTCGGCGCGAGCCCGAGCGATGGCTCGTCGAACAGGATGAGGCGCGGCCGCGCCATCAGCGCGCGGGCGATGGCGAGCATCTGCTGCTCGCCGCCCGAGAGCGTGCCGGCCATCTGCCGCCGCCGCTCGGCCAGAATGGGGAAGTGTCGGCAGACCTCGTCCACGTCGGCGGCGATCGCGCTCCGGTCGCGCCGCACGTACGCCCCCATCGCCAGGTTCTCCTCGACGGTGAGGTAGGGGAACACGCGACGCCCCTCCGGGCAGTGGGCGATGCCGGCCTTGAGGATGGTCGCCGGCCCTTCGCCTTGGATCTCGCGCCCGTCGAACACGATGCGTCCCTGCGCCGGCGGCAGCAGGCCCGAGATCGCGCGAAGCGTCGAGCTCTTCCCGGCGCCGTTGGCCCCGATCAGACACACGAGCTCGCCCGGGCCCACGACGAGATCGAGCCCGCGCAGGGCGGCGATCGGACCGTAAGCGGCGTGCAGATTTTCGAGGCGGAGCAGCGCCGGTGGCTCAGGCCGGGCCACGCGAGGTTCCGAGATAGGCGCGGATTACGTCTGGGTGCGCCTGGATCTCCGCGGGCGCCCCTTCGGCGATCACGCGGCCCCCGTTCAGCACGATCACGGTGTCGGAGATGCCCATCACCATGCGCATGTCGTGCTCGACCAGGAGGACCGTGACGTCTTGCTCACGAATCTTGCGGATGAGACGGCTCACGCCGACCTTCTCGGCGGCCGACATGCCCGCGCCCGGCTCGTCGAGCAGCAGCACGCGCGGCCGGGCGGCGAGCGCCACGGCCAGCTCCACCAGCCGCTGCTCGCCGTAAGAAAGACCGCTCGCGGTCTCGCGCCGGCGGTGGCCCAAGCCGACGAACTCGATGAGCGCGGCAGCGTCGGCGGCGAGGCGGGATTCCTCGCCGGCCAGCCGCCGCCGGCCGGCGAGCACCGCCAGGAGCACCGCGGTGCCGCGCAGGTGGAGGCCGATCATCACGTTGTCCGCGACGCTGAGCGACGGGAACACGCTCGTGCGCTGGAATGTCCGCACGACCCCGCGTCGCGCGATCGCCGCGGGGCGGAGCCCGGTCAACGGAGCGCCGTCGTAGGTGACGCGGCCGCCGGTGGGGCGGAGGTAGCCGGTGATCGCGTTGAACGCGGTCGTCTTGCCGGCGCCGTTCGGCCCGATGACGCTCGTGATCGAGCCAGGCCGCACGGCGAACGACACGCCGTCGAGCGCGGCGACGCCGCCGAAACGAACCGCGAGGTCGCGGACCGCGAGCATTATGGCGACGGGGCCCGTGCGCCCGGATCGGACCGAGGCCGGCCCGCGATATAGGCGCTGATTTGAGGCACGATGCCCCGCGGCAAAAAGAACAGCAGCAGGACGAGCAGCAAGCCGTACGCGAGCATCTGCCATTGCCAGGAGGCGACCGCGCGCAGGGTCTCGGGCAGCACCGTGAAGAGCACCGCGCCCACCAGCGGGCCGGCGAGCGTGCCCTTGCCGCCGGCGACGACCATGATGACCATCGTCACGGTGTAGGTGAACAGGAAGACCTCGGGACTGACGAACCGCGTGTAGTGGGCATAGAGGCTTCCGCCGAGTCCGGCCATCGCGGCGCTGACCACCGCGGCGACGACCAGGTAATGGGTCACCTCGACGCCGACCGACTCGGCCAGCGGCTCGTTCTCGCGAAGCGCCACGAAGGCGCGGCCGATCCGCGAGTTGACGAGGCGCCGGCACACGGCATAGCAGAGCGCGACCGCGGCGAGGACCAGATAGTAGTAGGCGCTCTTGGTGCGAAGCGACCATGGCCCGAGCTCGGGCGCCGGCACGCCCGGAAGCCCGAGCGGGCCGTTCGTCAGCTCGATCCAGTTGACGCTAACCAGAGAAATGACGCCCGCGAAGCTGATCGTGACCAGGACGAAATAGGCGCCGCGGAGCTTCAGCGACAGGCGCCCGACGAACCAGCCCGCCGCGCCCGCCAGCGCCATCGCCGCCGCCAGCGCCGGCCAGAACGACCACTCGAGCCTCAGGGTCAGCAGGGCCGAGGTGTAGGCGCCGATCCCGAAGAACGCCGCGTGACCGAGCGAGAGCTGACCGGTGTAGCCGAGCAGCAGGTTCAGCGACAGCGCGAGCACACCGAAGATCCCGGCCATGATGGCGACGTGGAGGTGATACGTGCTGAGCCAGAGCGGAAGCGTGAGCGCGACGAGCGCCGGGAGCCAGCGCCCGATCCGCGTCATGCGATCCGCTCTTGACGCGCGAAGAGGCCGGAGGGCCTGAAGAGGAGCACGAGAATGATGATGACGAAGCCGACGGCGTCGCGGTAGCCGGACGAGATGTAGCCGGCGCCGAACTCCTCCGCGATGCCGAGCAGCAGTCCGCCGAGGGTCGCGCCCGGAAGGTTGCCGAGGCCGCCGAGGATGACGACGCAGAACGCCTTCAACGACGCCAGATCGCCCATCGATGGGTAGGCCAGGAACACCGGGCCCAGCAGCGCCCCCGCGGCCGCCGCGAGCCCGGAGCCAAGGGCGAACGTCGCGGCGTGGATGCGCCCGATGCCCACGCCCATGAGCGCGGCGGTATCGCGGTCCTGGAACGTCGCCCGCATCGCGCGGCCGAGCTTGGTTTTCTGGATGAGGAGCCAGGAGGCGGCGATGAGCGCGGCGGCGAGGACGAGGACGAAGAGCCGGAGCGGCGCAATCGCGACCGGACCCAGGACGAGCGGCGCCGTCGGGAAGGGATGGGGAATCGACTTGGCGACGCCGCCCCAGGCGAGCAGCTCGGCGTTCTGCATCACGATCCAGACGCCGATCATCACCAGCATCGTCGTGTCGATCGATTCGCCTCGGAGCGGACGTAACAGCGTGACCTCGCAGACCCAGCCGAGCGCGGCGCCGGCGGCGATCGCCGCCAGCACGGCCACGAAGAAATCGACGCCGGCCCAGCCGAGCGCGGCGAACGCCACGTACGCGCCGAGCGTGTAGAACTCGCCGTGGGCGAAGTTCACGACGTTCATGAGCCCGAAGATCAGGGTGAGGCCGATGCCCAGCAGGGCGTACGTCCCGCCGAGCACCAGGCCGTTCACCAGATGCTGTAGGAGCTGGTCCATTCGCGCCGCGAGCGCTATTTCTTCGCGAGAAAGTCGGGCAGCGCTACCTTGCCGTCGCGGATCTGGACGACGAAGATGCTGGGCTTGCTCTGGCCGCTCTCCTTGCCGGCGGGGCCGTCCTTCTCGAACTTGATCGGGCCGTTGACCCCCATGAGGCTCACCTTCCAGAGGGCGTCGCGGACGGCCGCCGCCTCGTCCTTGCCGGCGACCCGGATCGCCTCGGCGATCGTCGCGATCCCGTCGTGGCCGCGGAACCCCTCGGTCAGTCCCTCGAACGGATGGCCGCGCTTGGCCCACTCGTCCACGAACGCCTTCGCGAGCCGGCCGTCGGGCATCGCCTCCGGGAACCAGGGCATGAAGAAGACGATGTGATAGCTACCCTCGGCGGCGGCGCCCGCCTGCTTGATGAGCTGGGTCGGCGACGAGCTGCCGCCGGTGGTGACGATCTTGCGCCCGAGCCGCTGCTCCTGCGCCTGCTTCATCACCAGGGTGATCTGCTCGACGGCCGTCGTGAGGAAGAGCGTGTCGCCGCCGGTCGCCTTGATCTTGGTGATCTGGGCGTTCATGTCGGTCGCGGCCTGCTCCATGAACTCGGCGGCGCCGACCGTCGCGCCCTTCTTCTTCAGCATGTCGCCGAACGCGGTGATGGAGCCGCGGCCCCAGTCGGTGTTGACGGCCAGGAAGTCGACGCGCTTGACGCCGAGCCGGTCGACGTACTGCTCGAGCCCGAGCGCCTCCATCTCCGAGGGCGGGCTGATGCGGAAGATCCACGGATTGCCGCGCTTGGTGATCGACGCCGCGCTGGAGGTCTCGACCACCATCGGGACGCCGTACTCCTCGAGCTTGGGCATCGCCGCCAGCGTCATCGAGCTGCCCCAGGCGCCCATGATGGCTGGAACCTTGTCGCGCACGATCAGCTTCTCGGCGGCGCTCGCCGCCTCCTTGGGGTCGGACTTGTTGTCCTCGATGAGCAGGTCGACCTTCCGGCCGTTGACTCCGCCCTTCGCGTTGATCCAGTCACGCGCGATCTCGGCGCCCATGCGGATGTAATTACCGGAGGCCGCGACGGGGCCGGAGAGGGGCTCGATGACGCCGATCTTGATCGGCGCCTGCGATTGCGCCGGCAACGTGACCGCGACGAGCGCGGCCAGGACGAGAGCCACCAGGACGATCGACCGTCTCACCATCGGAAGCCTCCTGCGGGATCGAGAATGTGCAAGCGAGGATAACGCACGATTCCATGCCCGGAAAGCGGGTGTATAGTCGCGGGCTGGACGAGCCATGGGGGCGAAATACTTCGGTGCGTCGGTGAAGCGGCGGGAAGACCCGCGGTTCCTGCGGGGCGAGGGACGCTTCGTCGACGACCTGGCGATTCCGGGCATGCTCCACGCGGCCTTTCTGCGCTCCCCGCACGCCCACGCAGTCATCAAGAGCATGCGCACGGCCGCCGCGGCCGCCGCTCCCGGTGTGGTGCGCGTCCTCACGTTCGCCGCCGTCGAGCGCTGGATGAAGCCCTTACCGCTCTTCGGCGCCGTACCGCCCGGGCTCGCGGCGGTCGTCAAGTTCGAGGTGCGCCAGGCGCCCCAGTGGGCCCTCTGCCGCGAGCGCGCGCGCCACGTCGGCGAGATCGTCGCGATGGTCGTGGCCGACAGCCCCGAGCGCGCCGAGGACGCCGTCGAGCTGATCGAGGTGGACTGGGAGCCGCTCCCGCCGGTCGTGGATATGCTCCACGCCGCCGATGCCGGGAGCCCGCTCGTCCATCCGGAGTGGGGGACCAACGTCGGCGTCGGCTTCACGCATTCGATCGGCGACGCCGACCGCGCGTTCGCCCGGGCCGACGCCGTCGTGAGCGAGACGTTCCATGTCCAGCGCTACGTCGGCATGCCGCTCGAATGCCGCGGCGTCGTCGCGGCGTGGGACCGGCGGGACGGGACGCTCACGACCTGGAACTCGACCCAGGTTTCGCACTTCGTCCAGCAGGGGCTCATGACGGCGCTCGGGCTTCCCCCCCACAAGATCCGGGTGATCGCCCCGGATCTCGGCGGCGGCTTCGGGACGAAAGCGTCCGGCTACCCCGAGGACGCGCTGGGCACATGTCGGGCGCCGCGCACGCGCGCCATCAGGTCCACGCGATCTCGCTCGCGGCCACGCGCGACGGCGCGATCCTCGGCGTGCGCGACCGCATCTGGCTCGATCTCGGTGCCTACAACGTCTGGGGCGTCGTGCTCCCGTACAACACGGTCGCGCATCTGATCGGTCCGCACCGGATCAAGAACATGCGCGTCGACGTCCAGGCGGTCGTGACGAACAAGACGCCGAACGCGCCGTACCGAGGGGCGGGCCGGCCCGAGACCGTCTTCGCGATGGACCGCATCGTCGACTGCCTCGCGCGCGAGCTCGGGATGGACCCGGCTGAGCTCCGGCGCCGCAACTACATCCGTCCGGACGAGCTGCCGTACGACTTCGGCATGCCCTACCGCGACGGCAACCCGCTGGTCTACGACACCGGCGACTTTCCGGCGGCGCTCGAGCAGGCCCTGGCCGCGGCGGGCTACCGCGAGTTTCGCGCCGAGCAGGCGCGCCTGCGCTCCCGGGGCGTGTACCGCGGCGTCGGCATCTCCGGGTA
>QHSR01000185.1 GCA_003221635.1 Candidatus Rokuibacteriota bacterium | reverse complement strand
TCGCCCTCACGCTCATGGCCGCCGCGGTCTTCGCGGTGCTGGCGCTTCGCGGCACCGGGCTCGGCTTCGTCATGATCACCGTGGCCCTCGGCCAGATCGTCTGGGGCGTGGCCTACCGCTGGATCAGCATCACCAACGGCGACAACGGCATCGCCATCAGGGGCCGGCCGAGCCCGCTCGCAATATCGCTCGCGTCGCCGGCGGCGTTCTACGAGGCGACCCTCGTCGTCTTCCTGATCGCCGTGGCCTCGATGGCGGTCTTCGTGGCCTCGCCGTTCGGCGCCAGCGTGCGCGGCACGCGCGACCAGCCCAGACGCATGAACGCGCTCGGCTACCACGTCTGGATGATTCGCTTCCTCGCCTTCCTGTTCTCGGGCTTCTGGAGCGGCGTGGCGGGGCTGCTCTACCTCTACTACAACCAGTTCGTGAGCCCGCAGGCGGTGGCGCTCACGGCCTCGGCGGAAGGGCTCCTGATGGTGATCGCCGGCGGCACCGCGACGCTGCTCGGGCCGATCGCCGGCGCCGCGCTGGTCGTCATCGTGAAGAACGTGGCGAGCGCCTATATCGAGCGATGGAATTTCGTCCTCGGCGCTATCTTCGTCGTCATCGTCGTCTTCATGCCCGAGGGGCTGGTGCCGGGCGCGGTGCGCCTCTGGCGCGCGGCGCCGTCGGCGTGGTCGAGGCTCCCCGGTCGACATCCGCGCCGGGGCGCGGCATAATCCCGCCGGGAGGCGCCGACCATGAGCCATCGGCCTGAGCTGCCACAGCGACTCCATCACTACGCGTTCGTCATTCGCGATCACGAAGCCAACCGGCAATTCTTCGAAGACGTCCTCGGGCTCCCGCTGGTGGCGACCTGGTGCGAGCGGGTCTTCAACCCCGAGGTCCAGCGCGAGGTCGCGTACTGCCACACGTTCTTCGGGCTGGCCGACGGCAGCGCGCTGGCCTTCTTCCAGTTCGCCGACGACGAGATGTACGCGCGATCCAAGGCCGTCTACCCCCAGATCGGCCGCTTCCAGCACATCGCGCTCAAGGTGGACCGGAAGACCTTCGACGACATCGACCGTCGGCTCGCCGCCGCCGGCATCCCCCGCCGCCAGACCGACCACGGATACTGCCTGTCGCTCTACGCGACGAGCCCCGACGGGTTGCGGGTGGAATTCACCGTCGATCCCGAGAATGTCGAGGAGATCAACGCCATTCGCCGCGCCGATGCCCACGCGGAGCTCACGCGGTGGCTCGCCGGCGACCACGCCGTCAACAATCTCGTGCGAGCGCATTCCCCACGCTGAACAAGGAGGCTCGGTTGGCCACCATTCCCAAAGTTCTCCACGAGCACATCAACACCGCCTTTCCCGCCAACGTGTGTCTGGTGGCCACCGTGCTGCCGAACGGGTTCGCCCAGATCACGCCGCGCGGCAGCACCATGGTCTACGACGACGAGCATCTGGCCCTCTGGGAGCGGGGCAAGGGCTCGACGAACGCCAACCTCGCGAACAAGACCAAGGTCACGGTCTTTCTGCGAAAGCCTCAGCTCCGTGAGGCCGGCGTTCTGCCGAAGGGCGGCATCGCCCGGTTCTACGGAACCGCGGAGATCCACAAGTCCGGCGCGGCGTACGAGGAAGTCTGGCGCCGCCTCGTCCAGCCCGAGAAGGAGCGAGATCCGGACAAGAAGGGATTCGCCGTCCTGATCAAGGTCGAGCGAGCAGAGGATCTCGACGGGCAGCCACTCGCCCTGAAATGAGCGACCCGGGGAGCGTGCTCGAGGGCGTGCGGGTCCTCGACTTCGGGCGCTACATCGCCGGCCCGTACTGCGCGGCGCTCCTGGCCGATCTGGGCGCCGACGTCATTCGGATCGAGCGCGTCGGCGGCGGCGAGGATCGATGGGTGGCGCCGGTGGCCGAGGACGGCGTGGGCGCGATGTACCTGGTGATGAACCGCAACAAGCGCGCGATGACGCTCGACCCCGCGTGCCCGGAGGGGCGCGAGATCGTGCGGAAGCTGGTGGCCACCGCCGACGTCGTGGTCGCGAACCTGCCCCCCGAGGTGCTGCGCTCGCTCGCGCTCGACCTCGAGAGCCTGCGCCGCGTGAAGGCCGATATCATCCTCACCACGGTGACGGCCTTCGGCGCGGGCGGGCCCTGGAGCGGCAAGCACGGCTTCGACGGCATCGGTCAGGTGATGTGCGGCTCGGCCTACCTCACCGGCACCCCGGATCAGCCGCTGCGAGCCGCCGTCCCCTGGGTCGACTGCGGCACCGCCTCGCTCGCGGCCTTCGGCACCCTGGCCGCCCTCATGGCCCGCCGGCAGACCGGGCGGGGGCAGAAGGTCGAGGGCGCGCTGCTGCGGACCGCGATCGCCTTCAACAACCCGACGCTGGTCGAGCAACAAGTCGTCCAGGTCGATCGGGTCGCGACCGTCAATCGCGGCCAGACCTCGGCGCCCTCCGATCTGTTTCGCACCAAGGACGGCTGGATCCTCGCCCTCGCGATCGGCGAGCCGATGTTCCGGCGGTGGGCCAAGCTGATGGGCGAAGATCAGTGGCTCACCGATCCGCGGTTCAAGGACGACCTCGCGCGCGGCGATCACGGCGAGCTCATCTCCAGGCGGATGTGCGAATGGACCGCGGAGCGCACGACCGTGGAGGCGCTCGCGGAGCTGGAGGCCGCCCGGATCGCGGCGGGCCCGCTGTACTCGCCGCAGCAGGCGCTGGAGGACGCGCACATTCGAGCGGCCAGCCTGCTCGTCGACACCCAGTATCCGGGCCTCTCCCGGCCGGCGCCGCTCGCGCCGACGCCCGTCGATCTCTCCGAGACGCCCGGGCGCTTCCGCCACCGCGCGCCCACGCTGGGCGAGCACACGGACGAGATCCTGACCCAGCTCGGGTATCGCGCCGCCGAGATCGGGGAGCTGCGCGCCCGGAACGTCATCTGATCCGGTGAGCGCGCTGGCCGTCCGCAATCTCGAGAAATCGTTCGGCGGCTTGCGCGTCACGTCGGACGTGAGCCTGGCCGTCGAGCCCGGCGAGCGCCGCCTCATCATCGGCCCCAACGGCGCCGGCAAGACCACGCTCTTCAATCTGATCACCGGCGAGCTCCGGCCCGACGGCGGCTCGGTCGCGCTCTTCGATCGCGACATCACGCGGGTTCCCAGCCGCCGCCGCTTCCATCTCGGCATTGCCCGCACCTACCAGATCATCACGCTCTTTCATGGCGAGACACTGCTGCGCAACGTCATGCTGTCGCTGCTGGGGCTGTCGCGGCTGCGCTGGAATCCGTGCGTGAGGCTCGCCCGGCAGGCGGCGCTGATGGCGCGCGCGCGCGAGACGCTGGCGCGGGTGGCGCTCGACCATCTCGCCGATCGGCCGCTGGCCCAGACCTCCTATGGTGAGCGCCGCCGCGTCGAGGTCGCCATGGCGCTCGCCCAGAATCCCCGGGTCCTTCTGCTCGACGAGCCCTTTGCCGGGCTCTCGACCGACGAGCGGCGCGACGTGCTCCGGCTCGTCACCAGCATCCCGCGCGACGTGACGATCGTGATGATCGAGCACGACATGGACGTGGCGCTCGACTTCGCCGAGCGCATCAGCGTCTTGCACTTCGGCGAGGTGGTCGTCGAGGGCACGCGCGGCGAAGTCGTCGCGCACCCGCGGACGCGCGAGATCTATCTCGGCGAGTGACGCTTGGCCGCCTGCGCGTCGGCGCGCGCGAGCAGCCATTCCATGTGGAGCTTCAGGTCGTAGAGCTCGCCCATGAGGCCCTGCGGCGGCGGTGACATCTTCAAGATCTCCGCCTGCACGCCGCGGAGCCGCTCGGCCGCCGCTCGCGCCTCGTCCGGCGTGCACCGGCTGATCGAGTGGTCGACCTCGTGCACCGCCCGATACCACCGGGTGACCCGCCGGCGCATCCGCGAGTTGTAGAGCGAGGGCAGGATGCGGATCAGCGGCAGGAGGAGGCCGACGGCCGGCAGGAGCAGCAGGGCCCAGCGCTCGACGGTGACGGCGATCCAGAAGGGGAGAAAGCGCTCCAGGAACGGCGGTCCCTTCCGGAGGTAGCGCCGGGCCACCTCGTGCAGCGGCAGCTCGACGAACGCGTCGGAGGGGAACGCGTTGGGCGCTTCGAACAAGCCCGGGCGATCGTGTACGGCCTCCGCGGTCTTCAGTAAAAGGCGCACGATCACGGGGTGGACGTCCTCGCGGACGACGAGCGTGGCGGTTGCCGCGAGCAGGAGGACGTCGCGGTCGGGGATGTTCGTGGCGAGGTCGACCGCGCCCTCCCCGAGCGTGACGGTCGACAGGAACCGGTATCGCGTCGTGTAGGCGATGGTGCGCCGGACGCTCCAGAGGCTGACCGTCTGGCTGAGCAGCAGGTGCCGCACCAGGGGCACGCCCGGCGCCATGATGAAGAATGCCGCGTCGAGCCGGCCCGTCTCCAGCGCTGCCGCCGCGCCGTCGCTCGTGAGGGCGAGGAGCGTCGAGTTCTGCGTGGTGACACCGGCATCGCGGAGAAGCCGCAGCGCCAGCGGCCGGACGCCGCTGCCTTCCTCGCCGACCTGGACCCGGCGGCCGCGGAGGTCGGTGAGGCCGCGGAGGATCTGGTTCTTCCGGTGGAACAGCCACACCGGCTCGTAGTAGAGGCTTCCGAGCGAGAGCAACCCGTCCGTCGGCGCGGCCTCGGCGGTGCCGCCCTGGACGAAGCCCGCCATGGCCTGGCCGTTGGCGAGCCGCCTGAGCGTCTCCACCGATCCCGCGCCGGTCAGGATATCGACCGTGAAGCCGTCCGCCGCGGCCAGCCGGGCGTACTCCTTCGCGAACGTGTGGTAGGCGCCGTGCTCGCGACCCGCGCTGAACGTGATGCGCCGCGGTGGCAGCGGCTCGACCAGGCGATTGAGCACCGCGAAGACGCCCAGGACGAGCGCCAGGGCCGGCACGATAACAAAGGCGAACTTCTTCCACTCCATGGCACCAGTCTATGAGGCAGCATCGCATTGTCGTCAGGGGATTTTTGGGCTTGCCGTGGGGCCCCGCTGATGGTTGGATGACGCACCAACACATGGGTACGGTTCGAGCGACCGGTCTCGTCAAGACGTTCGGTGCCGTGGTCGCCGTGAACCACCTGAGCTTCGAGGCGAGGGCCGGGGAGTTCCTCACGCTGCTGGGGCCCAGCGGCTGCGGCAAGACCACGACGTTGCGGCTCGTCGCCGGGCTCGAACGACCGGATCGCGGCGACATCGACCTCGCGGGCCAGCCGCTGTCATCGGCGGCGTCCGGGTTCTTCGTGCCGCCGGAGCGGCGCGGCATGGGCATGGTCTTTCAGAGCTACGCGATCTGGCCGCACATGACGGTCTTCGAGAACGTGGCGTTCCCGCTGCAAGAGCTTCGCCGGCCTCGCCCGGAGATCCGGGATCGGGTGATGACGATCCTCGGAACGGTCGGGCTCGGCGGCCTGCACGACCGG
>QHSR01000184.1 GCA_003221635.1 Candidatus Rokuibacteriota bacterium | reverse complement strand
CACCTGAACTTCGCCCACCGTGCGCGCCGCGGGCGTCGCGCGTGGCGCTGACCGAGGAGCCGGTACGCTACATGCGGCGTCAGAGCGGCGTCTGGTTCCCGCGGGTCAGGAAGTCGTCAACGTGCCCTTCAGGCAATCCCACCCAGACTTCGCCCAGGAATTACCCAGGAAGTTGCGCCCAACGAGAGCCAAAGTGCGCGCTCACCGCGTCCAACTGCAGACAGCGAGTGGATTCACCTGCAGAGAGTTCTGTCGTGATAGGATCGGCGTCGCATGACGAACCTACTGTGGAGCGCCGATGGCGGCGCACCGATTCCGCCAGGCGCCGGCATGAGGGAGAAAGCGCGTCGTCGTCGGTCCCGCGCGCGAGATGACCTGGATGACTCGACCGATGGACGGGGTGCCGTCGGCCCGGAGCACCGCGTGATATGAAACGTAGGCACGCACCGAACCGTTCGCGCTAACAGGAGAGCCCACATCATGTCACAGAAGACTGCGTTAGAGGACGTGAAGGTCCTTGATCTGACCCAGTTTGAGGCCGGAACCTCATGCACTGAGGCGCTCGCGTGGCTGGGGGCCGATGTCATCAAAGTCGAGAATCCCCGGGGAGGCGACCAGGGGCGCGGTGCGTCCACCGACCAGCAGGGGGTGGATTCGCACTACTTCATGCTGCTCAACGCCAACAAACGCAGCATCACGCTGAACCTCGGCAGCACGCGTGGTCGCCACATCTTCACTGAGATGTTGAAGAAGGCCGACGTCATGATCGAGAATTTCGCCCCCGGCGCCATCGAGCGGCTGGGCTTCGGCTATGACGTTGTGCGGGAGATCAATCCTCGTCTCATCTACGCGCAGGTCAAGGGCTTTGGCGAGGGTCCATACGAGAACTACGTGAGCTTCGACATGATCGCTCAGTCCGTGGGCGGAGCCCTGAGCCTCACGGGCACCGTGGATACCGAGCCCCTCAAGCCCGGACCGACCATCGGCGACACGGGCACCGGGCTGCACTGTGCCATCGGCATCCTGGCCGCCCTGCACCAGCGCCAGCGCACTGGCCGGGGCCAGCACATCAAAGTGGCCATGCAAGATGCCGTGATCAACTTCAGCCGCATCGCCTTCGCGCGCCAGTCTGCCAGCGGCAAGGCGGCGGTGCGCTCGGGCAACCGCAGCGCGCTGGGCACGACCGCCCCCAGCGGCCTCTACAAGTGCAAGGGGGGAGGTCTCAATGACTACTGCTTCATCTACACCAGCCGCGCCGGCAACCGGCACTGGGACCGCCTCCTGAAGGCCATCGGCCGAGCCGACCTGATCGGTGACGAACGCTTCAACTCGCCGGAGAAGCGCTGGACCAATCACGACGAGGTGGACCGCATTCTGAGCGAGTTTACCCAGAGCCGTACCAAGGTCGAGGTCATGCAGATCCTGGGCGACGCCGGTGTGCCCGCCGGGGCAGTCTACGACACGATGGAGATCACGCAGGATCTTGCCCTGCAGAAGCGCGAGATGATCGTGACCGTCGACCATCCCAAGCGCGGCAAATTCACCTTGCCCGGGTGGCCGGTGAAGATGTCCGAATCGCACGTCGACGTGGACCGCTCGCCGCTGCTCGGCGAGCACAATGCCGAGATCTATGCCGAGTGGCTGGGCTTGACCGCGCGCGACCTGGAGGATCTCAAGGCCCAGGACACCATCTGATAACTCCTGCGACGGCTCCGCCGCGCACAGAGACGAGGGGTTAGCGGTCGAGAGTTTTCCGGATCGATGCGTGGCCGAGCTGCGCCCGGATGTACTTCCGGTGCGCCCGTCGACCGCGATTTCGAGACGCCTGAAATTGCCCTTGACGGCGACCGCTTTCGGCGCGTAGGTTTCTGTCTCGTCTTCTAACTTCAACCGTTCGGGCCAGCGGGGTTGCAGGAGACTCCGGCTCGGTTCGGTTCCTCGGCACCAATTCTCGAAGCTCCCCACTTACAACGACGTCGACTCTGCCGCGAACGCGTCTATCGAGGCCGCGTGCACTCGCGAGAGGGTGTTTGACAGTTCTTACGCGATATCGGATCCGCTCGCGGGTGGCGCTGGCGCCTGGAGAATGCGGGTTCGTTCTCGCCCAGGCGCCGCATACCACGGCCGACGACTTCGGAATGGATTGAGCTAGAGCACCACCGGCGAAGCGCGGGGTGCGGTACCCCTCACGTGAGGAGACGCCGATGAACTGGCTGGCCCGTCAGCCGCGGTTCTGGAAATCCAACGTATTGGTCTGCCTGCTGCCAGTGCTACTCCTGCTGCTGACAGGCGCGAGCGCCCAGGCCCAACCCGCCACCGGCAAGCCGAAGGTGGACCGTCTGGTGATGGGTCTCATCATCCCCTATCGGGATTACATGCGCCCCTGGATCCTCGGCACCCCGGACCACAACATTCAGCATGATCCGGCGTTCGAGTGGCTGTTCGAGGTCGACGTTTCGTCGGGTGGCTACAATCCTTGGCTTGCCAAGAGCGCGGAAATGGCCAAGGACGGCCGGTCCTGGCGCATCAAGCTGCAGAAGGGCGTGCAGTTCCACCACGGCTATGGCGAGTTTGCTGCCAGAGACGTCGTGCACAACCACGCCGTGTGGTGTGACCCCAACTACCCAGGCCGCAAAGACCCCACGACCACTGCCTTCAAGCAAGGCATGTGCGCGGTCCAGCGGGTGGAGGTGGTCAACGACCACGAGATCGTGATGCACTGCAAGGTCGTGTGCCTCGACTTGCTGTTTTACTACTCGAGTGCGTCGAGCATGATCATCTTCAGCAAGGCGCAGTGGGACAAAGAAGGGGAGCTGGCGTACGAGACGAAGCCGGCAGGCACCGGGCCCTATATCTTCAAGGAACGGCAACTCTCCCGGTATGTGTTGTACGAGCGTGCCCCGACGCCGCACTGGAAGTGGGGCGTGGTGGACTGGAAAGAGATCAAGATGACCTGGAACGTCGAAGAGCCGCCGCGCTTTGCGCAACTGCTGGCGGGAGAAAGCCACCTCACCGAGATCAACAAGGACCTTGCCGACGACGCGGTCGCCAAGGGGTTCAAACTTATCCGCAGCCGGCAGGTGGCGCAACAGATCGTCGTTGCGTTCGGTGGACTGTACTTCGGCACCGAGGACAAGGCCACGAATCGCTACACCGAATTCGGGGGCACCACCGGGAGACTCGACCTCAAGGTGCCGTGGACCAACAAAAAGGTGCGGCAGGCCATGAACAAGGCCATCAACCGCGAGGAGCTGCTCAAGGTGCTGTATAAGGGCCGGGCGACGCCCACCTATGTGATGGGCTTCTATCCCGACCTGCCGGGCTGGGACCCCACCTGGGCGAAGCGTTTCCCGGAGATGTACGGCTACGACCCGAAGAAAGCCAGACAACTGCTGGCCGAGGCCGGATACCCCAAGGGCTTCAAGGCCAAGGCCTGGCTGTATCCTTTCGCCGGGGCGCCGGAGCTCGTCCAGGTGATGGAGTCGGTGGCCACTCAGTTGCGTGAAGTGGGCATCGACCTGGAGCTGGAAGAGGCCGACTTGGCGGCGGTCGTCCAGCCCAAGGCGCGAGAGCGGCGAGCGAACTGGTACCTGAGAGCCGGTCCCCCATCAAAAAAGGCGGTGGAGTCGCAGATCGCTCTGTTCAACGCCGGAAAGGGCCAACCCCACTTTTTTGAGGACGATACGATCTACAAGATGTGGGAAGACCTGCTGCAGATGTCCGATCCCAAGGCGGCGGATGCCCAACTGCGCAAGATCGGCAACTACAAGTTTGAGAACTTCGAGGTCATCCCGCTCTTCGATGTGCCCATCGAGGTGGTGGTGAACCCCAAGATCATCAATGACTGGCCCTTCTCCGGGTGGGACGGTGGGGACATCGGCCATACGTTTCTCATCAGTGCGTGTAAGCAGGAGAAGCCCTGTAAGTAGGCAGAGGGAGAGACCGGGCCACGATCAAACGTCGCCCGTGAGTTAGACTAACGGCGACTCGCTGAGGGAGGAGAATCGCCATGCCGTTCTACGAAAGAGGCCCCGTCCGCATCCACTACGAAGAGGTGGGTTCTGGCTTCCCCCTGCTGCTCATCCCGGGCGGCGGGCTCAATTCAGCCCTCTCATCCTGGCAGACAGCCTCGCCCTTCAACCCGATGGAAAGGTACAAGGACGACTTCCGCTGTATCTGCGCTGACCTGCGCAACGCCAACCCCGGCCAGTCCAGCGGCCCGCTGGAGATCGACCGCCCCTGGGACGCCTACGCCGACGACCAGCTCGGGCTGATGGACCACCTTGGCATCCGGGAGTTCATGGTCATGGGCTTCTGTATCGGCGGGCCGATGATCCACAACCTTATTCGGCGGGCTCCGGAGCGCGTCGTCGCGGCCGCGATGATGCAACCCAGCGGCTTCAGGCCTGAGATCCCGGACCTTTTCTACCAGAACAACATCAAGGGCTGGGGGCCGCCGCTCTGCGAGAAGCGCCCCGACGTCACGATGGACATGGTCCATGACTTCCTGACCAGCATGTACACCAAGCGCGCCGACTTCGTTTTCACCGTGTCGCGCGATTTCGTGCGCTCCATCCAGACGCCGCTGTTGATAGCGCCTGACGACGTGCCCGCGCACCCGTACAAGGTCGCGATGGAGGTGGCGAGCCTCGCCCCGAACGCCGAGGTGACCATCTATCCCTGGAAGGATTCGCAGGAGCACATCAACGAGGTCGTGGAGCACGCGCGGAGCTTCCTCAAGGCGCACGAACCCGTCACGGCCAGGCGTCAAGGACGAGTCTAGCTTCGGATAAGCGTAGACGGGACAAAGGTCTCTCTTGACGTAACGCCCGCGCTCGGAGGTTCCCGATGACCGCGCCTCGTCGACGGTCTCTCGGGTGCCTTGCCTTGAGCGGGATCGCTATCAGCGCGCCGTCATGAGCTCTTGGACCATCCCTCGGGCGGATCGCAGGCCACGGTGCCCATGTCCGCGGGAACGGAGAGCTCCAGGAGCTCCAGGTCTCTTGATGCCGCCGTCTCGTTGTGCCGCAGGCCGCCCGGGATGTAGAGCGACTCGCCCGACTGGATACGCAGTTTCTGGCCGTCCTCGAACTCCAGATCAACCCATCCACTGAGCATGTACACGAACTGGCCCTCGCAGACGTGGTAGTGCCACCCCGTCGGCTGCGTCATCCCCTCGGCCCCGATCGTTACCTGGGCGCGGATCTTCCCGCTGCTCGCGGCCGTGACGCCGAGGTCGCGGTACTTAAAGAAGGAGCGCCGGCCCGCCACCAGGGGGGCGGTGGTCGGCGTCGCGTACGCCAGCTTGCCCGGGGGGTTCACGGCTGCCGGCTGTCCGATCGGCGTGCTCGCGTCGTTCATCATGGAGGCCTCCTCTGAGTTCGTACCGCCAATACTACCCGATCCACGCGCAGATTGAAGTCCTTCGGTGGAATTGGCCGCCTGTCCTTCGCCAAAACATGTCGTCATGAACAACGCGGGTTACGGCGATATTGCACCGTTCGAGCAGTTGAGCTCGGAGAGATTCAAGGCGCTGGTCGGCACGCCGGCACGCTCGGCGCCGAGAGCCATTCGGATCCCGATCTCGTTCGTCCGGCGCACGCTTGACTTCGGCCGCCGGGGGCGCGATCGTGGCGCCCGGGCGCGGAGCGTGGTGCACTG
>QHSR01000025.1 GCA_003221635.1 Candidatus Rokuibacteriota bacterium | reverse complement strand
CGCCGGAAAACATCGTGGCCCTCCGTTGAGCGGAAGACCCCGATCTTCCCCGGGAGATCTCCTCTCCCATCTTTCGGTAGCCCGGCTGTCAGGCGCTGACCCCGCGCTCGTCTCGCGACGGGTGGCCCCGGGCAAACGAGGTCTCTGACGTCTCTTCTGTTACGGGTATTCCCTGCAGAGGGGGTGCCAGGTCCCGGGCGGCACCGGCTCAGAGCGCTCAAATTCTGGAAATTGCAGGGACCGGGCGGCCACGTGGCATTCGATCAGCGTGTCCAGCGAGTAACCAGCTGCGTCACGTTCGACGGTGAGTGTAACTATTCTGACATCGCCGTTTCAAGAATCGCAGAATGTTTCTGGGATTTGGCCTCTTGTCGGCGCCCTGCATTCGGTGCAAAGCGAGGGGCGAGGCGCCCGACATGGTCTCGGCCGATCGGTGGTGCGACCACTTCTGTTCCCTAGCCGAGTTTTCTCGATACCGCGCGCCACCACTGGAACGTAAGGCCTTGGAGAAGAGACAATCCGATCCAGACCGCGTCGTCAGCGATGTAAACTGACACAAAGATTCCCGTTAAGCCGCGCACCGTCCAAATGGATGATGACGGCGACCGCGACATTTATGGCTAGGAAGACTAAGGTCGTCCCCACGGATTCGAGCGTCTTGCCGATGGCTGCGCCGGGACTGCGCCCCGAGAGCCGGAGCCTCCTGACACCGAAGAAGAACGCGCCGACGAACGTCAGTCCCGGCAGAGCCAAGATGAGGATCGCCTTCATGTTTACCCTCCAACGCGATTATATGTAGCCTGCGGCTCGGTAATATAGCCGAGCGAGAAGTTCCTTCAAGATCCCCCGCATCAGAGCCAGGCGATCCTCGGGCGCGTCGGGATCGGAGAGCGCATCCGAGGGAGCTGGATGGACGGCAAAACCCGCGCGCTCGAAAAGGGGTTGCGCTCGCATCAAATGCCCCGAGTCGCTCACCAGGAGAATCGTCCGAACTTCTCTCGACTGCAGGAGTAGCTTCACGAGGGCGGCCTCGTCTCGGGTCGTATGCGGCCTGGTCTCGGTGAGGATCGCTTCTGGCGGAATCCCCAGGAGACGCGCCAACTGAGCACGAGCTTCGGCCTCTGGCGTACCGCCGCCCTCAGGGGCGCCGCCTAAGAAGACCAGGAGCGGCGCGAGGCCTTCTTGGTAGAGAGCGATTGCACGGTTGGTCGGGAGGGCCGATTCAGGGTACAGTATGCCGAAGGGCGAGACGCCGTGCGCGAGCACCACGATGGCGTCGGAGGGCACGAACTGCGGTCGGACAGCCGTCCAAAGGTCCCAAAGATGTGCCAGCGGGCTAAAGGCTGTGACGAGAAAGAACGCGACTCCGGCGAGTCCGAATAGTTGGCAAACGCGGTCCCATCTCATGCCTGAACCTTCAACGTCCGCGAGTCGCTCGATGCGCCCGAGGATCTGCGCAAAGAGGCGCATCCTCCCAACTGGCCAAAAGCCATTTGACAGCGCGATTCGATGCCGCTTGTGACCTTCCCGATCGCCCGTCCGGCGATCCGCATCCGGCCATCATGACGGCGATACTCGGCTGGGTGTGTGCGAGCACGCTGCTAGTGCTCACCCTGCTCGCGGTGTATCAATGGGTGCTGGCTGTCGCCGCCCTGCTACCGGCGCGGCCGCGAACTCCCGGGCTGCACGCTGCGCGCAGCCGGTTCCTGGTCTTGATCCCCGCGCATAACGAAGAATCCGGCCTCGCCGAGACACTCCGCAGCCTCGACAAGGTCGAGTATCCCAGGGACCGGACCCGCATCGTGGTCGTGGCCGACCGATGCAATGATGGCACAGCCACGCTGGCCCGGCGCTGCGGGGTAGATTGTCTCGAGCGAACAGGTGGTCAGCCCGGAAAGGGCGCAGCGATCGCTTGGGCAATCGACGAGCTGCGAAGGAGCGGCACGCAATTCGACGCCCTGGTGATCACGGATGCCGATACCGTCGTGGATTCGCATCTGCTCGACGCCTTCGACGAGGGCCTCTGTTCAGGACACGACGTTCAGCAGGGATACAACTATCTTTCGAATCCGTGGGAAACCGCGTTTACTCGGGTCATCGCCGTGACGAGCATTTTGCGCAACGGCTTTTTCTACACCGGCAAAGAACGGCTGGGGCTGCCAGCCATGTTGGGCGGCACGGGTATGTGCTTCAGCCGCCGAATCATCGAACGCCAAGGCTGGACCGCCTTTTCGATCGGTGAGGATTGGGAGTTTTCCGTATCGCTGCTGCTCCATGGCGAGACGGTCCACTTCACCCCGCGGGCGCGGGTGCTGGCCAAAGAGTCGCGCGATTTCAGACAGGCATCGTCACAGCGTCTTCGCTGGGCCAGTGGGCGGCACGCCGTGGCCGCCATGGGCGCCAGCGAGCTCTTCAAGGCCGGCCTGCGGTGGCGACGCCTGTCCCTCTGGGACGCGGCGTTGACCATCGTGGCCCCGACCTATTCGGCTCAGGCGACGCTGGCGCTCCTCTGCGTCGTCACGAGTTGGTTCTTGTCGCGCCAGCATGCCGGGCAGTTCCTCGTCGCCTGGGCGACTGGTCTGACAGGGCTCCTGGCGGCCTATTTTCTCCTGGGAGTCGCGCGTACCGAAGCCCCGGTACGAGCCCTGGCCGGGATCGCCCTCATTCCGGCTTTTCTTCCATGGCGAATGGCCATCGAGATCCTCGGACTCCTTGGCTACGGACGGAAGCACTGGGTCCGAACGTCCCGCCACTCGGCATCACGGTAAACCCGGCCGGCGTCGGCGACAACCCGTGGGCCTGGCCCTCCGACGAGTCTGGAGGGTCGTGCGGTTGACGCCGTCCAGAAGTCGTCTTGGTCGTCATGCGTTCTCGCCCAACGGTAAGGTTGTCGATCCACATGGACTGCGTGACCGGAGAGCCATCGCCGATATAGGGCGCGATGACGAACTGGTTGAACTGCATCGTCGGGTTGGCTCCCGTGCGCAGCAGAACGTCCCGGCGATCGATGACCGGCTGGCCATCCAACCAGTATTGAATGATCCCGTCGTTCACGCCCTTCCCTCCCGAGATCGTATTCAACTTGACGTACGCTTCGACGAAATGCCAGTCGTTCTTGTAGAAGGGCCCGGGCGTCTCGGTAAAATACCGCGCGCCCGCGTACCATTTCTTCTCGTTTACATGCTGGCCGCCGTGGATATAGCAACTGTCTGGATAGCCATCGCTTGACCCGTTGCACCCGGCCACCCCGCGATTTTCAGTCACCGCGGCCAGGTTCACTCCAATCCTGGCCTGGTCGACATTCTCGCCATCTTGAATGGCGAGTAGCGGCGTGCCGCCGTTCTGCTCGACATACACCGTCAGGCGGGTGACGGACAGGCCAGACCACTCATCGTTGAGATTCGTCAGGAAATGAAATTCATGTGGATGGTAGAGTTTCTGTGAGCCCACCCAATTCGCGCTGTACTTCACGTAATAACTCAGGTAAACCGCGTCGGTTCCGGCAAACTTTCTGCGCAGAGCCGATCCTGCCGTCGGCGTGGTGGCGCCGGTAAGGAATTTATATTCGATTGAACGCACACCACTGCCCACGTGTTCCTCCGCCGACAGCAAGGGCGTCGTGTTGCCATACCATCCGCGGGTGGCCAGTTTCGCATCTTCGAAGCCTTCCTGGAACAGGGTCGTTGGCGCAGCGGACGGATAACTGATGTAGACATGGGCGAACCAGAAGTAATCCGTCTGCCTTTTCACGTCGCCCACACCGCCCCATGTCGGGCTAAATTGAAATTCGGTAAAACAGCCGCGGGTGGGAAACGACACATTCGCGTAATCACCGATCAAGGATCCGTCCATCCACCAACGGACGACACCGTCCGCCTTCCCAGGAGTGTTGTATTTGAAGTAGAGTTCGATCTTGTGCCAGGCTCCTAACGCAATGGAGATGGCATTGACGTTAGGCGTGAGCCAGCTCCAGTCGCTTCCCCATTCAGGAGCGACACGCAACTGATAGGGGCCTCCTGGCGGGCCGTACATGACGGGAATGAGGTTCCCGCACACGCCACCCAAGAGAAAATAGATCTTGTTGACGTTGCTGGAATGGCCCTGCCAGGGATTACTGGGCTTCCACCAGACTCCGACGAACCCCTCGGTGAACAATGAGGGAAGTCTGTAATACATCGTCGCCGGAGCGGACCCACCGGGGAACCCTAGAGGGTAGCGCCATTGGCCGATATTCTGCGCCGTAAGCGGCGCGGCCGGATCCGCGACAATCGTCGCGAGCTCATTCGCATTGTTGATAGCCCACCCGCGGCCAGTGAAGGCATCGAGGGCTCGGTCAGTCCACACGGTAAAGCCAGCGGGTTGATGCGTCCAACCTGTCGACGGGGGAGAAGAGCTTCCACTTGAACACGCCGCCAGGAACACCACCTGCAACCCCAGTGCGAGACGCCAACTCGAGGACATTCGTGGGAGACGTAGGGTTCCGCCCGGTAGCAGCGGGCGCGGTCGCATCCGCGACAATAGTCGCATCGCGCATCAGTGTACCGCGTCGTTCGGACACGAGCCTCAGGTCGTCTCACCGCCCAGAGGCGCGGTCACGGCCGGCTGAAATACACCTGATCGTAACGGTAATAATCGTTCTCGGACTTGCTCCCGCCTAGGCCTCCCCAGGTCGGCGCAATTTGAAGTTCTTGGAGGGTACTCGAGAAGGGCACATTCGTATAATCCCCGAGCAACGTTCCGTCCATCCACCAGCGGACCGCAACCGTACCTCCCGTCTGTTTGAAGTACAGCTCGAGCTTATGCCACGAACCAAGACTGACGGAAACGTGGTTGACATTCGGCGTCAGCCAGTTCCAGTTGCCGTATTCGGGGGCAACCCGCACCTCGTACGGACCACCCGGCGGGCCGTACATGATCGGAATGAGGTGGCCGGTGTCGCCGAGCAAGAAGTAAATCTTGTTGACACCGGTAGGATGCCCCTGCCAGGGATTACTGGATTTCCACCACATACCCACGAATCCCTCGGTAAAGCCGGAAGGCAGCGAGTACCAGTCGACTGCAGGCTCGACGCCACCGGGGAAACCCGCCGGATAGACATGTTCGAGAACGTTGGCGGGGGATACCGGAGCCGTGGAATCAGTGACGATGCGGCTCAGAGAGCCTCGGTTGAGATGATTCCAACCCAACGATGACAGGGCATCCCAAGGTTGATTGCTCACTTGCACGAACCCGGCTGGTTCATGAGACCACCCGGACGGTGGTGGACCGAGGTTCGAAACGGTGACGGTCACACCACTCGAGGTCGTGGTATTCCCTGCGGCATCCCGGGCCACGGCCGTGAGCGTATGGCTGCCATTGGCGACGCCGCTGGTATTCCAAGAAATGGAGTAGGGCGCAGTCGTAACTTCGGTGCCGAGGTTGGTGCCGTCGAGCTTGAAGCGGACGCCGGCGACGCCCACGTTGTCGGTCGCGCTGGCCGAGACGGTGGTCGTGCCCGAGACGGTCGCGCCAATGACCGGGGCCGTGATGGATCCTGCCGGAGGAGCGGTGTCGGGAGTACCCGACGCGAGGCACCCGATGTAACTCTTCGCAGCCACGACATGGTCGAACTTGATGCTTGAGCTGAAGCCGGCGGGATCAACGGACGCGTAGACCTGCAGCCAGATCCAGTTGAGGTTGAGGTTGGCATCGCTCCGCCAGCGGAAGCCTTCAAAGGGGCTGCCACTGGGATCCTGGGTGAAGATGCCTCCCAACCAGGAGCCATTCGGGAACCCTTGGCCCAGGTGGCTGACTTTAACGCCGTCAAGCCAGAGCGCATGCTCGCCGTTAAACGAGATCACTGGATTATTGAGCTTGACCATTTGCTCCACGCACATCCATTGACCGGTTCGGGCCTGCACGTCGGGATCATTGAGGAGCAAGTTCCCCCAGTAATTGCCGTCTACCGATTGGTGCATATTCATCCAATAGTCGTAATGCTCAAAGCGAGACGTCGTAGTGTTCTGTTCCCCTGACGCCGAGAACCTGTCACTCCCAGTAGGTTGGATGCCTGCCTGGGGGTTCGGCCAGGCGAGCGGGGGGTTATACCCTCCTATCCAGATCCCAGTGTGCTGATACTTCCCGCTGGTGGGGTATTTGATGTAGTAGCGGACATAGAGCGTGTCGTTGACACCGGGGATCAACAGTTTGTAGAGATGGCCGCCGTTACTGACTCCGCCGCCTACCCAGGGGATGTTGAGAGAGCGCACCCCGGGGCTGCCGGGCGGGACATCGGAACTGAACGACATCGCCGAACCATTGAGGATATCCGTCCACCGATTGAAGAGATCGGTGAGCAGGGCGTCCTCGAACTGTTCGACAAAGATTACATCTGGGTCGGTCTCGATGCCGACATCGCCGGGGTAGCGTGCTGCGATTCCGCCCGCGGGAGGTGGCGGTGGGGGGGCATTTGAAACGGTAACGGTCACACTAGAGATCGCTTGATTCCCCGCCGCATCCCGGGCCACAGCCGTGAGGGTATGGCTGCCATTGGTTGCCCCGTTGGTATTCCAAGAAATGGAGTAGGGCGCAGTCGTATCTTCGGGGCCGAGGTTGGCGCCGTCGAGTTTGAACTGGACGCCGATGACGCCCACGTTGTCGGTCGAGGTGGCGGCGACGGTGACCGTGCCCGCGACGGTCGCGCCGGCAGTGGGGGCGGTGAACGAGACCGAGGGGGGCGTCCCGTCGAGCGTCGTGAACGTGAAGTCCGGTGAGGTCGCGAGGTTGCCGGCCGCATCGCGCGAGCGCACGCGGAAGTGATAGAGCTGGGTCCCGGCCAGGCCGCTGAGGGTCGCCAGGTGAGAGGTGACGAGGCTCGCAGTCACTGGGGTCGAACTGCCGTAGGCCGTCGTGAGGCCGTAGTTGACCTGCGAGTCGCTCGCTTCGTTCGTGACCCAGGCGATCGTCGCGGCCGCCGACGTGATGGAGGAGGCGGTCACGCCCGAGATCAGGGGGGGTGTCGTGTCATTCGCCACCGTGGCGGCGGTGCGGAGCTCAATGAGGTGGATGGCCTTAATGACGGTGAGCCGGGCGACAAGGGTGGGATCGGTGTAGGTGGGGAGAGTCCAGCCCGCCGCCTGATAGGCCTGGTTCAACGCCGTCCGGAGCTCGGTCAAGTGGACGACTGTGACGGGGGTGCTGCCCGGCACGAGGGTGGGATCAGTCCACGCAAAGGTCGCCAGCCCGCGTGCGACGCGGAGGCTATCGATGGCCGCCCGGAGCTCCACGATGTGCGCCGTCTTGACGACCGTGCTCTGGGGCACGAGGGGGTCATCGCTAAAGGCCGAGGCGGCGTTGGCGGTGAGCCAGAGACCGGGGATCGCGGCGACAAACGCGAAGAGAAGAACGCGGCCGATGCGACTGAGCGAGCGGTCGCCAGAAAACATCGCGGCCCTCCGTTGAGCGGAAGACCCCGATGTTCTCGGGGAGCTTCGGTCTCCCTTCCTTCGGTAGCTCGGCGATCAAGCGACTCGCTTGATCCGTGGCTTTGCGTCCCCACCTCACGGCGGGTTTGCCTTTATCGAGAAGGGGCCTTCCCTGTAGCAAATTAAGGGTTTGCACGCGGGGTGCCAAGGAGCGATCGGTCGGGTCAGGCACAACTCAAAATCTGGAAATCGCAGGGACTTGCGCGCTGCCTGGATCCGATCGGCATGTCCCACCGATGCCAGAAGCGCACGCTTACGTCGAATGTGACACTGGGTGTCACCGGCCCCTCGAGCTGGATGGTCTCTGATCTCAGCGCTGACTTCTTCCCTTCAGAGTCTGTCCGCTCCCGGAATGGGTCACGATGATTGCCAAAGAGCGAGTCGCGGCGTTTTTAATCACGCACGGCCCCCGTCGCTTCTGCGACGAATGCCTTGCCCGTGCGCTCGGGATTGACCCCTCCACGGCGTATCGGGCGGCGGTGAAGACAGGGCGAGCGGGAACGCACATCAGGGAGTACGGCGTCTGCTCGGACTGTGGCGAAAGCCGGCTGGTCACGCGCGCGTCCCGCTGATAGATCCGAACGCGGGCCGGAGGTGGACGCCGGCGACGCGGACGTTGTCGGCTCGAGACAGGGATATCGGCCACGGCCTCGCGACAGGTGCCGAGGCCTGTCGGCGGGACTCGGGTCGGAGAGGTCTCGACGCACCCAGCCCTCGGTCGGCGGACTGGCCCGCGCCCCATTGAGGGTATTTCATTCGCCGATTCAGTGATTCTCCTGATTTCCCCCGTCGAGAACTTGGGGTAGCTAGTAGCGCAACGGTTGTCTATGAGCGCATTCCAGCGTGCAGGCGGCACCAATTGTGAGCAAATGGCATAGTTTTAGGCCCAGCCCCGACGCCGGAGCGATCGTCGTCGACGACCTGCTGTTTCGATTCCTCGTCGACCTGGAGGTGCAGAAAGCTCAACGACTGCGTTATTGCGTCTCGCTCGCGTGCCTTAGCGTCGAGGTCGCCTCCGCCCAGACACGGGAACCTCCCAGACCCTCCCTCACGGAGACCATCGCGCATGACATTCGAGGCAGCGACGTGGTCGCGCAGTGGGCCCCGGCCCCCGTCGCCCTTCTCCTCATAGGGGCGGAGACAACCCACGTGCCATCGATCCTTCGCCGGCTGATGGCGCTCCTCGACACAACCACCTGTAGCGCCGGCGGCTCTTGCTATCCGAAAACGGCCGCCAGCGCTCAGGATATGCTGCGCCAGGCCGTTGATTCGATGATCGAGGCCAAGCAGGATGGCGGCAACCGGCTCTACGTCGCGTCCTGATGTGTCCGACGGATCTCCGAGCCTCTTCTCAGGGAATTTCCCACGACGATCTCCGTAGTGACCAGGGGACCCGGCAAGTCTTTGGCTTCGAGTGCACCGACATTCGCCTCAGACCAGTAGCCCGCGTCAGCCTGCGTACGCATCCGTCCGTAGCTCATCGTCTGGTGCTTCGAGGCGTTGGCTTTGATCTTCGTGCCGTCGATGTCCAAGCGCCCGCCACGCGTCGCCTTCTCGATCCGCGTACACCGGGGAGGTGTCAGATTCGGGCATCGCACTGTCAGACCCACGACTCGTTCGGACTCGCCGGCCAGCGAGCGCCTGCGGATCTGGCTCCTCACCGCCGCTCGTATTCCGAATAATTTCCAGGTCTTCAGTTGCCGAACCGCCGTCCGAGGGCTGGCTGGCATCATCGATGCTCCTGCACGCTCCCCAGAAGGGCGCCGAGCTGAACGACGGTTCACGAGGTCCATCCGCAGGGAGATCGCATGGATTCCGAGATCTTTCGTAGCGCGAAGATCCTGATCGTGGACGACGAGCAAGCCATGGTCCGCCTCTTGGAACTGCTTCTCGAGCACGTGGGTTATACAAACCTAAGAAGCACGACCGACCCCCGCGAGGTCCTCGAGTGTTGTGCCGAGTTCCAGCCTGATTTGATCCTGCTGGACCTCCGCATGCCCCACCTCGACGGCATCCAGGTCCTCAAACAGCTCGAGGAGCGGCGGGCCGATCTCTATCTACCGGTGCTTGTCCTGACCGCCGACGTGTCGCGTGAGAGCAAACGCGCGGCGCTCGAAGCGGGCGCAAGCGATTTGGTGACCAAGCCCTTCGAACAAACCGAACTGCTTCTCCGCGTGCGCAACTTGCTGGAGATGCGGTTTCTCCACCGCGATCTTCGCCGCCAGAACGAGGCGCTGGAGGCGCAGATCCAGGAGCGCACGCACCAGCTTCTCGAGGCGGAAAAGCTGGCGACGATGGGCAACCTCCTCGCCGGCGTCGCGCACGAGCTCAACAGCCCTCTGTCGGTCATCCTCGGCCAGGTCGGACTGTTTGCGACCACGGCCGCCGACGACAGCGCCCGGGCACGAGCCCGCGAGATCGGGGAAGCCGCGGAACGCTGCGCGCATATCGTGCGGAGCTTCCTGACGATCGCCCGGCGCCACCCGCCGGAGCGGGGGCACGTGTCGTTGAACCTCCTTCTACGGGACGCGGTCGAGTTGCTGGCCTTCGAGCTCCGGATCGACAACATCGAGGTTCAGCTCGACCTCGAGAGCGACCTGCCGCTGGTGTGGGCCGACGGGCACCAGCTGAAGCAGGTTGCGGTGAACCTCATCGCGAACGCGCGGCAGGCGATGCGGGAGGCCTCGGCGCCTCGCCGGTTGAGCTTCCTGACACGCCACGAGGTCCAGAGCCGACGCGTGCGCATCGAGGTCGCCGACACCGGTCCGGGGATTCCTCCGGAGATTCAGGCGCGGATCTTCGAGCCGTTCTTTACGACCAAGCCCGAAGGCGAGAGTACGGGGCTCGGGCTCGCCCTGGCGCGTGGCATCATCGAGGGGCACGGGGGCGCCATCAGCGTCGAGAGCCGACCCGGTGAGGGAGCCCGGTTTCTCATCGAGTTGCCAGTGGAAACTCCGCGCCTCACACACGGTGAGCCCGAGACGTTCGAAGCGGCGCTGCCCGTGCCCGGGAAGACCATCCTGGTGGTCGACGATGAGCCCGCGGTCGCGGCGCTGCTGGCCGAGGGGTTGTCGCGCGACGGCTACAAGGTCGATACCGCCGCGAACGGTGCCATCGCGCTCAGGAAGCTGGCGGCGCAGAATTACGACCTGATCATCAGCGACAGTGGCATGCCCGTGTTGAGTGGTCCGGAGCTCTACCTCGAGCGTCTTCGTCACCGGAGATGTCCTCAGTTCGAGCACCCGGGCATTCCTCGAGCAGACCGGGGCCCCTCAGCTCGAGAAGCCCTTCACGCTCGAGAGCGTCAAGCGTGTGGTGCGACGAGCTCTACTCGCGACGGCCTGACCCGAAGGGCGAGACAGGTGCACGTTCCCCAGGCCGTCCGCTAGCCCAACTTCCGCAGTTGGAGGGGGTCGGGGTCGTAGTTTCGAGCACTTAGTCGTATCGTCGGTGAGCCGCGCCTTGGCGTGGCGCTCGCGGAGAAACCTGCTCCAGTCGAGGTGCGGGCGGACCAAGCTGAACCGCCGGATGTCGAACCCCTCGCGGCGGAGATTCTCGGGCGAGACGGTGAATTTCACATAGTCGTCGAAGGTCATCCCTGTGGCGCCGCGTCCGAATCCTTGGCTGGCCTGCGCAAAAGTTTCGACGTGACAAGCGTGCGTGGAGGATGGCATGATCCGAGCCTCCCGGACTAGGAGAGCTCAGCGGGGCGAGGATGACTCAGTCCATGACCCTCGGGGCGCGATGCCTCACGGAAGATCCATCCCTTCTCGGTCACAGTCCGATGATGCGGCGGGTGAGTGAGGTCGTCGAGCACGTCGCTGATACCTCCGAGACGGTGCTCATTCGTGGGGAAACCGGCGTCGGCAAGGAGGTGGTGGCTCGCGCCATTCACGCGGCCTCCAGTCGGCGTGAACGCCCGTTCGTCAAAGTCAACTGCGCTGCGCTTCCGTCGGACCTGCTCGAGTCGGAGCTCTTCGGCCACGAGAAAGGTGCGTTCACGGGTGCGTACCGCCGCACCGTCGGCCAGTTCGAGTACGCCAACAACGGCACGATCCTTCTCGACGAGATCGCGGAGCTTCCGCTCGCCTTGCAGGCGAAGCTGCTGCACGTCCTCGATGACCACCAGTTCTGCCGGGTCGGGGGCCTGGAGATCATTCGTGTCGACACGCGAGTCATCGCCGCGACGAACCGGGACCTCGAGCAGGCGCTGAGCTCTGGCGCCTTCCGAGAGGACCTCTACTACCGCCTCAGCGTGGTCGAGCTCCACGTGCCGCCCCTTCGCGAGCGGAAGGAAGAGATCGCGGTCCTCGCGTCGTCGTTCCTCGCTCGGTTCAACAAGCAGTACCGGCGGGCCAGGGAACTCTCACCCGAGATCCTCAGGCTCCTCATGAATCACCCGTGGTCAGGCAATGTCCGCGAGCTCGAGAACGTGATTCGGCGGCTGGTCGTCCTGCCGAACGACGACCACGTCCACGAAGCGCTTCTGGCTCGTCCTCGGCCCAGCGGGGTGAGGCCGGGCACTGCGGACGGCGGCTCGGTGGCGTGGAGCGCGGAAACCGTGGCGGGACTTCGCGAAATTGGGCGCCGGGGCGCTCTGGAAGCCGAACGGAAGGCCCTGGCCGAGGTCCTCGAGCAGGTGCAGTGGAATCGCGTGGCGGCGGCCCGCGTTGTCAAAGTCAGCTACAAGACGTTGCTGAATAAGATCTCGGAGTTTGGGCTCGCTCCCCAGTCGCGCGGCCGGGCCCTGTAACGTTCCCCAGCGCCCCCGCACGCGCTCCCCACCGCGGACCGGCACCTCGATGTGAAGAGGAGTTCACAGTTGGGTCCCGGACTACATAGATTCCCCGCTCCTCTTCACACCTGTGGATAAAGACCGTGCGAGATGACTGAAAACATTTTCACATTAAAACTCGAGGCGATACGGCGAACTCTTCCGTTCCCGATCCGACGCCCGAAGGCCTGGCACGCCGTTTGCCTTATTTCTGCGGGTGTTGCGTCGCGGATTTCGCAGCTCAGGGAGCGACAGGCCGAGGTAACGCGCCTGGTCGGGACCCTTCGAAGATGAGGAACAAGCACCCATGAGAACTGGAACCGTCTTCCTCCTCGTCCTTGGACTGTGTGCCTTGCTCGCCGCACCGGCCCAGGTTATCGGGCAGCAGGTCACCACGGACCAGGAATACACCCGCAACACGGACCAAGAATACACTCTCAACTTCATCCCCACACAGAATGCCCCCCAGGCGGGTGCGGTGCCGGCCTCGGGGGTGATGACTCTCAAAGTCGTGAACGGCGAGACCATCGTCCACTTCTCCGTCAGCGGAGCGTACCCCAACACGGTCTACACGATTTGGACAGTCTTCAATGAGTTGGTCTGTCCGGATTGTGGGGACGGGATCGAAGTCCCCTCGCTGCCAGCTTCCAGGCGCCCAGGATTCCCGGTGGAGGGAAACGCGGTCTCACCGCTCGCTCGGCTGAACGATGGCTTCACGAGTGGGATGGGGACGGACCCAGGGGCCTCCTTCGCCACGGATGCGACAGGCGCGGGGCAGGTCACGATCACACTAGACTACAACCTCCTTCGCGGGGCACCGGTGAGTAACAAAGACGTGATCGTCCAGTGCGTACCACGCCCGGGATCCGACCTCGTCATCGACCCTATCACCGGTAAGCCTAACGTGGTCTGCCGCGACCCGTCTTCGAGGATGCTGAGAGTCACCACCACCTGGCTGCGCAGATTCATCGGCGAATTCCCGTTGCCGACACGGGCGGGGATGTGCGCCAATTATGACCCCCGGTTCGACCCGGACGCCGTGGTGTTCGACCCGGTGACGAGTATGGGAATGGACGCGCGGTTCTGGCAGTGCATCACCTCCTCCACGGGGCACCACTCTGGGATCGGCCTGCCAATGGTTCACCGGTTCGCCTTCGACCACTTCCGCCTGGCCAACCACCCCGACGACCTCACCCATGGCTTCATCGGGGGCAACGCGACCGACCACCACATTGATATGGTCGGCCGTCGCGGCGACCTCGACCCGAAACCGGCAGATTGCCCCTAGGAGTCCGAGAGCTTCGCCTCGAGAACCTCGTCGAGCACCTGGCAGATGCGCTCCATCGTCGGCGGTTTGGTGATCACGGGCCGCCCCGTCTGCCGGAGAAACTCCTGGGTGTCGGCGCTGACCAGGTCGCCGGTCATGAAAACGACCCGCGCGAGCTGGTCCGGATGCCGCGTCAGAAGCCACCGCCAGACCTCGCTGGCGCTCATGTCCGGTAACCTGAAATCGAGCGTGACCAGGTCGTAGACCTTCCGCTCCAGCTTGGCCATCGCCTCCCGGCCCGTCTCGGCGCTCTCCACCTGGTGGCCGAGAAAGGCCAAGACGTCGTTGAGGATTCCCCGGACACTCACCTCGTCTTCGACCACCAAGATCTGTGCGCTACGACTCGCTTTGTGAACCGTCGGGACGGGGGTCTCCGCGGGCTCCTCCCCTTCGCCGATCGGCAGGTCGACGGTGAATCGAGCGCCCCCGCCCGCCACATTCTCGGCGGTGATCCGTCCTTCATGGCCCTCCACGATCCCCAGGGAGAGGCTCAACCCAAGCCCGCTCCCCTCTCCCACGGTCTTGGTGGTGAAGAATGGGTCAAAGATCCGCCCGAGGTGTTCACGAGGGATCCCGGGGCCGTCGTCTTCCACGGTTACGCAGACCTCGGATCCCTTTTGGAAGGAACGGACCGCGAGGGTACCCTGCCCGCGGGCCGATTTCACAGCATGGGTGGCGTTCGTGAAGAGGTTGAGGAAGACCTGCTGGAGCTGGTGCGAATCGGCCCAGATCTTTGGGAGATTTGGATCAAGGTTCGTCACCAGGCGGATGTTCTGGAGGGAGAATTGGGGCGCCTGGAGCGACAGCGCCGCCTTGACCACCGCGTTCAGATCCACCAGCCGCCGCTCGGGAGCCCGCCTCCGGGCGAAGAGCAGCAGGTCTTTAATGAGCTGGGCCGCCCGCCTACACTCGCGCTCGGCGTGGTTCAGACGCTCCAGCATCGGATGCGGAAGGACCGTCTGCTGCTGCAGGAGCTGGATGGACAGCAGGATCGAGGTGAGGGGGCCGTTCAACTCGTGGGCCATCCCCGAGAGCATGGTGCCCAGAGCCGTGAGTTTATCGGCCTGGATCAGCTGTGCCTGGGTTTCCTGGAGGCGCCGGAGATTCGCCTGAAGCTCCGTGTAGAGACGAACTTTCGCCAGAGCCAGCGCGGTCTGCTGGCCGAGGCTCAGGAGGAACCGGCGCTCTTCCTCGGTGAAGCGATGGGGTGCGCGATAGTAGGCACCCACGACCCCAACCGGCTGATCGTGGACTCCCAGCGGCACGAGGAGGCCTGCCCGAACGCGATGGGCGGCAAGGTAGGCCGGAATGGAGAAGCGGCATTCCGTGGACAGGTCCTCCACTTCGACGCTCTCTCTCTGAACGAACGCGGTACTCGCGAGCGATCCATCCGACAGCGACGCCGCCCCTCGACCGGCCGTTCCCGGCTCCCAGCCAACCCCTGCGCGGAGATCGAGCCCTCCCTCATTGGGGTCGTACAGGAACAGAGCGGAATAATCCGCCTGGAGGACCTCCCGGGTGATCCGAGTCGCCTCATCCAAAATTGTTTCCTCCCCGCTGGCCTCGAGCAGCCGCTGGGAGAAATCACGGAGCGCCGCTTCGTTTCGAGCTTTCAGAGCCAATTGGTCGAACGCCCTGGCGTTCTCGAGCGCGACGGCCACCTGGGTTCCGTACGCTTCGAGCAGCTCGACCTCGGTCGCGGAAAATCCCCGCTCCTCTGTGTAGACGACCGAGAGGGCCCCAAACACCTCCCTGCTCTCGATCAGCAGGGGGATCGACAGCACGGCTCTCAGGTGTTCCCGACGCATCCGATCACTGACCTCCGGGGGAAGCGGGAATCGAGCGTCACCTCCGAGATTCGAAGTCCACACAGGTCGTCCCCCCGCCACTGCCAGGCCGGAGGCGCCCTGTCCAATCGGCAGTTCGAGGTCTGACACCAGCTCCTGGCTGATGCGGCCGGCCCGACCGAGCGCCCGAAGGACCCGGGTTTGTCCGTCCAGTCGAAAGAGGATGGCAGCCTGTGCGCCGGCGACCCCGACGGCTTTGGTCACACTGGTCTCCACGATCCGCTGTGGGTCCAGCGTCATGACCAGCGCTTGCCCGGCGGCATGAAGGCTCTGCAGGTCCCGTTGACGAGCGCGACTCTCCCGGTAGAGCCAGACCTGTTCCCGGAGGAGACCGACGAAGATCGCTCCGACGCCGAGGGGGCGGGCGAGGCCCGCGACATACCAGGTGACCGAGTACCGGAACGGCAACAGCAGGAAGCCGATCAGGCCGACGATCCAGATAAACGCGGCGAGAAGGAAGAAGCCGGCGAACCAGTCCTGCTCCCTTTCCTGGAACTTCTTCCTTGCGCCCCAGAGGGCCCACACTCCGACAAGGCCATTGGCCAGTCCCCCCGCGACGCAGCCAAAGAGGCTGAACTTTCCGCCCTTCATGACCAGCGACGGAAGAAATGGCCGGATCTCCAGGACGGCGATCACGATCCCGATGCTCAGGAGGACCAGACCGACCGCAACCAGGAATCTCTGACGGTCGGTGAGGCGAAGGTGCCGATCGCCGTAGTACGTCGCCAGACCGACGCTGAGGAAACCCATCAGGTAGCTCAGAAGGAAGAAGTACGGGGCCACTCCGGGATTCACTCCCGGCGTCTCCGGGTAGTCGGGCTGCGTCAAGATGTGTGCGATCGCCAGGAGGGCGGCCAGCCAGAGCATGACGCCCATCGAGGCCGACCGGACGTCCTGCCGCAAGCGATGTCGCTCGAGGCAGAGATAACCCACGCCGATCGCTGTCAGGGCGAAGGGAATGTCGAAGATCGGAACGGCATAGGGGATCGGGAAGCGGTAAGAGTGGAGCAAGGACGAGAAAACCAGGACGGCAAAGTAGGCGAACGCCACCAGCCCAAGGAAAAGAAGCAGGGACGAAAAATACTTGCCCAAGGTTCCCGGTGAACGGAGAAGATCGGCCCTCATATTCTCGGGCGAGCCGGTGACCTTGACGTAGTCGTCGAAGGTCATCCCGTTGGCGAAGCGCTCGGGCGTCATACGGACACCAGCCTTTCGTGCAGGGACTCTACAGCTTCAGCAGCCTTGGGTGAGGTAAAGGCCGCGCGCTTGCCCCCTCCCACCACGGTGCCGACGCCGTCGCCGGGTTCGTGGCGAAAGCCGTGCCACTCCGTTCGAGCCTCGGCGGCCTGCCACAGAGACCGCGGCACCGAGATCGCGCCGCTCACTCCAGCGTGACGAAGATGCAGTTGCGCAGCTTGGCCTCGATGGCTTTGGAGAGATGGCCCTTGCCGTGCGTGTCCTCGACCAGAAGGACCTCACCGGCGCCGATCCGGCGCGCCTCGCCGTCGCTCGCGGTGATCTGAACGCCCGCGTCGAGGTTGATGATGTACTGGCGCCGTGGCGCGGGGTGCCAGTCGAGATCGTAGTCGGGCTGGACCTCCCGGAAGATGATGCCGGTGGCGGCGATCCGCTTCGAGAGCCGTCCGGCCCGGGTCGTCTCCGCGTACTCGACCTCGACGTCCTGGAAATGCGACTCGCCATTCTTGTCCGCGTAGAGCCTGTGGATCTTCATGAGGGTCTCCTATTTGTAGTCGCACCTCGGCCGGCGGGGGGATCTCCGTCTTGCTCGCCTCGCACGCGGGGGCCCCAGCCCCCGGCCGTGCTCCGGCTCGCACTGCCGCCCCGCGACGGCCTGCGGCGCGCACCTCACCCGTAGGGTGGGCCGATCATAGTGAGGCCGGGGCGCCGTGGCAAGGACACCGGTATACTCCCGGCAATGACCACCAAGCCGGCCGTCGGCCTCGTCTCGGTGGCCGGACGGCGCCGCGTGATGCTGGAGGTGGCCCAGCGGTTCGAGCGCGAGGGATTCGCCGGGCTCTACTGCCCGAGCCCCGGCGACGGTCTGGCCCTGTGCGAGGCGCTGGCGCTCTCGACCCGCGAGATCCCGTTCGGCACCAGCATCGCCAACATGTACACGCGCCACCCCCTCGAGTACGCGCAGACGGCGGCGTTCGTCCATGAGCTGTCGAACGGCAGGTTCAGGTTTGGGATCGGTGTGAGCCACGGGCCGACCCACGCGCGTCTGGGAATCCGCGCGGGCAAGCCCCTCGACGACATCCGGAAGTTCGTCGCCGACCTGCGCACGCACGCGACCCAGGTGGGCGGGCTTCCACCGATCGTGCTCGCGACGCTCCGCCGCCGCATGGTCGAGCTGGCCGGCGAGATTGCGCAGGGGGTCGTGTGGGCGAATGGCGCGCGATCGCACATGGCGGCCTCGCTCCGCTGTCTGCCGGCGACGGCGCAGCGCGACCCCGCGTTCTTCATCGGCAACATGGTGCCGACCTGCATCGACGCGGATCGCGCCGCTGCGGCGGCGCTCTTGCGCCGGACCCTCGTCCCCTACGTGCGCCTGCCGAACTACCAGAACTACTGGATCGAGGCGGGCTACGAAGAGGAGATGCTCGCGATCCGGGATGCCATCGCGCGCGGCGAGTCCCAGCGCATCCCCGAGCTCATGTCCGATCGCTGGCTCCAGGACGTCACGCTCTTCGGCAGCGCGACGGAGGTTCGCGAGGGCTTCGAGGCGTGGCTTGCGGCCGGCGTACGGACGCTCATCGTGGTGGCGTCCTCGACGCGGGGTGGGCAGATGGTGGCCGCCGAGGAGCTCATCCAGGCGTTCCGCTGAGCACAGGAGAAGGCCCATGGGGCAGCTCGAGGGAAGAGTCGCGCTCATCACCGGCGCGAGCAAGGGTGTCGGGCGTGTGATGAGCCGCATGTTCGCCCGTGAGGGCGCCGCCGTGGTCTGCGCGGCGCGCTCCCGGGAGCTGGTGGAGGAAACGGCCGGGCTCGTCAAGGCCGACGGGGGCCGAGCGCTCGCGGTCACCGGGGACGCCGCCGTCGAGGCCGACGTGCAGCGCCTGGTGGTGGCGGCCGTGAAGGCCTTCGGCAAGCTCGACACCCTCGTGAACAATGCCGGGGACGGGGGTCCGACCAAGCCCGTGCAGGACTACACGGCCGAGGAGTGGTTTTACACGATCAACTCGTGCCTCACCAGCTCGTACATGTGCACGCGATTCGCGGTGCCCCAGATGATCAAGGCGGGTGGGGGCGTGATCGTGAACATCGCCTCCACAGCGGGCCGGCGCGGGCTTGCCTATCGCATCGGCTACTGTTCGGCCAAGGCCGGACAGGTCGGGATGACGTACGGTCTCGCTCTCGAGCTGGCGGAGCACAACATCCGGGTCAACGCGATCGCCCCCGGCGCCATCGCCGGCGACCGCATCGATCGGGTCATCGCCGGCCAGGCTGAGGTGAAGGGGGTGCCGGTCGAGGAGGAGCGCCGGAGGTGGGTCGAGCGGTCGCCGCTCAAGCGCATGTCGACCGCCGAGGACATCGCCTCGCTCGCCGTGTATCTGTGTAGCGAGGCGGCGCGAAACCTCTCCGGCCAGTGCATCGCGGTGACGGCCGGCGAGCCCGCGCTCTGACGCGGCCGAAGCCGGCTGGCGTTTCCTACCAGGCCTTGCGACGATCCAGACGGTCTTCGACCCAGTCGAAGGACGCCACCGAAACTCGGTAGGACGGCGCGCTCGCCACCGCGACCTCGAAGAACGCGCGGTTGTTGGGTGGGACATCGCGAACCCACGTCGTGGTCTTGGTGACGACCGTGCCGCTGGCGTCGAGGCCCTCCACGAGCAGCTGCATGTGCGCGGCGCGCCGATTCGAGGCGTTGTACACGTAGCCGTTGACGTTCCGCCCTGACTTCGACCACTCAAGCCGGAAGGAGCGGTCCAGGGTCTCTTGCGTGTAGGTCTCCGCGGCCCGGACGGGCGCGCCCGGGAGGGTGACAGCGGCGCACGCCAGGACGCCCGACATCACGACCGCGGAGACGATACGCACGCACGCAATGACGCGGCGCATAACCCTAGTGTGCCACGACTACGAAACGTTGCGGCGATCTCGGCTCGAGGCGATCTCTTGGATCCAGTTGAAGGACAGGATCGAGACCCGATAGGACGCGGCGTCGGGCGCGGAGACTTCGAAGAAGGCACGGTTGTTCGGCGGGACATCGAGGACCCACGTCATCGTCTTGTTGACGACGTTGCCGGAGCCGTCGACACCCTCGACGAGCAGCCGCATAGACGCGGCATGCCGATTCGAGGCGTTGTACACGTAGCCGTCGACCTTCCGCCCGGTCTTTGACCACTCCAGCCGGAAATAGTGATCCAGAGACTCGCGCGTATAGGTCTCGGCGGCCCGGACGGGGGCGCTCGTCGGCGAGAGCGACGAGCCCAGGACGACCGCCCCGAGCAGCGCGCTGACGATGACGCGGTGCATGGCACGCAGTATCTCACGCAAGCTGCCGCTCGGCGGCCGCTCCGGTCCCGAGGTCCCCCCCGACGACCGGGCGAGACACGGACGGAGAATTCGGGTATCTTCTGACGCACCGGCAGGCCCATGAAGGGGGGGCGCTATGGGATCGATCACTGGTTCGGAGCTCCTGGCGAAGTCACTCAAGGCGCAAGGCATGGACACGCTCTTCTACCTCATGGGCGGACCGATGCTCGAGACCGAGAGCGCCTGTATCAAGCTCGGTGTGCGGGCCATCGACAGCCGTCATGAGCAGGGCGCCTCGATGATGGCCCACGCCTACAGCCGCCTGACGCGGCGTCCGGGCGTGTGCATGGCCTCCTCCGGGCCGGGCACGATCAACATGGCCACGGGCGTCGCCAACGCGTTCATCGACGCCGCCCCGCTGGTCGCCGTCGGCGGCGCGAGCCCGCGCGTTTATTTCGGAATGGACGCGTTCCAGGAGGTCGACCAGCTCTCGCTGTTCAAGCCGATCACCAAGTGGGCCACGCGCATCCTCGACGCCAAGCGCATTCCCGATGTCGTGGCGACGGCCTTCCGTCAGGCGACGTCGGGCCGACCCGGGCCCGTGTTTCTTGACCTTCCCGGCGACATCCTGGGCGAGGTTGTCGACGAGTCCTCCGTCACGATGCCGGCCCAGTGGAAGCCCGCACCCCGCGCCCACGGCGATCCGGCGGCGATCGCGGAAGCGATCGCGCTGCTCGGGCGGGCCGAGCGGCCGCTGATCATCGCCGGAAGCGGCGTCTGGTGGTCGGACGCCGCGTCCGCCCTCCAGTCCTTCGTCGACACGGCGGGGATCCCGTTCTATACGACGCCAATCTCGCGCGGGTCCGTCCCGGAGGACCACGACCTCGCGTTCCTCTTCGCCCGCGCCAAGGCCTTCGCCGAGGCGGACGTCGTCCTGAACATCGGTACCCGCTTCAACTACGTCATCCAGTTCGGCCGCGCGCCGCGCTTCGCCGCGGACCTGAAGGTCATCCAGGTCGACGTTGATCCGGTCGAGCTCGGTCACAACCGCCCGGCGGACGTGCCGATCTTCGGCGACGCCCGCGCTGTCCTGCAGCAGCTGACGACCGAGGCACGAGGCACGCTCGACAAGCGACGCTACCGCGCGTGGGTCGACAAGCTGAAGAGCCTCGACACGGAGAAGGCCCTCGAGTCGGAGAAGGCCATGAGCGACGACAAGGTGCCGATCCATCCGCTCCGGCTCTGCAAGGAGGTCCGCGATTTCCTGCGTCGTGACGCGATCCTCGTCGTGGACGGCCAGGAGATCCTCAACTTCGGGCGCCAGTCGATCCCGACCTTCACGGCGGGCCATCGGCTGAACTCCGGCCCCTTCGGGTGCATGGGCGTGGGACTGCCGTTCGGTATCGGCGCGAAGGTCGCGTGCCCGGACACGCAGGTGGTCGTCCTTCACGGCGACGGCTCCTACGGCATCAACGGGAACGAGATCGACACGGCGGTGCGCCACCGGATCCCGGTGCTCGTCGTCATCAGCAACAACGGCGGCTGGACCGCGGACCCGAAGCACGACAAGCCCGGTCGCAATCTTGGCTACACCCGCTACGACAAGGTCGCCGTGGATTTCGGCGCTCATGGTGAGTTCGTCGAGAAGCCGCACGAGATTCGGCCCGCGCTCGAGCGGGCCTATGCGTCGCGCAAGCCGGCGGTCGTGAACGTCGTGACCGACGACGCGGCGCGCGCCACGACGGTCCGCTTCTCGGCCTACTCGACCTAGCAGCGCGAGCCGCCGCCGGGGGAGTCGGGAGGAGCTCGAGGAGCGTCGTGGTTTCGCCGCGACGTTCGGAAGGTTCGTGGAGCATGGGGAGCCTGTCGCGGCCCCCGATGTACCCAGGAGAGACCTCATGGCCAAGGCGCTCGACGGGATCGTGGTGCTCGACCTCACGCAATACGAAGCGGGGCCGAGCTGTGCGCAGATGCTGGGGTGGCTCGGCGCCGACGTCATCAAGATCGAGCCGCCTGGCGGCGAGCCTGGGCGCCGGGCGCTATCGGAGCGGCCCGATCAGGACGCCTTTTTCTTTCTCCTGCTGAACGCCAACAAGAAGAGCGTCACGCTCGACCTCAAGTCCGCCGAGGGGCGCGTCCTGCTCAAGCGAATGGTCGAGCGCGCCGACGTTCTCGTGGAGAACTTCGGCCCGGGCTCGATGGAGCGGCTGGGGTTCGGGTACGAGGATCTTCGGCGCCTCAACCCCCGGATCATCGCCGCCTCCGTCAAGGGCTTCGGCAGCAGCGGTCCGTACGCTGACTACAAGAGCTTCGAGATGATCGCGCAGGCGATGGGCGGCGCGATGAGCGTCACGGGCGCCGCCGACGGGCCCCCCGTTCGGGTCGAGGCCGGACTGGGGGACACGGGCGCAGGACTCCACCTCGCCATCGGCATCCTGGCCGCGATCGTCCAGCGCCAGACGACCGGCATGGGCCAGCGCGTCGAGGTTGCCCAGCAAGACGCCGTGCTCAACCTGGTTCGGATCCACCTGCGCGAGCAGTACGTCACCGGAAATCCGGTGCCGCGGCGCGGGAATCGCTCGCCGGGCGCCTCGCCCTCGAACATGTACCGCTGCCGGCCATTCGGGCCCAACGATTACGTGTTCATCCACTGCGCGACCCTCGAGATGTGGCGCATTCTGTCGAAGATCCTCGGACGCCCGGAGCTCGGCGACGACCCGAAGCTCGCCGACCGCATGGGACGGGCCGCGCGGAACGACGAGCTCGACGCGCTCGTCGAGGCGTGGACCGAGAAGCGAACCAAGCACGAAGCCATGGAGACCTTGGCCGGCGCGGGCATCCCCTGCGGTGCCGTCCTCGATTCCGGTGAGGTTCTCACCGACCCCTCGCTGGTGGAGCGCGGCATGGTGGTCGAGATCGACCATCCGATCCGCGGCCGGTTCCCGATGCCCGGCAACCCCGTGCGCCTCTCCGACTCGCCCACGGACCTGAAGCGCGCGCCGCTTCTCGGAGAGCACAACGCGGAGGTGCTCGGCGGGTGGCTCGGCTGCGGAGCCGACGAGCTCGAGGCGCTCGCGCAAAAGCGCGTAATCTGACGCGGGGCCTCTCCGGCTTCCGGGGATCCCAGCCGGGAGAAGCCCGGGCCGGATTGGCAGACCACCCTGTCACAAGTCCGCTGGTCGGTGTCCGGAAACCCTCAGCGTAACTTGTCGAGAAGAATCACCAATCTTCAGTTGAGACCCGTGGCATTTCGCTTGCTCCCTCGGGAGCATGCTGCCCATGGCTCGCACAGAAAAGCGCACCGACAGGCCGTTTGAGCGGCCCACGAAACGGGTCCTCATCATCGACGACGAGGAAACCATCCGGCAGGTGCTGACGGAGTTCTTCAATAATTTCAACCACGGGACCAACTACAAGGTCGAGACGGCCTCCAACGGCGCGGACGGAGTCATGATGGTGCTCCGCGGGCGTCCGGATCTGATCCTCATCGATCTGCACATGCCGGTGATGGACGGGCTCCAGGCGCTCAAACAGCTCCGCGGGATCGACACGACGGTTCCCGTCATGGTGATCACGGCGAGCCGCGACACCAAAGCTGCCGCCGAGGCCCTCAACCGAGGGGTGTTCGCCTTCATCCCGAAGCCCTTCGACTTCGGCCAGCTCGACCACCTGGTCGCGCTGGCCCTGGCGGCCGGGCGACCCCGACCACCGTCGATGAGCCACGCTTGATGGTCCGCTGAAAAGAGAAAGCGGCCGGGGACCCGCCCTGGCCGCTCGCGAGAGGATCCGCGCTCGCGGGCTGTCCGCTACCGGATCAACCCGTAGAGCTTCCCCGCGTTCTCGCAGACGATCTTGCGGCGCACTCCAGCCGGCAGATGGCCCAGCTCGCGCGCGATGTATTCGCGGGAATCGGGCCACACCCCGTCGGGATGTGGAAAGTCCGAGCCCCACATCACCTTGTCCTCGCCGAGCTCGTCGATCAGCTTCACGCCGATGGGGTCGGTTTGATAGGTCGCCCAGCACTGCCGCTTCCAGTACTCGCTCGGCGGCATCGTGAGCGAGAGGTCCTTGAACTGATCCTCCCACTCGGCGTCCATCCGCCAGAGGACGTAGGGGATCCAGCCGATCCCGGACTCGCCGAGCACGAGCTTCGTGCGCGGATAGCGCTCGAACACGCCCGAGAAGATCATCGAGGTGAGAATGTTGGACATGTTCATCTGGAACTGGGTGATGTTCGAGGCGAACGCTGACCGCGCCACCGGCAGCTCGACCTTCGGGGCGTCGGGCGCGTTCGCGCGCGACGGATCCGAGCCGATCATGATGATCTTGCGAATGTGATCCGGCGTGTAGCCGCCAACCGTGTGGAAATGGAGCGGGAGCCCGCAGCCGTCGATCACGTCCCAGAGCGGGTTCCAGTACGGGTCCCAGAGCGGCTTGAGATCCGACGAGTTGGCGATGTCGAGCCCGCGGAGGGCTCCGCGCTTCACGACGCGCTCGACCTCGGTGATCGCCGCCTCGAGCGGGTGGTTCGGGATCGAGGCGAGTCCGGCGTAGCGGTCCGGATGAGTCGAGCAGAAGTCGGCGAGCCACTCGTTGTAGACGCGCAGGACCTCGACCGCCGCCTCCGGGTCGTTCATGCGACCGGTGGTGCCGAGAACGCCGTAGAGCACCTCGGCCTGGACGCCGTCGCGGTCCTGGTCCTTCAAGCGTAGCTCGGGGTCGGTGACGCGGCGGATCCCGCGCTTGCCGTCCTCGTACAGGCCCGTCGACGCCATCCGGTCGGAGCGGTGGATACGCCCGGGGATGTACTCCCGGCCCGCCGAGCCCATCCCGCACGCGAGCCCGAGGCTCGCGCCCTTGTTGGTAACCCAGACCGGGCCCCGGGGTCCCTCCTTCGTGTACGGCATCCGCTCCCTGAGGGCGGCGGACGCCCTGGACGTGAAGAGGTCAGGCGGGAGCCAGCAGAGATCGAGGTGGCAGTCGGCGGAGATCATTTCGTATCGCATGGCCGCGAGCGTAGCAGCAGCGAATTGACAAGGCAAGTCGGCCGCTCTAGGGTGCAGCGAGCATTTCCCCATCGAGCCGGAGAGGGAGGACGGGCATGAGATTCAAGGGACGGACCGCGTTGATCACGGCTGCGGGCCGCGGCATCGGGCGGGCGACCGCCGAGATCGTCGGTCGAGAGGGCGGGACCGTGATCGCCGTCGATCTCGACAAGGAGACCCTGGATCAGGCGGTCGGCGCCATCCGCACCGCGGGCGGCACCGCCCACGGTCTCGTGGCCGACGCGCTCGACGCCGCCCAGGTGGCGGGCGCGGTGCGACGGATCGTCGACGAGCACGGCCGCATCGACATTCTCGTCAATGCGGTCGGCGGCAGCACGATCATCCCGAAGCCCGCCGCCGCGGTGGACGAGCTGACGCTCGACGACTGGCAGCGCCTGCTCCACTTCAACCTCACCGGGACCTTTCTTTTCTCCAACGCGGTCGCGCCGGTGATGAAGCGCCAGCGGGGCGGAAAGATCGTCAACATCTCGTCGATCGCGGGGCGCGGCCTGAGCCCCACGAGCAGCAGCGCGTACGCCACCGCCAAAGGCGGGATCATCGCCTTCACCCGGAAGCTCTCCTTCGAGCTCGGCCCGTACGGTGTGACGGTGAACGCCATCGCCCCGAGCCTCACCTTGAGCCCGCGGCTACGCCCGCGATGGGACCGGATGTCGGCGGAGGAACGCGCTCGGGAGAATTCGCGTGTGCCGCTGGGCCGGGTGGCGGAGCCCGAGGACCAGGCGCGCGTCATCTGCTTTCTCGCGTCCAGCGACGCCGACTTCGTCACCGGGGTGACGATCGACGTGACGGGAGGTCAGTAGCCGACTGCCTGCCGCGCGATGTCGGTGTCGACGAGCTCCTCGAAGCGATGCGATCGCGTGATGAACCCGGCGGCCAGCAGGATCGCCTGGAGCGCGTCGAACCCCGTGCGCGTCAGCACCGGATCGCGCGCCCAGGTCGATTGCCGCAGATAGCGATCGACCGCCGCGACGCAGACCCTCGGATCCATGTCGCCGAACGCGGGGGCGATCACCGCGGCGATCTCGGCCGCTCCCGTCGACGCCATCCAGCGCTGCGCCCGGTGGAGGCCGCGGACGAAGCTGACGAGGACGGTACGGTTCGCGGTGAGGGTCTCCGGCGTCGCCATGAACGAGCTGAACGGCACCGGCCCGGTGGCCTCGCCCATCGAGGCGACCAGGTGCCCGGTACCGTCCGCGATGAGCTGATCGACGACGGGTGGGCCGGTCTCGAGGAAGTCCGCCTTGCGTGCGCGGAAGGCGGCCAGCGCCTCTGGCGTGGAGAGATCGCGCAGGAAGGTGACCCGCGTCGGATCGACGCCGTGGCGGCGCAGCACCGCCTGCATGCAGAGCCATGGCGTGGGCGCGCCGCCGAACGAGATCACCGTCCGCCCGACCAGATCCGACCACCCGAAGCGGGGTCGCGCCTCGCGGCTCACGAGGAAGAAGCCGTTACGATCGTTCACGCCGGCGAAGTGGACGAGACGTGACGCGCCGCGGTCGAGGAGCTCGAAGCTCCGCATGAGACCAGAAAGCGCGATGTCCGCGTCACCGGTTCGGAGCGCCTCGACCGTGCCGGCTCCCAGCGCCGCAGTTGCCAGCTCGATCTCGAGCCCCTCGGCGGCGAGGTGACCGCCGTGTATGGCGACTGGCAGGGGCGCGTAGAAGATGGAACGGAAGGCTTCGACGACTCGGAGACGGCGACCCGGCGTCACGACACCGGAGTATACGCCCGGCTGATTTCGCACCGCCTCCCCCGGGACCTTTCTGTCCAGAAAGGTCCCACGAGCATCCCCTATCGGATTGATTTCAATGGAGGCGGCCCGTGGCACCGGCCTTGCCTTCTCACAGAGCGGTGCACACGGGACGCAGAGAGGCGAACTACGTCCGGCCGTCGCTCGAGCGGGCCCACGACAACCCCGCCTCGAGAGGCCTGCGCCGGCGACAGCGGCTCTACCAGGAGCTGGCGGTCCGCAGTGGCGTCGCGCTCGTCATCCTGGCGTTCCAGATCGTCTTTCCCATCGAGCCCGAGGCCATCGCCCGGCGCATCGCGCCGCTCGCGCTCTGCGCGCTCGTCCTCAACTGGCCTTACTACCTTGCGGCGCGCAGCGGGCGCGGCCACCGCGCTCAGGCCCATGCACGCATGCTCGTCGACATTTTCCTGATCAGCATCGGGCTCTACCTGGCCGGCGGACTCGCCGCGGCGCAGTACCTCGGGGTCTACTTGATCGTGACGATCTATGTGGGGATCACGTGCTCGAGCCGGGCCTGCCTCATGGCGACGGCGGCGGCGACGGTCAGCTACGTTGCGATCCTCGTGCTGCAGCACGCGGGGATCCTGAGCGCGCCGTTCGAGCTCCCGAACGCCGCGACGATCGCCGCGTTCAACCTGATCATCCTCAACATCGCCGGCGCGCTCGCGGCCATCCTGGCGCGCGCGCTCCGTGACAGCCGTCGGCGCCTCCGGGCGACGTATCAAGAGCTCGAGCGCTTCGTCGAGGCGATCCCCGACGTCATCTACGTGCTCGACCGCGCCGGAGGTCTGAGCCTCTGGAACCGGAAGCTCGAGAGCGTGACCGGGCGCGGCGCGGAGGACCTCAAGGGCACACCACTGATCGATCTGCTCGCCGAGGACGATCGCGATGCGTGCCGCGCGGCGCTCGCCTCGGGCCTCGCGGACAAGCCGTTCGAGGTCGAGAGCCGATTGCGTGGCGCCGACGGCGTCCTCATCCCCTACCAGTGGACGGGCGCGGCGCTTACGGATGAGCACGGCCAGGTGAGCGGTCTCACCGGCGTGGGCCGGGACGTCACGGAGCGTCAGCGGGCCGAACAGGTCCTGCGTCAGCGCGAGAGCGAGATGCGCCAGCTCCAGAAGATCGAGGCGATCGGGCGCCTTGCGGGTGGCGTCGCGCACGACTTCAACAATGTGCTCACCGTAGTCATCGGCCGTTGCCAGCTCCTGCTCGCCCGTTACCAGCCCGAGGACCCGGTGTACCAGGACCTCGACCAGATCGAGAGCACCGCCCAGCGCGCCGCGAGCCTGACGCGACAGCTCCTCGCGTTCAGCCGCAATCAGGCGTCCGCCCGGCAGCCACTCGATCTCAACGCCACCGTCACCAGCGTGAGCGACATGCTCGGGCGTCTGATCGGCGAGAACATCCAGCTCGTCGTCACGCTCGACTCGAAGCTCGACCTCATCATGGCCGACCCGGGACAGATCGAGCAGATCATCGTCAACTTCGCGGTCAATGCGCGAGATGCCATGCCGGCCGGCGGCCGGCTGAGCATCGCGACACGCAACATCACGCTGGACGCCGAGTTCGTTGCGGTGCATCCGGCCGCGACCGCCGGCCCGCACGTGCTGCTCGAGGTCCGCGACACGGGACTTGGCATGGACGAGGAGGCGCGGCAGCGCGCCTTCGAGCCTTTCTTCACGACCAAGGCGCGCGGGAAGGGATGCGGACTCGGGCTGTCGACGGTGTACGGAATCGTCAAGCAGCATGGCGGGTGCATCGCCGTCGAGAGCGCGCCAGGACGGGGCGCGGCGTTCAGCGTCTATCTGCCGAGGATCGAAGCGCCGATCGAAGCTCCCCGCGACGACAGCGGGCGCGGCCCGCTCCCCGGCGGAGCGGAGACGATCCTGGTCGCCGAGGACGAGGCGGCCGTCCGGGGGCTGGTGTGCGAGATCCTGAGCCGGCTCGGCTACCGCGTGCTGGTCGCGGGTGACGGAATCGAGGCCCTGGCGCTGAGCCAGCGCTTCCCCGACCGGATTCATCTCCTTCTCACCGACGTCGTCATGCCCGGGATGGACGGCCGCGAGCTGGCCGAGCGGATGCGGGCCGTGCGCCCGGACACGCGGACGCTCTTCATGTCGGGCTATGCCGAGCCGCCCATCCCCGACGAGGTCTTGCTCCAGAAGCCCATCACGCCGGACGCGCTCGCACGGAAGATCGCCGAGGTCTTGCGCCAACCGGCGCTCGCCGGTTGACTTCGCAGGTCAACCGGTCGCCGGTTGACTTCCCGGGTCAACCGGTCGCCGGTTGACTTCCCGGGCGGTTCGCCCATAATCGCTGGCTATGAAATTCTCGACCCAGAACCTCCTGTCGATTCGAGAGTGGCAGACGCACGCCGAGGTGTACCGGAACACGCTCGAGGAGTGCCGTCTGGCCGACGAGCTCGGCTTCGACGTCGTCTGGCTGGCGGAGCACCACTTCTCGCCGTACGGCATCTGTCCCTCGCTCGCGCCGTTGGCCGGGGCCGTCGCCGGCGCGACCCGCCGGGTGCGCATCGGGACCGCGGTGGTCATCGCACCGTTCGAGCACCCGCTGCGGATCGCCGAGGAGTGGGCCGAGATCGACATCCTCTCGGGGGGGCGGCTCGAGTTCGGCCTGGGCCGCGGCTATCAACCGAGCGAGTTCCGCGGGCTCGGCGTCTCGATGGAGGGCACTCGCGAGAGCTTCGATGAGAGCCTGGAAATCGTGCGGCGCGCCTGGACCGAAGATCGTCTCACGTTCAGGGGCAAGCACTACACGGTCGAGGACGTGCGCGTCCTGCCGAAGCCGATCCAGAAGCCGCACCCGCCGCTCTGGACGGCGGCGGTCTCACCCGACACCTACACCCTGGCCGCGCGCCGCGGGCTCAAGATCCTGACCTCCCCGTCCTTCACGCCGCTGGACGTCCTGAGGAAGAACTACGACGCCTACCACGCCGAGTGGCGCGCCGCGCACGGCACCGACGAGGGCGCCGAGATCTGCGTCAACAAGATCATCCACGTCGCCGAGACATCGAAACAGGCGCGTGAGGATCTGCGTGAGCCGATCACGTGGTTCTACCGCACGCAGGCGGGCTTGATCTCCGATCCGGCGGGCGCGCCACCCGACCAGTACCGCTTCTATCGCCGCGTGCGCGAAAATCTGCTGTCGCTCACCGACGAGGAGGCGCTCGATCAGGCAGCGATCACCGGCGACCCCGAGGAGGTCGCCGACAAGATCCGCATGCACCACGAGGGGCTCGGAGTGAGCCACTTCATGGGCGCCTTCGCGCGCGGCGGCCTCGCCCACGACAAGGTCGTCCGCTCGATGCGGCTCTTCGCCGAGAAGGTCATCCCGAAGGTCGCCTAGCGAATGCGGCACCCGTGACCGGACGGGAAGCGCGAGAACGGCCGCGTCGTTCTCACGTGCCACCCCGCGGCGCCCGCGCCACGCCGGATGATACACTACGGGTCACCCCGGCGAGCGATCGCCGACCTTGAGAGGAGCCCATCATGACCTACCAGCTTGACGTCGAAGACATCGAATACGTCCGTCACGGGAATACGCCGCTGCTGGCCCGGCTCTTCAAGCCGCGCGGCGAGGGGCCATTTCCCCTGATCGTCGAGCTGCACGGCGGGGCGTGGTGCCGGGGCGACCGGCTGAGCGACAACGTCATGAACGAGGCGCTCGCGAAGACCGGGGTGGTGGTGGCGTCGCTGGACTTCCGCATGCCGCCGGTGGCGCCGTATCCGGGGTCGATGGCCGACATCAACTATGGAATCCGCTGGGCCAAGACCCGGGCCGCCCAGTGGCACAGCCGGCCGGACATGATGGGGACCATGGGGAGCTCGAGCGGTGGTCATCAGGCGATGCTGAGCGCGATGAGGCCGAGGGACGCGCGCTACGCGGCGCTGCCGCTCCCCGCCGGCTCGCCGGCCGTCGATGCCACCGTACGCTGCGTCGTCATGTGCTGGCCGGTCATCGATCCGCTGGGCCGCTATCAGTACGCGAAGCAGCTGAAGGCAGCCGGCAAGCCGTACCCGGAAATCGTCGACCGTGTCCTGCCCTGCCACGACCAGTACTGGCAGACCGAAGACGCCATGGCCGAGGGCAACCCGGTGCGGGCACTCGAGCGCGGCGAGCGTGTCGAGATGCCTCCGGCGGTCGTCATCCAGGGCACCAACGACGCCGCGCATCCCCGTCCGCAACTCGACCGCTTCGTCACGCTGTACCGGAAGGCGGGCGGCCAGGTCGAGGTGGAGCTGCTCGAGGGCGAGTCGGAAGGGTTCATGACCAGGAATCCGAATTCACCGGCGGCCAAGCAGGCGATCGAAAAGATCATCGAGTTCGTTCACAAGCAGCTCGGGTAACACTCCCCGTTCGCTCGGGCCTCGGGCGGGATGGCGCCGGTTATCCCGCCCGAGGCCGCCGTCTTGACCACCCGCGCGCAACGCGGCTAAGCTCGGTCCGCTCAGCCGCGATACCAGGATGGAAAGGACACCGACATGGCCCGATTCGTGACCGTGGCGAAAGCCGACAGCATCCAGCCCGGGCAGATGATCAAGGTGGAGATCGACAACCTGCCGGTGGCGGTGGCGAACGTCGGCGGCGCCTTTCACGCGTTCGACGACACGTGCACGCACGAGGACTGCTCGCTGGCCGAAGGCGAGCTCGCACGCACGGTGGTGACATGCCCCTGTCACTTCGCCGAGTTCGATATTCGCACCGGCGCCGTGCTCGCGCCGCCGGCCACCGTGCCGCTCAAGGTCTATCCGGTTCGCGTCCAGGGTAACGACCTGCAAGTGGAGTTCTGATGCCGACGATCGCGATCGTCGGCGCGAGCCTCACCGGCGCCTCCGCGGCGGCGACGCTGCGCGAGGAGGGGTTCGACGGGCGGGTGGTGCTTCTGGGTGCGGAGCCGCAGCTTCCGTACGATCGCCCGCCGCTCTCGAAGGCGTATCTGCGCGGCGGGATGCCGTTCGAGAAGACGCTGCTGCGTCAGCCCGAGTTCTATCGCGAGCGCGACATCGAGACGCGGCTCGGGACCAGGGTGGTGAGCGTCGATCCGGGGAAGCGGACGCTCGAGCTCCAGGGCGGTGAGCGGCTCGAGTTCGACAGTGTCCTCATCGCCACCGGCGGGCGGAACCGGCGCTTCCCGATTCCCGGCCTCGACTTGCCCGGCGTCTACGACTTGCGCACGGTGGCCGACGCCGATCGCATCCGCGACGCGGTCGCGCGCGGGGGCCGGGCCGTCGTGGTGGGCATGGGCTTCATCGGCGCCGAGGTCGCGGCGTCGATACGCCAGTGCGGTCTCGAGGTCACCGCGATCGAGCCCTTCAAGACGCCGCTCTATCGGGCGCTCGGCGAGGAGATCGGTCGGGTGGTCGAAGGGCTCCATCGAGATCACGGGGTCGAGCTCGTCCTGGGCGACGCCGTGTCGGCGTTCGAGGGAAACGGCCGCGTCGAGCGCGTCGTGACCCGGAGCGGTCGCCGCGTCGAGTGCGAGCTGGCGGTCTTCGGACTCGGGATCGAGCCCGCCACCGAGCTGGTCGCCGGGACCAGCGTGCGGACCGACAACGGTATCGTGGTCGACGAGTACTGCCGCACGAACGTGCCGGGCATCTTCGCGGCGGGCGACGTCGCCAATCACTATCACCCCGTGTGCGCGCGCCAGATGCGCGTCGAGCACTGGCAGAACGGCGTGAAGCAGGGCGCCGCCGCCGCGCGCAGCATGCTCGGCCGGGCTCAGCCCTACGACGAGGTGCACTGGTTCTGGTCCGATCAGTACGACGCGAACATCCAGTACGCGGGATTCCACGCGGCCTGGGACGCGGTCGTCGTGCGTGGTAGCCTCCCGACGCGGAAGTTCATGGCGTTCTACATGGCGGAAGGGCGTGTCGAGTCGGTCGTGGCGATCAATCAGGGGCGAGATCTGCGACGGGCGCTTGCGATCATCAAGGCGCGCGTGGCGGTCGATCCGGCGCGCCTGGAGGATCCGAACGTCGATCTCAGAACGCTCGCCCCGCCGGAGACACCCCCATGATCAAGCGCTTCTCGACCCTGTACATCGGACACATCGAGCTGGAGAACTGCGGACACTCCGGGACTCCCGCCGACGACCGCCGGTACTCGAACGAGCGGGTGATCGAGGCGTTCGACACGACGCTCGAGCTGGCCCAGACGATGGACGAGCTCGGGTACGAGGCCCTGTGGCTGGCGGAGCACCACTTCCAGCACGAGGGCTACGAGTGCATCCCGAACATCCCGCTGCTGGCCGTTCACATCGCCAACCATACGAAGCGGCTCAAGATCGGCTGCGGGTTCAACATCATCCCGACCTGGCATCCGATCCGGCTGGCGGAGGACTACGCGACCGCGGACATCCTGACGGGCGGCCGCCTGATCTTCGGCGTGGGGCGCGGTTATCACACGCGCGAGGTGGAGAGCTTCGGCAATCCGATGCTGGACGCCGAGGCCAACCGCGAGCTCTTCGAGGAGCAGCTCGAGATCATCCTGAAGGCGTTCAACCAGAACGCGTTCTCCCATCAGGGCAAGTACTACACGATTCCCCCGGCGGTGCCGTACCGTGGCTATACCTTGAAAGAAATCACGGTCGTGCCGCGGCCCGTGCGCCTGCCCGTGGAGATCTGGCAGCCGATCGTGAGCGGCAGCGCCCGGGGGCTCGACTTCATGGTGCGGCACGGCATCAAGGGCGTCGTCTCCGCCACGGCCGAGCAGTTCGTCGATCGCTGGTTCCGGGACTACCAGTCGGTGGCGCGTACCCACGGCCGCGAGCTCCAGCTCGGCGAGGAGCTGATCCTCGGATTCCGCATGAGCATCGACGACACCCAGGAGCTCGCCATCCGCAAAGCACGGCCGTACTTCGAGGAGCACGCCAAGTTCATGGGGCCGCTCGGCATGCTGCGCTACAGTGAAGAGCACGTGAAGGCGGTGGCGGCGCGCCAGCCCCAGTCGCCGACCGCCGCCACGATCGAAAACGGCGTGCAGAACCGCACCTGGCTCTGCGGCCCCGCCGAGGAGTTCATCGGCTATCTGAAGGGCGTGGAGCAGCGGTATCCCGGGCTCGAGCACGTCATGGTCTCGTGTCCGCTGGGGACCCCGAAGAAGATCATGAAGGAAAATCTCACCCGCTTCGCCCGAGAGGTGATGCCGGCGTTCAAGTAGGTGTCCCTGGCCCCTCATTGACTGGATCGCCCCGCGGAGCTATGGTCCGCGCATCGGCCTGACCGGGTCGCCCCCTGGGCGTGGGAGCAACGATGCACTTCCGCCCCGCTGCCTTCCGGTTTCCTCGCGTGGCTCCCTCGAACTTGTCCGCCGGTCCCTCGCGCACGCCCACACGTCCCTCGGACCCGCACCCGACGGAGGGAATGATCATGAAACGGTGCTTCGGGATGGCCGGAGCCGGGCTGCTGTGCGCTCTGCTCGCAGGAGGTCTCGTCGGAGAAGTTGCCGCCCAGCAAAAAGCGGCGTCCCCGCTGAAACCGGAGGCGTCATCGACAAAACCAGAAGGCGAGATGCGCTGGGCGATCTACGTGACGCTGGCCCCCCAGTGGTTCGATCCGGCCGAGGTCCTGGGGCAGATCACACCGTTCTGGGTGCTCTACGCGATGCACGACGCCCTCGTGAAACCCATGCCCGGCAACCTCATGACGCCGAGCCTGGCGGAGTCATGGACGGTGAGCGCCGATCAGCGGGTCTACGAGTTCAAGCTGCGCGAGGGGTTGAAGTTCCACAACGGCGACCCGTTCACCGCCGAGGACGTGAAGTTCAGCTTCCATCGCACCAAGGGGACGAAGATCCTCAAGGAGAAGGTGCGCGATATCACGGTCGTCGATCCCTCCCGTGTGCGATTCCAGCTCCACGAGCCCTTCCCCGATTTCATGGCCTTCTACGGAACGCTGACGACCGGCGCCGGCTGGGTCGTGCCCAAGAAATACGTCGAGAAGGTCGGTGACGAAGGCTTCAAGAAGCAGCCGATCGGGCTCGGGCCCTATCGATTCGTGAGCCACACGCCCGGGGTCGAGCTGGTCATGGAAGCCAACGAGGGATACTGGCGCAAGGTACCGTCGGTCAAGCGGCTCGTCTTCAAGGTCGTCCCGGAGCCCACCACGCGGGCGGCCATGCTGAAGCGGGGAGAAGTCGACGTGGCCTACATGCTGGACGCGCCGCAAGCCCTCGAGCTCCAAAGGGATCCCTCGCTGAGGCTCGCATTTTCCGGGGGCATCGGGATCGCCACGATCGACTTCCTCGACATGTGGGACCCCAAGTCGCCGTGGGCTGACAGGCGAGTGCGTCTGGCCGCCAACTACGCCATCGACCGCCGGGCGATGAGCGAGGCCGAGACGCTCGGAGCTTCGAAGCCCACGGGGAGCATCATTCCACGCGCCTTCGAGTTCGCGCTGCCCATCGAGCCGTATCCCTACGACCCCGTGAAGGCGAAGCAGCTCATGGCCGAGGCCGGCTACCCCAACGGGTTCGAGGCCGGCGAGCTGCATGTGACTCCTCCGTTCTTCTCGCGAGGCGAAGCGGTCATGAATTACCTCGGCGCCCTGGGTATCAACGGCAACGCCGCCACGCGGATGTCGGAGATCGTACCGAGCGACGGCACCTACGCGTACGGCGGCTATCCCGACATCGACGCGCTCTACAAGCAGCAGGCCGTCGAGACCGACCGCAAGAAGCGCGAGGCCATGCTGCACCAGATCCAGCAGACCCTGCATGAGCGCGTGAGGTTCGGGCCCATCTTCGAATTCCTCTGGCCGAGCGGGATCGGGCCGCGGGTCGAGGAGCCCGCGCTGATGCTGATCAACCCGTATCCGTGGTCGGCGCCTCTGGAGGAGGTGCGGCTGAAGAAGAAGTAAGAGGTGCCTTACGAGGACGTGAAGCTGAAAGCCAGGTAGGAAGGGGGGCCGGAGCTGCGGGGCTACTCGGGCCTCGGCGGGACCTTCACCCATTGTTCTGGGCAGGTTGGAGCGGTCGGATAGTAGGCCCGGGCGCTGGGACAGTAGTACCAGTACCCCTCCGACGGCGTTGCCGGAGCCGGCGCCACCTGGGCATACGCCTGCGGCTCCTCAACGACGGCCGGTGACGGCGGGTATGCGTAATACGGTGCTGGGTAGTACCCGTAATACGGGTAGTACCACGGGTACGGCGCGCCCCACCAGAACGCGGGCCCGACCCCGATGACAACCCGGCTGTGGACGCCGCCGTGGCGCCAGGGACCGCCGTGGCCCCCTCCTCCACTGCGCCAGGCATCGCTCGGCGCAGGAGCGACGACAAGAAGCGCGATGGCCAGGAGGAAAGACGAAACTACGCTTCGCATACTCTTACTATATCAGGGCGTAGACTCCTTCGCCCCGTCCAGGTGGCCGGGGTGCTACCGTGAAGGCGCGGGAGGGGGCGGCGGGGGCGGTGGTTGTCCCGGCGGCGGAGGTGGCGGCCGCTGCCCCGACGACGGTGGCGGCGGGGGCGGTCCCGCTGGCGGTGGCGGGATGCGTGGCAGAGCGTTCGCGGGACATCGGTAGACCTCGGCGTAAATCGTCGACATGTCCTCGATTCCGAACGAGAGCACCGCAGCGTTACCGCCTGCTTTCACGATCTTTCGCCGCAGATCCTTGAGGGAATCGTCACTTAACGCACCGACCCGGGTGCATCCCGCCGCCAGGGCAGGCTCGGTGGTGAGACGCACCTGGGCCATCAAGCGATCTTCGGCGTCCTGCGCCCAGGCGTGGGAGATCGACACGAGCAGCACGGCCAGAAACGTCGCCCTTGCGATCGGAAGCTCACCCATCGAAGTGCCCTGTACTCCGATAGGGTAGCAGGTCCCGAAAGGGGCTACTTCGAATCGGGGAGGATCTGGACCCAGCCGACCGACCGCAACGTGCAATCTCGATCGGCCGAGCGGCGATCTTCCTGGCGGCGCTCCCCCAGGGGGGTGAGCGTCTGCTGACGCCGCTCGGCTCGGCGGCGATCAAAGATCACCCGGACGCCGCGGTCGCCTTCGAACGCGTAGGCCAGGGAGTTATAGCGCCCGGGAAGGTCCCGGGACACGACGAACAACGCCGGGCGGCTTGGAGCCGCGCTCGAGCGATGCGCGGGCCGCGAAGGGATGAGGACCGTCATGGCCACAAGCATAGAATGAGATCATCGAAGATCCCAAGGTTTGCCATCGCGGTCAGGCTGGTGCCGCCACCCGCTTGAGGAGGTCGAGTTCGTCGAGGATTCGGCCGGCCCCGAGGACCACGCAGGACATCGGGTCCTGGGCGACCGTCACGGGAAGGTGCGTTTCCTGTCCGAGCAGCCGATCCAGTCCTCGCAGGAGGCTACCGCCACCGGTGATGACGATGCCCCGGTCGACGATGTCGCCGGCCAGCTCAGGGGGAGTCCGCTCGAGGCAGGTACGAACCGTCTCGACGATCGTCATGACGGGCTCGCGGAGCGCTTCACGAATTTCTTCCTCATCGAGAACGATCGTCTTCGGGATGCCGTCGGCGAGATCCCGCCCCTTCACTTCCACGGTGCGGCGGTCCCCCCCGGGGCAGGCCGAACCGAGCGTGATCTTGATCTCTTCGGCTTGACGCTCACCGATCAGGAGGTTGTAGTGTTTCCTGATGTACTGCAGGATCGCCTCGTCCATGGCGTCACCGGCGACCCGGGCCGACGTGCAGAAGATGACACCCGCCATTGAAATCACCGCGACCTCGGTGGTCCCGCCCCCGACGTCCACGATCAAGTTCCCGCCAGGCTCCTGAACCGGCAGCCCGGCCCCGATCGCCGCCGCGACCGGCCCCTCGACCAGGTACACTTCGCGCGCGCCGGCGTGCCGTGCCGAATCGCGGACCGCCCGCCGCTCGACCTGCGTGATTCCGGATGGGACTCCGATCACGACCCGCGGTTTGAGGATCGTGCGCAGCCTCCGTTGTGTCTTCGAGATGAAGTACCCCAGCATCCGTTCGGTGATCTCGAGGTCCGCGATCACCCCGTCCCTCAACGGCTGGATGACGCGGATGTTGCCCGGTGTCCGGCCGAGCATCGCCTTGGCTTCGCTCCCCACGGCGATGACCGAATGGTCGCTCTCGTGAATCGCCACGGTCGAGGGCTCATTGAGGACGATACCCTCGCCCCGAACGAACACGAGCGTGTTCGCGGTGCCCAGGTCGATCGCGAGGTCTCTCGAGAAAGTGCGCAAAAACATTCCGCCCCTCTAGGTGATGTTCGCAAGCACGCGACACAGAGATTGCGCCAACAGCGTAGTGGACCGCGCAGACAACCGGAAGAAGTTTCTGCGCCGGGGGTCAGCTCACGGTGGCGCGCACCGCCTCCAGGAACTGGTCGCCGGTGAACGGCTTGTAGAGGAGGCACGCCCCGATGTCGCGAAGCGCGGCGTCCGCCTCCTGGCCGACGGGCCCGGCCGTGATGAAGATGAATCGGCGGCCGACGTCGGTGCCACGGGCGGCGACGTGGCGCAAGAGATCGAGCCAGTCGACCCCGTCCAGATTGAAATCTGCGACCACGAGGTCGATGCCGTCGCGGAGGTGCTGGCGGGCCTCATCGGCACGGGCCACGGTGAGGGCCGTGCAGCCCGTGGGCTCGAGATGCTCGAGGAGGATCTTCTGCACCGCCTGATCGTGCTCCACGATGAGGATCCGCTTACCACCGAGGCGCACGGGCTCACCGCCGGCCTCGGAGAGGGCGCCATTGGCGGCGGTGCCCACGGGCAGATCGATCGTAAAGATCGCGCCGCGCCCCGGGCGGCTGTCGGCCGTGATCTGGCCCCCGTGCTCGCGGATGATCCCATAGGAAATGCTCAGCCCGAGGCCGGTGCCGGCCGAGCCCTTGGTGGTGACGAACGGGTCGAAGATCTTGGGCAGCACCTCCGGTGGGATTCCCGGGCCGGTGTCCTCCACCGAGATCTGGACCCGGTCCGGGCCGAGGGCGCGGGTCGTGAGCTTCAGCCGATGCTCCACCTCCGGCAGCTCAGCCATCGCCTGCTTGGCGTTCGTCACGAGGTTGACGAGGACCTGCTGGAGCTGGTGACCGTCGGCCCACACCGGCGGCAGGTCGGCCGCCATGTCCCGGTCCACCTTCACGCTCTCGAGCCGGAGATCGGCGGCGGTGAGCGCCAGCACCTTCTCGATGAGATCGTCCAGCATCACGTGGCGCCGCTCGAGCGGCATCTGGCGGCCGAACGTCTGGAGGCCCCGCACGATGTGGCGGGCCGCGTCGGTCGCCTCGCGGATCATCTGAGCGTACTCCTTGAGGGCCTCCGGCGCCTGCTGCTCGATGATGTCGCTCGCGCCGACCAGCACGGTGAGCGGGTTGTTCAGCTCGTGGGCGACGCCGGCGACGAGCTCACCGAGCGCGGAGAGCTTCGCGGCCTGGATCATCTGTTGCTGGGCGAGCGTCAGGCGGAGTTTCTGGTCCTCGACGACCTCCTGGAGGCGCCGCGCCGCCTGCTGCGCCTCCTCGAAGAGACGCGCGTTGTCGACGGCGTACGCGGTATACGTGGCCAGCGCGTTGAGGAACTGTAGATCGGTCTGGCTGAAGACGCCGGTGGTGCCGGGCGCGACCTCTTTCTTGGCGAGGTTGACCACCCCGACGATTCGCTCGCCGACGCGCAGCGGCATGCAGATGAAGGAGCCACCCCCGTAGCGCGGGTCGCTCGCCTGGCCGAAGCGCGGATCCTTCTCGATGTCCTCGACCACGACCGCCTCGCCCATCTCGACGACCTTTCCGGCGATGCCTTCACCGACCTTCACCTCGACCGGCCCGCGGCCGGGCTCCTTGAGCCCGCGCCCGACCGCGATGCGCAGGGTCCGGCGCTCGCGGTCGAGGAGCATGATCGACCCGATGCCCGCGCTGACCGCGCGCATGGTGCGCTCGAGGACGTGGGAGAGGAGGTCCTCGATCCGCGGGATGCGGGCGGCCATCTCGACCACGTCGTTGAGAGCGCCGAGCTTGAACACGAGGTCCTCGAGGCGCTCCGTCGAGGCGCGCAGCTCTCCGAGCATGCGCCCGAACGCTTGCGCGATCTCCCCGATCTCATTCACCTGGCCGAGTCCCGGTACCGCAGCCGCTCCCTGGGCCGCCGGCGAGGAGGCCGGCCCCGCGCCGCGCTTGGCGGTTGGCGGGGCGATCACGGCCTGCCCGAGCGAGCGGCCGAGATCAGCAACCCGCTGCGTGAGCCGCCGGAAGAGGGCGTAGCCGAGCAGGGCGATGGCGAGGGCGAGGAAGATGCCGAGCTGGACCTCGGTCGACGCCAACAGCCCGAACCGCCACATGAAATACATGAAGATGAGCAGCGGCAGGATGGCGGTCAGCGAAAAGATCGTGCTTGCCGCTTCGCGGAGCCTCACCGGACGTACACCAGCTTTCGATTGACCGACGATGAACGCACGAGCCGAGTTTTCCTCGCTTTCTTCCAGTGTGACCGGGGCAGGCGGATACTCAAAGGAGAAAAGGCTCGTGACGCGAAATGTGCGCCAGAGAAGGCCTGTAAGCCGGGTCCTGTGCCCCGAGCGGTTTCCCGGCCCGGGGTTGACGATCATTTCTCTACGACGCCGGTCACCCGGCGTCTCCAGCGGCCGAACCCGGGAGCGGCGCGGGCCACGCCATTGCTCCCCTATTTGGCCTTGCTCCGAGTGGGGTTTGCCTAGCCGGCACGGTCACCCGCGCCGCTGGTGAGCTCTTACCTCACCGTTTCACCCTTACCGCCCCGCCACCCTTTGCGGGCACAGACGGGACGGCGGTCTGCTTTCTGTGGCACTGGTCCGTGGGGTTCCCCCCCCTGGGCGTTACCCAGCACCCTGCCCTGCGGAGCCCGGACTTTCCTCCCGCCGCGTTGCCGCGGCCGGCGACCGTCCAGCCTTCTCTGGCGCCACGTACAGTATAGCCGACCGCAGGCTCACGGTTCCCGGGCTCTCAGCAGGGCATCGGCAAGGCTCAACAGCCTCCACGCGTCCCGCGCGCCATAGCCGACAAGCTCCAGCGGCGAGAACGGACCGGTGTGATGGAACGTGTCGAGGACGATGGCGTGTGTGCCGGCGGCGTTCGCGAGCCGTAGGCTCTCGGTGTACGGGATGGAAGTGTCCGCCCGGCCGTGGGCGATCAGCGCTCGCCCGCGCAGGCGCGCCATCACGGGGAGCGGCGAAAGCCGGTCGAGCGCCGCGTGGGTGGTCGGAGACAGGCGCGCCAGGAGCTGGCTCACCGCGTCCGGGCGACGGTTGTGGACGAGCGCCAGCACCGCCTGTCCGTCGGCCCCGAGCGCCAGCTCCAGACGACCCGTGTCCTCGGACGGGTTGGCGAGCTTGGCCTGCGCGAGGAGGTCGAGTCCGCCGCGATCGCGTTCATCCCCCACGAATCCGGCAAGGAGCTGGAGCAGCTTCCAGCGATTGTACGGCTCGGCACCCTCGCTCGTCGTGATGAATGCGATCACCGATCGTAGATCCGCGTAGCCGCCGAAGCTGCCGGCGAGCCGGATGCCCGGACGCTCCGGCGTCGCCAGAAGTGCCGGGCCCGCGCCGAAGCTGAAGGCGGCGACCGCGACGGGGCTCGCGAGGCTGGCGGCGTGATCGAGCGCCGCGCCGATGGCGGCGACCTCGCGGCCATCGAGCTTGAACGCCGCGAGCGTGTCGAATTGCGGGACGAGGACGAGCTGGCCGTGCCGCGCAAGGAGTCGGGCGAGGCGGGCCAGATCGGGCTGGCGGCGACCCGCCGGCGAGAGGCCGTGCACGAGAAGGATCGCGCCACGCGGGCGCGCCGGACGATAGAGGTCGGCGGCGAGCGTCCCGCCCGCCAACGGGATGGTCACGTCCGCGCGCGTGACTTCCGCGCCCGGCAGCCAGTTCTCGGTGGCGGGGAGGGCGAGCGCGACCGAAAGAAAGAGAGCCCCCCCGCAGCAGAGCCAGAGGACGCCAGCCACCGCCGTCGCGAGCGCGGCGGCGACCGACAGCGCTCGAAGCGCCATCGCGCGCCTGCGGACGTGTGGAGGGCGATCGTCTGGCGCCGGCGACATTCTCGGGACGATGATACGGCCGTCTCGTCACGGACGGCGACGTCGCCGTTCGTGACGGCGGCGGAGTCAGCCGGCGATCGCGCCGCGCGCGAGCGCGTCCACCCGGTTGTTCAGCTCGTCGTCGGCGTGGCCGGCCACCTTGTGCCAGACGACGTCGTGGCGGCACGTCTGGGCGATGAGCCGCTCCCAGAGATCGCGGTTGGCGACGGGCTGTTTCTGGCTGTTCTTCCAGCCGTTCTTCTCCCAGCGTTCCCACCAGTGGTCGCGGAAACAGTTGACGATGTACGCGCTGTCGGAGTAAAGGTGCACGCGCCGTCGTCCGGAGATCGCCGCGAGGCCTTCGACGGTGGCGCTCAGCTCCATGCGCTGGTTCGTGGTCTGGGGCTCCGAGCCGGACACGATGCGCTCGCTGGCACCGTCGATGATGATCGCGGCCCAGCCGCCGGGGCCGGGATTGCCGCGACAGGCGCCGTCGGTGTAGAGGACGATGTCGCGCGCCGAGCGCGCGGGCGCGGCGCCGGCCGAACGCGCCGTCAGGCGGGTTCCTGCCAGTAAAGGTACCGGCCGCAGCTCTCGCAGAGCATCAGCGTCTGCCCCGCCTTCAGCTCCTGGATGGCCTGCGGCCGAATCGCCACACGGCAGCCGCCGCAGATGGCGGTGCTATTGACGCTGGCAACGGCGACGCCGGCGCGCGCTTTCAAGATCTTCGCGTAGTCTGCCAAGACCGGGCGGGGGAGCTCGCGCGCGCGCGAGTCGCGGTCGGCGCGGACGATGGTCAGCTCCGCCTCGACCGCCTCGAGCTTCTTTCTCACCACGGTCTCGTCTTGGCGCGCCTGCTCCTCGCGCGCCCTCAGGCGCGCTTCGGCCTCGCGGATGTCGGCGGCCAGGCGCTCCTGGAGCTCCATGAGGCCGAGGATCTCCTCTTCGCCACGCGCCTTTTCCTGCTTGATGGTCTCGATCTCGGAGAGCACCGCGGAGTACTCGGTGTTGTTCTTCACTTCCCACAAGCGTGCCTCGGCCTTGGAGCGCTTGGCGGTGACGACGTCGAGGTCCTTTTCCTTGGTCCGGAGGTCCTTCCGAGTCGTGTCGGCCTTCAGCTTGAGCGCGTCCAGCGACTTCTTGGCTTCGGCGAGGGCGGCGTGGATGGCTTCGATCTGCTTGGGAAGGCGGGCGGCATCGGCTTCGAGCGCGGCGATCCGCGTGTCGAAGCCCTGCAAATCGATCAGCGTCAGGAGCTGAGAATCCACGCCCTCTCCCATTGTATGCCGAGTATGCCGAACGGATACATGACGACCGAAGCCGCTAGCCCGCAAACCGGAGCCACGGGTTGTCCGCAGACCGGAGCCAGGTGCGCGGGGCGTCCGCGGGCCGGACCGTGTTGTCCGCGGACCGGACCCACTCGCGCGGAGCCTCCGCGGGCCGGACCGGGTTGTCCGCAGACCGGAGCCACCCGCGCCTGTAGCCTCCGCGGGCCGGACCCAGTTGTCCGCGGACCGGACCCACACGCGCGGGGCGTCCGCGGGCCGGACCGTGTTGTCCGCGGACCGGACCCACTCGCGCGGAGCCTCCGCGGGCCGGACCGGGTTGTCCGCAGACCGGAGCCACCCGCGCGGAGCGTCCACGGGCCGGACCGGGTTGTCCGCAGACCGGAGCCACAGCCACCCGCGCGGAGCGTCCACGGGCCGGACCGGGTTGTCCGCAGACCGGAGCCACCCGCGCGGAGCGTCCACGGGCCGGACCGGGTTGTCCGCAGACCGGAGCCACCCGCGCCTGTATCGGGCCACCCGCGGTTCGAGCCGGCCTCACGGCACCCGCTACAATAGTGGGCCCACCTGGACTCGAACCAAGACCTAACCGGTTATGAGCCGGCTGCTCTGCCATTGAGCTATGGGCCCGCAGGGTCGTCATATCCGGCCGTGATCCCGCGCCTTCTGTCACGATTCCAGGAAGCTCCGGAGCTTCTTGGAGCGCGAGGGGTGCCGAAGCTTTCGCAGCGCCTTGGCCTCGATCTGGCGGATGCGCTCCCGGGTGACCGCGAAGTCCTGCCCGACCTCCTCGAGCGTGTGCTCGCAGCCGTCCGAGAGGCCGAAGCGAAGGCGGAGCACCTTCTCCTCGCGCGGCGTCAACGTGTTGAGGACCTTGTTTGTCTGCTCGCGCAGGGAGAGGCCAATGATCGACTCCACGGGCGACACGACCTGCTTGTCCTCGATGAAGTCGCCAAGGTGGCTGTCTTCCTCTTCGCCAATCGGTGTCTCCAGGGAGATTGGCTCCTGGGCGATCTTCAGGACCTTCCGCACCTTGTCGACCGGCACGTCCATCTTGGCGGCGATCTCCTCCGGGGTCGGCTCGCGGCCCAGCTCCTGCACGAGCTGGCGTGAGGTCCGGATGAGCTTGTTGATGGTCTCGATCATGTGCACGGGAATGCGAATCGTGCGCGCCTGGTCGGCGATGGCGCGGGTGATCGCTTGCCGGATCCACCAGGTCGCGTAGGTCGAGAACTTGTACCCGCGCCGGTATTCGAACTTGTCGACGGCCTTCATGAGGCCGATGTTGCCTTCTTGGATGAGGTCGAGGAATTGCAGGCCGCGGTTCGTGTACTTTTTCGCGATCGAGATGACCAGGCGGAGGTTCGCCTCGACCATCTCCTTTTTCGCCTGCGCCGCCTTGACCTGGCCCGCCTTGATGATGGTCATGACGCGCTTGATCTCGTCGGCCTTGGCGTTCGCGCGCGTCTCCGCGACCTTGATCTCTTGCTGGGCGACCCACACTTGTTGCTGCTTCGGCGACGGGAACTTCTTGGCGGCCTTGAGGTGGAGGTCGCCGACGACGCCGCTCGTCCCGTTGGTGCCCGGGTCCCGGAACGAGACGTAGATGAGGTTCTGAACCTCGTCCGCCGACGGGCGCCGGCCGTTGGTCCAGAGCCGGATCACGCGCTCGGCGCGCTCGATGTCGTCGAGCAAATCGCGCAGGCGCTGCACGAGGCCCCGACGCCCGAGGTCCGGGTCCTCCCGGTCGATGATCTGGTTGCCGATGTTGAGCGCGCGGAGCTTCTCGAGCACCCGCGTCTGGCGCTGCTGCGCCTGCGTCTCGAATCGCTTCCACGCCGGCTCCTTGCCCTTCCGCGGTCGCCGCCGGCCCGACGCCTTCAGCCGGAGCTTACGAGCGTGGACGACGAGCTTGTCGCGCTCGCGGAGCAGCCGGTCAACCGTCGCGAACGCCGCGGTGAGCTGGCGGGTGAGATCGGCCTCCTTCTCCTCCGTGAACTCTTCCTCGTTGACGTCCACGACTTCCTTGACCGAGATGTCGTGCCGGCGGAGCTGCTCTCGCAGCTCACGGAATCGCTCGAGCGCGAGGTTGGTGCTGAGGATGGCCGAGGTGACCTGGATCTTGCCCTCTTCGATCCGCTTGGCGAGGGCAATTTCGCCCTCGCGCGTGAGGAGCGCGACCCGCCCCATCTCGCGCAGATAGAGCCGCACGGGGTCCTCGGTGCGCCCGACGGGACCTGGCGTGAGGTCGATCGGCTCGGGCGGGCCGTCGTCGTCGTTATCCTCGGGCTCCTGGGCCGCCTTGCGCTCGCGGATCTCGGAGGGGAGCCGGCCGGCCTTGGCGGAATCCACGACCTCGATGTCCATCGCGCCGAACATCATCATGATGTCATCGAGCTGGTCGAGCGAGACGAGGTCCGAAGGGAGGGCGTCATTGACTTCGTCGTAGGTGAGGAAGCCCTTCTGCTTCCCCATCGAGATCAGTCGGTCGAGCTCCTCCAGCTTTGGCTCTTCGCTCATTCGTCTGAGCTCCTTGGGGACTCTGGGGTCCCGTGTTCTAACGACTGGGCGACACCACCCGTCATCCCGTACACGACGGCGCTCTCCTGGTGCAGGGTCCGCAACTCCGCGTGCATCGGCGCCGCGACCCCGGTCCTGGCCTGGGTATCGGCGATCGACTGGCTCACCTCCCGCGCCCGCCGCAGTCGCTGGCTGCGCTCGAGCCGTCGCCGGAACTGTTCGATGCTAACCCGCGCGTCAATGCTTTCGCGATCTTCGACAAGGAGGGAGGAGAGGACGGAGCGGGCCTCGTCGGTCTGGAGGTCGGTCATCAGGCTCTCCGCGGAGGCGTCCGGCCGACCCTTGAGCGCGCTTACGATCGAGCGGAGCGAGGCGTGGCCGAGGTCGTCCGACTCGTCGAGCAGGGTTAGGAGGAGCGTGCGGGCCTCCGTGGAGTGGAGCAGGAGCGTCACCAGATCGCGCTCGACCGACGGCGTGGACGTGGGTGGGCTCGGCTGAGCGTGCGCCGGCGGCGTGCGCAGGGAGGATTGGAGCCGCTGCGCCTCGATCCAGAGCTGAGTCGCATCAACCCCGAGCTTGGCCGCGGCCTCGCGTGAGAGCGCGGCCGCCTCCTCCGCGTCGGCGACCTTTGCGAGCATCAACGACACCCGGGCGAACGCATTGGTCCGCGCTCGCGGACCGGTCGCCCCGTCGGGGTCGACGATCGCGCGGTCGAGCGCGTAGGCGAGGAGGCTCCGAGCGGCGGTGATTCGCTCCGTGAAGGCCCCTTCGCCTGAGGCTCGGAGGAAGGTGTCGGGATCGTGGCCCACCGGGAGCAGGGCGACCTTCACCCGGAACGCCCGCCCGCCCTCGAATGCGCCGGAGCGGTTCACGGCCCATGCCATGCCCCCGCCTGTGGGCTCGAGCAGCTCCTCGGCCCGTGCCGCCGCCTTCTGGCCGGCCGCGTCTGCATCGAAGAAGGTGACGACCTCGTCACAGTAGCGTCGGAGGAGGGCGAGCTGGGCCGGCGTGAAGGCAGTGCCGAGGGCGGCCACGGTCGCTGTGAACCCGTGTTGGTGACACATGAGGCAATCGACGTAGCCCTCGACGAGGAACGCGCGGTTCTGCGTCTGGATGGTCGGACGGGCAAGGTCGGCGGCATAGAGCAGGTTGCCCTTGGTGTAGAGGGGCGTCTCCGGCGAGTTGAGGTACTTCGGCTGCTCGTCGCCGAACGCACGCCCCCCGAAAGCGACCACCCGGCCCTGGAGGTCGCGGATCGGGAAGAGAAGGCGTCCGCGGAAGCGGTCGTATGTGCCCGCCCGATTCTCGCGTGGGATCGCGAGGCCGGCGGTGACCAGCGCGTCCTCGGCGACCTTCTCGGTCCGCATGAAGCTGAGGAGCGCGTCCCAGCCCTCCGGGGCGTAGCCGAGGCCGAAGCGTTGCGCGATCTCGGTGTCGATGCCGCGTTGCTCGAGATAGGCGCGCGCCCGCTCGCCCGACGGCTTCCAGAGCGTGTCCTGGTAGAAGCGGGCTGCCAGGTCCATCACCCGGAGCAGCTCCTCCCGGCCCGAATCGCCACTCTTGCCGCGTTCCTCGGGCAACGCGATCCCCGCCGTCTTCGCGAGCGCGCGGACCGCCTCGGGGAACGAGAGGCGATCCTGGCGCATGAGGAAGCCGAACGCGTCACCGCCGACCCCGCAGCCGAAGCAGTGGAAGATCCCCTTCCGAGGATTGACGGTGAACGACGGCGTCTTCTCCGCGTGGAAGGGGCAGAGGCCCTTCCAGCCGGTCCCGGCCTTGCGGAGGCTCACGAACCGACTGACGAGATCGACGATGTCGATGACCGCGCGGATGTCGTCGAGCAGTGTCTGCGGGTACTGCATCATCCGACCTTCAGTGCGGCCACGGTCGCGCCCGTGCCGCCCTCGGACGGCGCGCCGTCCCGGAACGACTCGACCAGGGGATGGCCGGCGAGGAGGTCGCGGACGGCCTTGCGCAGGGCGCCAGTGCCCTTCCCATGAACCAATCGTACGCTCTCAAGCCCGGCGAGAAACGCGTCATCCAGATATTGCTCGACACAGTCGCGCGCCTCGTCGGTCGTCTGCCCGAGCAGCAGGAGCTCGGGGGCGACCGGACGGGGGGAGGCTCGGAGGGGTTCGACCGCTCGGAACCCCACTCGCGCCGAATCCTTCCCAGCCTCCCCCCGTCTGGTCGCTGCGAGGCTCATAGGAATGGGACGGAGGGCGGAGACCGGGACGCGGACGGTCACCGATCCGGATCGGACGGTCGCAGAGCTCCCGGCGATCTCGAGCAGCTCGCCACGGATGCCCAGGTGCTCCGCCGCGACGGTCACGCCGGGCGCGAGAGCCGTCGGCTCGGCCGCGGACGCCTGCGGCGCGAGCGCCTCGAGCTTCACCGCCGCCTCCCGCACGCGCCGCCGGCTCTCATCCAGCGAACGTCGCGACCGATCCGAGCGCTTGAGCTTGTCCCACTCCGCGGTGAGCGCGCGGCGGATGTCGGCGACCAGCGCCGTCGCCTCGACGCGCGCCCGCGCGACGATCGCCTGGGCGCGGCTCTCGGCGGCCGCCTCGGCCTGGCGAGCCTGCGCCAGGTGCGCCGCGGTTTCCGCGCCGATCCGCTCGATCTCGCGCGCCCGCTCCGCGTCCGAGCGCGCGTGGGCGTCGAGCGTCGCCAGAAGATCGGAGAGCCGCGCGGCGTGCTCCGAGCGATGGGCACTGGCCCGCGCGATGAGCTCGGCGTCGAGGCCGAGCCGGGCGGCGATCGTCAGCGCATAGCTCTGCCCCGGCTGGTCGTAGCGCAGGCGGAAGGTCGGCGCGAGCGTCGCGGTGTCGAACTCGACCGACGCGTTGCGGGCGCGTGGGTGAGTGGACGCGAACGCCTTGAGGGGCTCGAGGTGGGTCGTGGCGATCACCAGCACGCCACGCTCGGCCAGCTCCTCGAGAATCGCCTGGGCCAGGGCCGCGCCCTCGTCGGGATCCGTGCCCGCTCCGAGCTCGTCCAGGAGCACGAGCGCGCGCTCGTCGGCCGCGCCGAGGATCTCGCGCACCTGCTTGACGAAGGCCGAGAAGGTCGAGAGGTTCTCGGCGACCGACTGCTCGTCGCCGATGATCGCGAAGACGTCGTCGAAGACGGGCAGGCGCGAGCCCTCTTCCGCCGGCAGGTGGCAGCCCACCTGGGCCATCAGCGCGTGGACCGCGAGCGTTTTGAGCGCGATCGTCTTGCCGCCCGCGTTCGGCCCCGTGATGACGAGCAGCGGCCGGTCGGGCCCGAGCTCGAGGTCCATCGGGACGACGGTCCGGCTCGCGTCGCTCCAGCCCTGGGCGAGCAGCAACGGATGGCGCGCCCCACGAAGCGCGACGCTCCGTCCGGTATCGATCACCGGCGCCGTCGCGTCCATGCGTTCGGCGGTGTGCGCGCGCGCGAAGGTCCAGTCGAGCTCGCCGACGGCATCCACCAGGCTGTCCAGGTCGTCGACCCGCGCTCGCACCGCGGCGGTCAGCTCGGCGAGAATGCGCGCGATCTCGTGCTCTTCCTCGCGGGTCGCCTGGACGAGGTCGTTGTTGACGTCGACGATGTGCTCAGGCTCGATGAAGAGCGTCTGACCGCTCTGCGAGCGGTCGTGGACGATGCCGCGCACGCGGCTCCGCGCCTCGGCCCGCACGGGCAGGACGTATCGGCCGTGGCGGAGCGTCACGTAGCGGTCGGCGAAGAGCCGGTCCGCCTCGCTCCCCTGAAAGGCGCGCTCGAGCTCGGCGGCGAGCTGTCGGCGCCGGTCCCGGATTTCGCGGCGGAGGCGCTTGAGGGTCGGGCTCGCGTCATCGGTCACGGCGCCACTCGCGTCGAGGGCCCGCCGGAGGCGCTCGGCAAGCTCGGGAACATGGGGCAGGGCGTCGGTGATCGCCGCCACGCCGGGACTCGTCTCGCGCACGGCTCGGCCGTAGGCGCGGAGCTTCGGGTTCGCGTCGAGGACCGGGATGATCTGAATCAGCTCGAGTCCGTCGAGGACACTGCCGTCGGCGCGACAGCGTGTGAGCACGGGCCGGATATCGGGGAGGCCTTCCAGCGGGAGCGACCCGGCCCTGGAGAGGGCCAGCCGGGCCTGGCGCGTCATCTCGATCGCCGCCTGGACCTCGCAGACATCCGTGAGCGGCTCTGCGGTCGTCGCGCGCTCGCGACCCATCGCGGTCAACGCTTCGTGCGCCAGGAGCGCCCGTACCGCATTCCATTCGGTGCCGGGCTCCCAGGTTCGGCCTGCCTCCACCCTTCGCCTCATTCGCTCCCGGCCCGGATCACGGGCGTGTCGGCGTACATCCAGGAGCGCTGCGGCTAATCGGACGTCCGTTCGCGCCGCTTGGCCTTCTTCCGGGCGGCGAGGGCTTTCCGCTTCCGTCGAACGCTGGGTTTTTCGTAGTGCTGGCGCTTTTTGAACTCGGACAGGAGCCCGGCTTTCTCGCACTGTTTCTTGAAGCGCTTGAGGGCGCTTTCGAAGGACTCGTCGGGTTCGACGATGACCTTGGTCACTCCCGCTCCCCCTCCGGGCGGCGTCACTCGGATAAACAATAACTATATACCATGCGACCCACCCTCGGGCAATCGGACGCGGCTGCTCTGGTAGACTGTGCCCCTTGGTCACGACCGCGAGCACGCCACCCGCCTACACCGTCGTGCCCTTCGTCGCCTTGCTCCTGGCGATTGCCGTCTGCCCCCTCTGGGCGCCTCACTGGTGGGAATCGAATCGGAACAAGCTGCTCGTCTCCGCTGGCCTTGGCCTGCCGATTCTCGTCCTGTACCTGGCCCGCCGGCCGGCGGCACTCAGCGCCATGGCCGAGGAGTACGTATCCTTCATCCTCCTCCTCGCAGGACTCTACGTGATCTCGGGCGGCATCCTTCTGCGCGGCGACCTTCCGGCCACACCCTTCACGAACACGGCGTTCCTGGCGCTCGGCTCAGTGCTGGCGTCGCTCGTCGGGACCACCGGGGCCTCGATGCTCCTGATCCGCCCGCTGCTGCAGACCAACCGCGAGCGCACCCACGTCCGACACACCGTCATCTTCTTCATCTTTCTCGTGTCCAACATCGGCGGCATGCTGACGCCGCTCGGCGATCCGCCGCTGTTCCTCGGTTACCTGCAGGGCGTGCCGTTCACCTGGACCCTCCAGCTCTGGGCGCCCTGGGCGCTCCAGGTGAGCGTGCTGCTGGCGCTCTATTTCGTGTGGGACACGCGGCAATACACGCACGAGCCGATCGCCGCGCTGCGCCGCGACCGGGCGGAGGTCGAACCGCTGCGCCTCCGGGGCGCGCTCAACGTCCTCGGGCTTGGTCTTGTGGTCCTCGCTGTCGCGTTCCTGCGCGCGCCCTGGCGAGAAGCCGGCATCATGGCGCTGGCCGCCGTCTCCCTCTGGCGGACTCCCCGTGCAATACGCCGGGCCAACGGCTTCACCGCGTATCCCATCGTGGAGGTCGCGGTCCTGTTTTTCGGGATCTTCCTCACGATGATCCCGGCGCTCGAGCTCCTGCGCGTGCGGGGCGGGGAGCTCGGCGTGCACGAGCCGTGGCAGTTCTTCTGGGCCTCCGGGCTCGTGTCGTCGTTTCTCGACAATGCGCCGACCTATCTGACGTTCTTGGCGCTTGGACAGGGTCTCGGTCTGGCTCGCGAGGTGGTCGGGGTCCCGCACGCGATCCTGGTGGCGATCAGCGTGGGGGCCGTGTCCATGGGAGCCAACAGCTACATCGGCAACGCGCCCAACTTCATGGTGAAGGCGATCGCCGAGGAGCAGGGAGTGAAGATGCCGAGCTTCTTCGGTTACATGCTCTACAGCGGCGCAGTTCTCATCCCGCTCTTCGCGATCGTCACCGTCGTGTTCTTTCGCTGAACCCTTCTAGCTGAGCAGGGCAAGTACTTTTTCCGCCGCGTCCGCGACGGCGGCGTCCACGGCCGGCGACTCGTCGCGCTCGAATGATGTGAGCACGTGGTCGGGGACGTCGTCCTTCCGGTCGGGGCGGCCGATGCCCACTTTGACGCGCTTGATCTCCTGGGTTCCGAGCGCCTCGATCACCGACCGGACGCCGTGGTGGCCACCGTGGCTGCCCTTCATTCGGAAACGCACGGTCCCGAGCGGCAAGTCGATATCGTCGTAGACGAGGATCAGATCGGCCGGACCGGCTGCAACGCGACGGAGTGCCTTGGCGACGACGGGGCCGCTCTCGTTCATGAAGGCGATGGGCTTGATCAGGCGGACGGGCTCGCCCCTCCACTGTCCCCGCGCCACCACCGCCGAACCGTCGCGCCGCCAGGACGCTCGGAGCGTCCTGGCGAGGGCGTCGAGAACACGCTGGCCAACATTGTGTCGGGTGTCCCGGTACTCCGGCCCTGGGTTCCCCAGCCCGACCACGACTCGGACGGCTCCCCGGCCATCCCCGTGAGCCACGCGGCTCTCGTTTCGTTACTTGTCCTTCTCGGACTTCTCTGCCCGCTCGGGTCTCTTCGGCCTCTTGCCCTCGTCGGCCGCCGCCTCCTCGCCTTCCTTCGGCTTGCGCTCCGTGAGGACTTCCGGCTCGGTGACCGCCGCCGCCGTCGGCGCCACCACCGCGGCCACTTCCTCGGCCATCGGCGGCGCCACCGTCGCGACCGCCTGCCCCGGGTCGTTCAGGATCCGCACGCCCTCGGGCGCGCGGAGCTCGGCGACGGTCAAGACGTCGCCGATCATGAGCGCGCTGACGTCGGCGTCGATCCGCTGCGGGATGGCGGTGGGCAGGCACGACACCGCGATCTCGTGGAGCACGAGGTTCAGGATGCCCTTCTGCTCGCGTACCCCCGCCGCTTCACCGAGGGGGCGGACGGCCACGTGCACCGTGATCGCGCGGTCCGCGGACACCTCTTGCAGGTCGACGTGGAGCAACTGCTCGGTGACGGGATCGAACTGCAGCTCGCGGATGATCGCGAGCCTGGCG
>QHSR01000183.1 GCA_003221635.1 Candidatus Rokuibacteriota bacterium | reverse complement strand
GCCTTGCTGTTGGTCCTCGATCTCGCCTGCTGTGCCGGCCCTGTGGCGACGGCACCGGCGGCGACCGCGCAACAAGAGTGCGAGCGGTCGGGCGGGATCTGGCGCGGTTCGCGCTGCGAAACTTCCTCCGGGGGAGGGTACTGAGCCCGGCCCGCGTCGTACGGCGGGCCGCCGCGGCTCTCAGGCGCGGGCCGCCGCGCCTCTCAGGCGCCCGTAGACCCGAAGCCGCCCGCGGCGCGCTCGCTCGGCGGCAGCTCACTGACCTCGACCAGCTCCGCCCTTTCCACACGCTGGACGACGAGCTGGGCAACGCGCTCGCCGCGCCGCAACGTGACCGTCTTCTCGCCGTGGTTGACGAGCAGGATCTTCAGCTCCCCGCGATAGCCGGCGTCGATGAGCCCGGGCGTATTGAGGACCGTCACACCCTGCGCCCTGGCGAGGCCAGAGCGCGGCAACACGAGCCCCGCGAACCCCGTGGGGATGGCGACGGCCAGGCCGGTGGCGACGAGCGCGCGGCCATTGGGCTCGAGCGTGACGTCGTGGGCGGCGGGGAGGTCGAGCCCCGCATCCCCATCGTGCGCGTACGCGGGCAGCGCCACCGACGGGTCCAGGCGCTTCACCAGGAGTCGGATCACGGAATCAGAACGACCTTGCCGTAGCTCTCGCGCGAGGCAATCGCGGCAAGGGCCTGCGACGCTCGCTGCAGCGGAAACGCCCTCCAGACGACGGGCTGGAGCTCGCGCGCCTCGGCGAGCTTCAGGAGCTCCACCATCCATCGCCGCACCGTCGTCGCGTTACGCTGGCGGTAGAGTCCCCAGTGGACGCCGACCACGCTGAAGTTCTTCAGGAGCACGCGGTTGGTGGCGACCTCCGCGATGCGGCCGCCGGTGAAGCCGATCACGAGCAGGCGGCCCTCGAAGGCGATGCACCGCGTCGAGCCGTCGAAGACGTCGCCGCCGACCGGATCGAAGACGACGTGAGCGCCCTCGCCGTGAGTCTCCCGCCGCACCCGTTCGACCCAGGCCTCGGTCCGGTAGTCGATGCAGACGTCGGCGCCGTTGGCCCGGGCGATCTCGAGCTTCGCCGCCGTGCCGGCCGTGGCGATGACCTTCGCACCCAGCGCTCGCCCGAGCTGCACCGCCGCGAGCCCGGTTCCGCCGGCGGCGGCATGGACGAGCAGCGTCTCGCCGCGCCGGAGCGCGGCGCGATGGACGAGGCCGCACCAGGCGGTCTCGTACGCGAGGCCGAAGGCCGCGCCTTCTTCGAAGGTCATGAAATCGGGAAGGGCATAGACGTGGCGTTGATCGATGGCCACCACTTCCGCGTATCCACCCCACGCCATCGTCGCGAAGACCCGCTCGCCGAGGCCGACTTCCGTCACGCCCGCGCCGACGCCCCGGACGATCCCGGCCACCTCGCAGCCCGGGCTGAACGGGAGCTCGGGGCGGTGCTGGTACGTGCCCTGGACGATCAGGATGTCGGGGTAGTTGCAGCCGATCGCCCGGACCTCGATCACGACCTCGCCGGCGTTCGGACGAGGCACGGGCGCGTCCGCGTAGTCGAGCGTCGAGGGCTCACCCCACCCGCGCGCGAGCATCGCTTTCATCGGTTTCCTCTCGGGCCGCGGCGCGCGGCGATCCGCGCGCGACCCGGCCGATCCTAACACGAGCAGCGTAAGATGATCGGCGTGAGCGACTCCCACGCCGCGCTCGACGGCGTCAGTGTCCTCGACCTGGCGACGTACCTCGCGGCGCCGCTCTGCGCGACGTTTCTCGGCGAGTTCGGCGCGGAGGTCATCAAGGTCGAGCAGCCGCGCGTCGGCGACGACCTGCGGCGCCTGGGCCGCGCCGTCGCGCCCGCGGCCGGGGGCTCCTACTGGTGGTTCGTCGAGGCGCGCAACAAGAAGTCGATCACCTGCAACCTCAGAGATCCCGAGGGCCAGGCGCTGATCCGGCGGCTGGTCGTGGGGTCGCACGTGGTCACCGAGAACTTCAGACCCGGGACGCTCGAGCGGTGGAATCTCGGATGGGACGAGCTCTCCCGGGTCCGGCCCTCCCTCGTCATGGTCCGCATCTCGGCGTTCGGCCAGACCGGACCGAACCGCGAGCGTCCCGGCTTCGGACGCATCGCCGCCGCGGTCGGCGGCCTCGCGTACCTTTCCGGTTACCCGGACCGCGCACCCGTGTCCCCGGGAACGCCGACCGTCCCCGACTATCTCGCGGGCGTATTCGGCGCCGTCGGCGCGCTCGTGGCGCTCCGCCATGCCGAGCGCACCGGCGAAGGTCAGGTCGTCGATCTGGCCCTGTACGAGCCCGTCCTGCGCGTGCTCGACGACGCGATCGCGGTGTACGGGGGAACCGGCCGCGTGCGGGAGCGGATCGGCTCGGGGACCGAGAGCGCGGTGCCGCACGATCACTACCGGACCCGCGATGCGCGGTGGATCGCGATCGCCTGCACGAACGACCGGATGTTCGTGCGCCTCCTGCAGGCGATGGGGCGCCCCGACCTCGCGGCCGATCCGCGCATGACGACGACGGCGGCGCGCCTCGAGCACCGGGCGCTCGTCGACGAGCTCGTCGCCGCGTGGGTCGGCGAGCGTGACGCGGCGAACGCGCTCGCGGCGCTCGAGGCGGCGGAGGTGCCGTCCTCGCTCGTCGCGAGCGTGCGCGATCTCTTCGAGGATGCGCACGTGCGCGCCCGGGGCAACATCGTCTCGGTCGTGTTGCCGTTGCTGGGCCAGCTGGCGATGCCGGGGGTCGTCCCGCGACTGTCGCTGACGCCGGGACGGATCGAGGGTGCCGGGCCGTCCAGGCCCGGAGAGCACAATGAGGAGATCTACGGCGGGAAGCTGGGACTCTCGAGCGCCGACATGACGGGGCTCCGCGAGCGCGGCGTCATCTGACGCTGCCGGTCTGAGCTCGCTCCTGGTCGGTGGCGACGACGATGTTCGAGAGGCGCTTGAGGAGCTCGATCGCGACCTGGGGGCGGTTCCGGATGAGCCATTCCAGGCGTTCTTCCTTGATGACGAGCAGCTCGACGTCTTCCGCCGCGACGGCGGTCGCGGAGCGTCGCGCGCCCCCGCGGAAGAGCGCCATCTCGCCCAGCGGCTCGCCCTCGCCGATCCGGTTCAACACTCTCTCGCTGCCGTCGAAGTTCCGCCGAATCTCGACGCTGCCCGCGTGGATCACGTACGCCTCGTCGTTGGGATCGGCGCCCTCCTTGAAGATGACGTCGCCCCCCTTGAACCGCCGTCGCTCGATATCGCCGAGCGAGAGGTTCTTGTAGAGCTCGAGCCCGATCGAGGGGAGCGCCGACTTCGCCTCGACCGGTAGCCGGGCGTTGGTCCAGCCGCCGAGGCCGCCCTTGAGGATGCGCACGGTCTTGAAGCCACGCTGGCGGAGGATCTGCGCGACCCGGGCGCTGTGCTGCTCCTCCGGGCTGGTGCAGTAGGCGATGATCATCTGCTGGGGCTCGAAGTTGAGAGGGGCGCGCTCGGCCTCCTCGGGCGCGAGGCGAATCGAGCCAGGCAGCTTCAGCGGGCTCGTCTCGAAGTCGGCCTTGGTCCGCACGTCCAGCACCACGGGGTTGAGCCCGTGCTCGATGAACCCGATCACCTGCGTCGGCGTGACCCGGAAGCGATTCTTCCACCAGCGCGTGCCCCACATCCCGCCGTACGCGCCGAGGCTCACGAGGGTGACGCCGATCGTCGCCCAGGCCCACGGGAACGGCCGTGGCGGCGGATTCTTCACCATCTTCTCGGCCTCGGTCAGCATGCGCTTGACGTCGGCGAGGTTCGGCACCAGCGTGTTGGCCTCCGCGATCTTCGCGGCGGCCGCCTTGTAGCGCTGGTCGAAGAAGAGATCGATGCCGGCGGCCCACACCGGGTTGAACGTGCTCTCGCCCGGCTTCGTGACCTCCGTGCCCTGCAAGAAGGTGGTGACGTCCCTCGCGGGGATCAGAAAGTTGAACCCCTGCACGATGGCGCCGCCCGACGCCGAGAGCGTGACGGCCACCATCACGCCCACGAGCGCGGCGTCTTCACCGATGCCCGGCCCGCCGCTGTTGCCGTGCGCCGCGGAGGCGTCGGTCTGCACGAGGTCCTGGCCGATCTGGTCCTGCTTGATGCCGGACACGGCGCCGTTGGTGACCGACGCCTCGAGCGTGGAGCTCTGGTTGAGGAGCTCGTGGGAGAGGACGACGCCCGGGAAGCCGAGGATGTGGACCGGATCGCCGATCTGCGGGTCGCGCTTCGAGAGCCCGATGGCCGGGTAGATGCCGTCGGCCACGCGGAGGAGCGCCAGGTCGCGTCCGGAGCCGGGCAGCGGCTTGCCGGCGTTGTCGAGCAGGAGCAGCGGGCTGAACTTCTTGACCTCCGCCTTGAGCTTCATCCCGTTCGAGAGCAGCACGGTGATCTGGGGCTGGGCCTCGACTTTGGCGCTCGCGAGCGCCCGGCCCGTGGCCTCCCGGCGGATCTCGTCCTCGAGATCCGGTCGTTCCCCGCGCATGAGCCCCCGGGCGCGGAGCTGCGGCACGACGCAGGCTTCGTCGATCGCCTTCTTCTTCAGCTCGTGCGACACCCACGGCGGCAGCCGGTGCGCGGGGTCCACCACGTGCGCGTTCGTGACGATGAAGCCGCGACCGTCGACGAACCACCCGGTGCCCGTTTCCATGAAGGGCGCAGGCGTCACGGTGACCGGACCACGCCCGCAGTTCATCGTCACGTCCGCGCGCACCTCGGCGGTGATGAGCACGACCGCCGGCTTCACGCGAAGGATGGCTTCCTGGACGGAGAGCGCCGCGGTGCTGCGGGGGGCGGCGAGCCACGCGCCCGCGACCAGGAGCCCAAGCATCACGGCTCTCATAGCCTGGCACCGTATCACGGAGCGCGCGCAGCGTACAATGACGGCGCATGGGTTCCGGGGCCTTCGACTACGCGCTGCGCCTGTGCGAGGACAGGCTGCCCGCGTCCGGACGGTGCTCGCTGCCCGCGCTGAACCGCGTGCTCTACGTGCGACGCGGCGCGCTCTCGGTGATGACCGGAGCGCGTGCAGGACGAGTCGAGGAGGATCAGGGCTGGCACGGCGCTGCGGCCTGCGAGGTCGGCGTCGGGGACGGAGGCGCCACCGTGCTGCGTTACGAGCTGATCCGCGGGTCGGCGCCCGTCGGTGGCGTGCCCGGCGGCGCGACGACGATCCTCCTGGAGCACCCGATCGATCTCGACCCGCGCGCGGAATACCTGATGCGCGCCGATCGGGTCGATTTCGCGCCGGCCGGCGTCGCGCTGCCGCACCGGCACCGAGGCGGCGGCATCCGCTGTCTGATCGCCGGCGCGCTCGAGCTCACCGTGGGCGAGGCTCCCGCGCGGAGAGTGCCGACGAGCTTTGTCCGGGTCGCGATCCTCCCGCGCGAGATCCGAGGCCGGACCTCCATCATGTACGTCAATCCGCAGGACGCCGAGCGCGGCCGGCCGCGCACGTACACGGTGTACATCGACGAACCGATCGAGATCGCCTGACCAACGGCGACCGTCGTCGAGGACCGGCGGGTCGCGACGCCCTCGGCCTGAGACCGTCTTGACCGCGGGCTCGAGCGCGCGATAATGAATGCGCTGATTGAGGGCGATGGGGTTCGCCCGAGACCGCCTCCAGGATCGCGAGGCTGATGGCCCCTACCGGCCGTGACGCCGGTAGGGGTTTTTTGTTCTCCCACGGGCGAGGGAGAGCGCAGCATGCCAGCACGAGAGGGGGACGGAACGGATGGAGAATCTCCTGGTCGCCGTGATCGCCGGTCTGCTCATTCTCCTCGCGAGCGTCGCTTCCGTCGAGCTGGGGATCTCGGTGGCGCTGATCGAGATCAGCCTCGGCGTCGTTGCCGGGAACTTTCTTGGGCTGTCCAGCCCGCCGTGGATGGACTTCCTTGCGTCATTCGGCAGCATCCTCCTGACGTTCCTCGCCGGTGCGGAGGTCGATCCACGAGTGATGCAGGAGAAGCTCAAGGAGAGCGTGCTGATCGGCGGCGTCTCATTCGCGGCGCCGTTCCTCGGGGCCTGGCTCTTCTGTGCGTGGGTTCTTGACTGGTCCACGCCGTCGGCCCAGATCGCCGGGGTCGCGCTCTCCACGACGTCGCTCGCCGTGGTCTACGCCGTGCTCGTGGAGACCGGACTGACGCTCACGCCGCTCGGCAAGCTGATCATGGCCGCGACCTTCGTGACCGACTTCGGCACTGCGCTGGCGCTGGCCCTCCTGTTCGTCCGACCGACGTGGTGGCTCGTGCCGTTTCTGGGCGTCTCCGTGCTCGTCGTCTGGGCCATGGTCGCGCTCCAGCCGTGGTTCTTCTCACGCTATGGCGCGCGCGTGATCGAGCCGGAGATCAAGGGCGCCGTCGCGGCCCTGCTGGTGCTCATGTTCTTCGCGGAAAAGGCGCAAAGCCACGCGGTGCTCCCCGCATTTGTGCTCGGGCTGGCCCTCGCGCGCATCTTCCACGAGCATCCGGAGCTGACGCGTCGGTTCCGGGTCGTGGCGTTCGCCCTCCTCACGCCGTTTTTCTTCCTCAAGGGTGGGATGAACGTCTCGCTGGCACTCGTCTGGGCGAACTTCGGCCTGCTGGCGTTGCTCTTCGGGGTCAAGCAAGCGACGAAGATTCTCGGCGTGTACCCGCTCGCCCGACGCTGGGTTCCCGGGGACGCGATGTTCACCACGCTCCTCATGTCCACGGGGCTGACCTTCGGGACGATTTCCTCGCTCTATGGCCTCAACGCCGGCATCCTCGACCGAGGGCAGTTCTCGGTTCTCGTCACGGCGGTCGTCGCGAGCGCGGTGATCCCGACGATCGTCGCCCAGCGCTGGTTCTCGCCCGCGAAGGCGCTCGAAGCCGCGCGCGGGCGCGCGGCGGCTGCGCCGAAGTGATCGGTCGGCGACGGCGTGCGGCTCCCCGTCAGCGGGGAGGCGTCGCGGCGGCTAGGGCGCGCCCCAGCGGGCCTGGTGGTAGATCCGCCGCTGCTCGTCGGTCAGGAGGTCGCGGGTCTTGAGATGTGTCAGGAGATGGACCAGGCGAACCTCGCTCCGGGCGCGCTCGACCTCGCCGACCGCCGTGTGCACCGCCGCGTCGTCGGCCGCGCGCTCGGCGAAGAGGCGCCGCAGCTTCGCTTCGGCCTCGAGCAGGCGCGAAGGCCAGGCCGAAGCCACGGCCCTGACCGACGACCTTGTCGAACTCGGTCGCGCACGCCTGTGCCGCCTGATGCCCCTGCGCCGGACCGCCGCCGTGGTCGTGCTGGCCGGCCGTGAGCGCCGCATACCCGGAGAGCCCGGCCACGGTCACCGTCACCGCCGCCGTCCGAACCAGTCGTCGCATGATCGCCTCAGCCGACTCGCGCGAGATACGTGGCGAGCGACGCGGACTCGCGCTCGCGCAGGCGTACGGCGATGCGCAGCTGCTCCAGGTACTGTTCGAGCGTCTTGCCGCCGAACTCGATCCGGCCCTTCTGGAAAAACGCGTGCACATCTCGCTCCAGCTCGGGCGTGGCGAGCCCGATCACGCCCTCGGCCAAGCGCCGGAGCCCGGCCTTCGGGTATTGCCGCTCCATCGTGTCCCAGTTCGTCTTGACGAACTCCCACGCGAGCTCGCGACCGTAGACGGACATCAGCAGCGACCGCACCACGAACGGCGCGTCCTGGGTCCGGAACTCCCCGTTGATCGTGCGCGCCAGCGTTTGCGCGAGCAGATCGCGCTGCCGGAAACCAGCCAGGGCGTAGAGGTACCGCTGCTCCTCCTGGGGCGTGGACGCCGAGCGGAACCGCTTCAGGAACTCGTCGTAGCGCGCGGCGTCGCCCGCGTGGGCCAGCACCGCGATGAGGGCGGGGAGGACGTTCGGATCGACGGCGCCCGCCGCCCCCGCGTACAGCTCGGCGGCGCGCGCCTGCACCGCGGTGTCGTCGCCGAGCACGCCGAGCGCGCGCACCAGATCGCCACGGAGCTGGCGCGTCAGCTCGTCGTCCCCGGGCCGCACCATCCAGCCCAGAGCCTCGAAGACGGGCGTCGCACGGCTGCGCACGAGCGCGGCGAGCCGCGGCCGGAGCCCGGGCTCGACGATCCGGTTCAGCGTGGCGAACGAGGCGAGCAGGACCGACCACACGTTCCGGTCGCGCTCACCGCGGAAGCGCGCCGTCAATTCGAGGTAATCGGGCAGGGCCATGAGGTCCGCCACGGTCACCGCCCAGGCGTCGTTCACGACGTTGAATCGCTCGATCGAGGAGAGCTCGGGCAGGGCGTCCAGGAGGTGACCGAGAAGCTCGGCGCTGTAGCGCACGCGATAGAAGCCGTGGCCGCCCTCGTTGACGAGGACCACGTCGAGGCGCTCGGGCACCGCGAGCCGCGTCTCCGGCCCCGCGAGCAGCCGGCGCTCGGTCGCCGCGCGCCCGGCGGCGGTGATCCGCACCTGCACCGGGACCTGCCAGCGCTGATCCCGCGCCGCGGGCGTGGATCCGGGCAGGGGCTCGGGCAGGTACGTGAAGCGTTCCTGGCTCAGCACGAGCTCGCCCCCCTCGATCCGGGCGCTCACGAGCGGATAGCCGGGCTGGAAGATCCAGCCGTCCATCACCGCCGGGATCGGCTGGCGCGCGGCGCGGCCGAGCGCGGCCCAGAGGTCGCCGGTGTCGGCGTTGGCGTAGGCGTGCCGCCGGAGGTACTCGCGGACGCCGTCGCGAAAGACCGCCGGACCGAGATGCTGCTCGAGCATCCGGAGCACGGACGCGCCCTTCTCGTAGGTCAGCACGTCGAACATCGCGTCGGCGTCGCGCGGGGCGCCGACGTGGAACTCGATCGGCCGCGTCGAGTGGAGCCCGTCGACCGAGAGAGCGGCGGCACGCGAGACGCCGAAGGTCGTCCAGCGCTGCCACTCGGGCTTCCAGGCGTCGACCGCGAGCATCTCCATGAACGTGGCGAACGCTTCGTTGAGCCAGATACCGTTCCACCACGTCATCGTGACGAGGTCGCCGAACCACATGTGCGCGTTCTCGTGCGCGACCACGTCGGCGACGCGCTCGAGCTCGCTGTGCGAGGCGGCGCGCTCGTCCACCAGCAGCGCCGTCTCGCGGAAGGTGATCGCGCCGAGGTTCTCCATCGCCCCGGCCGCGAAGTCCGGGATCGCCAGGAGATCCAGCTTGTCGCCCGGATACGTCAGGCCGTAGTAGTCCTCGAAGAAGCGGAGCGAGGCGACCGCGATCTCGTGACCGAAGGCGGCGAGCCGGCGCCTGCCCGGGACGCACCGGACGCGCACGGGCGCTTTCCCCACCAGCACCGGGTCGGTCGCCTCCAGCTCGCCCACGACGAACGCGACCAGGTAGGTGGACATCTTCATCGAGTCCGCGAACGTGACGATCTTGCGTCCGCCCTCGACCCGCTCGCCGACGACGGCCGTGTTCGACACGGCCGTGAGCGTCGGGTCGATCACGAGCGTCACCGCGAACACGGCCTTGAAGTCCGGCTCGTCCCAGCACGGAAACGCGCGGCGGGCGTCGGTCGCCTCGAACTGCGTGGCGGCCATGAGCCGGACCTCGCCGTTCGGATCCTTGTAGCTCGACCGGTAGAAGCCGCGGAGCTTGTCGTTCAGGGTCCCCCTGAACGCCAGACGCAGCCGCCACGTGCCCGGCTCGATCGTCGACGGGAACGTGAGCCGGCAGCGCTCCGCCGGCTCGTCGAAGAGGGGCGCACCCCGGCGGGAGTCGCCCCGCGCGTCCGTGATCGTCGCCTCGTCGATCGTGAGCTCGACCGCGTTCAGGACGATCTCCGACGTCGGCTCCGCGACCTCGAGCGTGACCGTTTGCGCGCCCGCGAAGGTGAGCGTCGTCAGGTCGGGCTCGAGCCGTAGATCGTAACGGGTCGGTCGCACATGCCGCGGCAAACGGTACGGATCCACGACGCTCTCCAGGCAGCGAGCAGGATGACTGCGGGCCATACTGTACTCCAGTCGGCCCGCGCTATCATGCCTTCGTCGATGCGACTCCGCCTTCGCGCCGCGGGCGCGGCGACGCTGGCCGTGCTGCTCGGCACCGCCGCCGTCGGCGCCGATGCGATCCAGGACTTTCTCCAGCGGCACTGGCGCCTGCCGCTGGCGCCTCAGGGTCCGCCGCCCGCCCGCTTCTCGCCGCTGGAGGCCTCGCTCCACCCCGAGGCGTGCGGGACGTGCCACCCCGCGCAGCTCGCCGACTGGCGAGAGAGCACGCATGCGGCCGCGATCGGCCCCGGCGTCGAGGGGCAGCTCGTGGAGATGCTCGAGGGGGACCCGCGGTCGGCGCTGGCATGTCTCACGTGTCATGCGCCGCTCGCCGAGCAGTCGCCGCTGGTCGCCGAGGGCAACGAGGTGCGGCCCAACCCCGCGCACGACGGCTCGCTCCGCGCCAAGGGCGTGCCGTGCGCCGGCTGTCACGTGCGGGGCCACGAGCGCTTCGGCCCGCCCCGGCGCGACGGCTCGCTCGCGAGCGGCGTCGCGCGCGAGACGCTGCCCCACCACGGCGTCACCCGCACACCCGCGTTCCTCAAGTCCGAGTTCTGCGGCGGCTGCCACCAGTTCGCCCCCGACGGGTTCGCGCTGAACGGCAAGCTGCTCCAGAGCACCTACGACGAGTGGAAGACGAGCCGGTTCGCCCGCGCGGGCGTCCAGTGCCAGGACTGCCACATGCCCGATCGGCGTCACCGCTGGCGCGGGATCCACGACGCCGACATGGTGCGGTCGGGACTCAGCATCACGGCCAAGGCGGGCGCCGTGCGCTACCGCCCGGGCGACGTCGCGCTCGTCACCCTCCGCGTGACCAGCACGCGAATCGGCCACGCGTTCCCGACCTATGTCACGCCCCGAGTCGTCCTGAGCGCCGAGCTGCTGAACGACGCGGGCGGGGTGGTGCCCGGCAGCCGCCGCCAGAAGATCATCGGGCGCGAGGTGGCCCTCGACCTCTCGCGCGAGGCCTTCGACACGCGGCTCTCGCCGGGGCGGAGTGCGACGCTCGTGTATCGCATGAAGATTCCGGCCGCCGGGATGCGCGCGCGGGTGGCCG
>QHSR01000182.1 GCA_003221635.1 Candidatus Rokuibacteriota bacterium | reverse complement strand
AATCCCGCTGGTGCCGATCCCCGAGCTGCGCGAGCTATCGCTCGGCGAATGGGAAGGCTGCACGGTCGACGAGATCCGCGCCCGCGAGGGCAATCCGTATCTCGCGTGGGTCCGGTCGCCGCTCGATTGCCCGCCGCCCGGCGGCGAGCCGCTGCCGGACGTCTGCGCCCGCGTCCTCCAGGCGATCGGGCGGATCGGCGCGAGCCATCGAAACGGCGACGACGTCCTCGTCGTCGCGCACGGCGGGGTGATCAGCGTCTATCTCTGCCATCTGCTCGGCATCTCGTTCAACTCGCTCTGGCGGATGCGGATCGACAACTGCTCGCTCACGATCGCGCGGCCGCCGCGCCTGGTGTCCGTCAACGACACCGCCCACCTACCCTCCGCCCCTCACACCAGGTGGTTTGACGTGTCGGAGGCTGGGGGTGGCGCGGCACCCCCAGCCTCCGACACAGAGCGAGCGCCGTGACGGTCCTGCTCTCCCTGTTCGGGGGCATGGCGCTCCTGCTCTACGGCATCCGGCTGAGCGGCGAGGCGCTCCAGCGGGCGCTCGGCGGCCGCTTGCGCAGCCTGCTCACGGGAATGTCGCGCCATCGGCTCTCGGCCGTGGCCTCCGGCGCGGCGATCACGGCCATCATCCAGTCCTCGGCGGCGACGACGCTCATGCTGATCGGCTTCGTCTCCGCGGGGCTCATGACCTTCCGGCAGACGCTGGGCATCATCCTCGGCGCCGACATCGGCACGACCTTCACGGTGCAGCTGATCGCCTTCCGCTTCACCGACTACTCACCACTGCTCGTCGGGCTCGGCTTCCTGATGACGTTCGTCGCCCGCCGGCGGGTGCCGAAGGACCTGGGCCAGGCGCTCCTCGGGCTCGGCCTCCTGTTCCTCGGCCTCAAGCTCATTCTCGACAACGTGGAGCCGCTCAGGTCGACGCCCCTGGCGCTCGATCTCCTCAACGGGATCGGCCAGAACCCGGCGATCGGCGTGCTGACCGGCGCGGTCGTCAGCGCCCTCGTCACCTCGTCGGCGGCCACGCTGGGATTGGCGCTCGCGTTCGCGCATCAGGGGCTGCTGCCGCTCGACGGCGCCGTGGCGGTGGTGCTCGGGGCCAACATCGGGACGTGCGCGACCGCCCTCACCGCGTCGGTCGGCGCCACGGCCGAGGCCAAGCGCGTGGCCGTCGCTCACATCGCGTTCAAGCTGCTGGGCGCCGCGCTGGTCGTCCCGTTCATCGGCCCCTTCACCGCCGTGCTGGCGAGCACCGCGTCCGACCCGGCCCGCCAGATCGCGAACGCCCACACGTTCTTCAACATCGGCATCAGCCTCGTGTTCCTGCCGTTCACGCCGCTGGCCGCGCGGGCGATCGAGGCGCTCGTGCCCGACGACCAGCAGGGCGACAGCCCCTTCCGCACGCGGTACGTCGACGAGCGCTCCCTCGATCAGCCGTCGCTCGCGCTGGGCCAGGCGACGCGCGAGGCGCTCCGCATGGCCGACGTGGTGCAGGGGATGCTGCGCGACGTGCCGATCGTCTTCGCGAGCAGCCACCACGAGCTGCTCGAGGACGTGGAGCGACGCGACGACCAGGTCGACTTCCTCGAGCGGGAGATCAAGCTGTTCCTGGCGCGCCTCGGGCGCGACGCGATGGGGCCGGACCTCGGCCGGAAGGAGATCGGCCTCATCTCGGTCATCGGCAACCTCGAGAACATCGGGGACATCATCGACAAGAACCTGATGGAGCTCGGCCGCAAGAAGCTCTACCAGGCCCGCCGGTTCTCGGACGCCGGCTGGGCCGAGATCCAGGAGTTCCACGGCATGGTCTCGAAGAATCTCGAGCGCGTCATCGCCGCCTTCGCCGCGAACGACCGCGCCCTCGCGCAGGAGGTACTGGACCAGCGCGCGGTGATGCGGCAGCGCGAGCGCGATCTGCGGGAATCCCATCTGGGACGCCTGCGCGCCGGGCTGGCCGAGTCGATCGAGACGTCGGAGATCCATCTGGACGTCCTGACCAACCTGAAACGCATCAGCTCGCACGTGTCGTCGCTCGCGATCTCGATTCTCGAGGAGGTCTGAGATGAAAAAGGTCGAGGCCATCATCAAGCCCTTCAAGCTGGACGACGTCAAGGAGGCGCTCACGGGGATCGGGGTGATCGGCATGACGGTCACCGAGGTGCGCGGCTTCGGCCGGCAGAAAGGGCACACGGAGCTCTATCGGGGCTCGGAGTACACGGTCGACTTCCTCCCCAAGGTGAAGATCGAGGTCGTCGTCCCCGACGCGCTGGTGGACAAGGTCGTCGCGACCATCGCCGGCGCGGCGAAGACCGGCTCCATCGGCGACGGCAAGGTGTTCGTGCTGCCGATGAACGAGTCGATCCGTATTCGCACGGGCGAGACGGGCGAGTCGGCGGTCTGAACGCCGACACCGCCCGGCTCCTGACCGCCAGCGACCGCGGCGCGGCGGCCCGGCTCCGGCGGACGCTGCAGCAGCTCGGGTTCGCTGACCCGGCCGCGGCGGCGGCGAACCTCGAGAGCCTCACGCCGACGCCGCGCGACGCGGAGCTCCTGGCGCCGGCTTTTCCGCGCCTCCTGGCCGAGCTGGCGGCGGCGCCGGACCCCGACATGGCGCTCAACAACCTCGAGCGCTACGCGGATGTCGTCGACCGGTCGGTGTTCTTCCGCACGCTCGCCGAGCATCCCGGCGCGGCGCCGCTGCTGGCGCGCCTGGACGGCTCGAGCCAGGTGCTCGCCGACGTCTTGCGCCGGCGCCCGAGCAGCCTCGCGTGGCTGCTCGAGCCCGCCACGATGCGGGTCTGGTTCGCCGAGGACCTGGCGGCCGACCTGGCGCAGACGCTCGGCCCGTTCGAGACGCGGGACGCGCGGATGAATGCGCTGCGGCGCTTCAAGTACCGCCATCTCCTGCGCATCGGCGCGCGCGACCTGCTGGGCGACGCCGACCTCTCGGTGACGACCGAGGAGCTGTCGCACCTGGCCGACGCGTGCATCGGGGAGGCGCTCCGCACGGCCGCCGCGACCCTTCGCGCCGACTATGGCGCCCCGATCGGGCCCGACGGATCCGAAGTCGGGCTCGCGGTCGTCGCCATGGGCAAGCTCGGTGGCGACGAGCTCAACTACTCGTCGGACATCGATCTCATGTTCGTCTACGGGGCCGACGGCGAGACGGCCGGCGGCCGCGCCGGACGCCGTGCCAACGGAGAGTACTTCGCGCGCGTCTGCCGCGAGCTGGTCGCGCTGCTCGAGGAGGCCACCGACGAAGGCTACGCGTTTCGCGTCGATCTACGGCTCCGGCCCGAAGGGCGGATGGGCGCGATCGTCCTGTCGCTCGACGGGTACCGCGAGTACTACCGGGAGCGCGCCGAGCTGTGGGAGCGACAGGCCCTCATCAAGGCGCGCATCTCGGCCGGCGACGCCGGCGTCGGCACCCGTTTCAAGGACCTGGCTCGAGACACCGTCTACCGTCTCGGCGTCGACGCGCGGATCGTCCCGGCCATCCGGGCGATGAAGGCGCAGATGGACAGCGTCGTCCGGGCCAGGGGCAACGAGGCGACCAACGTCAAGCTCGGGCGGGGCGGAATTCGCGAGATCGAGTTCATCGTCCAGGCGCTCCAGCTCCTTTACGGGGGCGACGATGCGTGGTTGCGTGAGGCGAACACGCTGAAGGCGATTTTCCGGCTCACCGAGCGTGGATATCTGGCGCCCGACCTCGGTCGGCTGCTGTCCCGAGCCTACGTCCATCTCAGAACAGTCGAGCATCGCCTCCAGATCCTGCACGAATTCCAGACCCACACGCTGCCGACGGAGCCGCTCGCGCTCGGGCGCCTGGCCCGGCGCATCGGCGTCCAGCTCCCGCCCGCGCGCGCAGCCAGGGAGCTCCAGACTCGCCACCGGGCGATCACGACCGCCGTGCATCGGGCCTTCCGCGAGTTTTTCGCCACCCGTGCGCTCGGGCCGCGCCGCCGCGTGCGCCTGGCGACTCTTTCGGCGCTGCGGGCGACCGGGTTCAAGGACCCGGAGCGCGCGCGGCACAATCTGCAGCTCATCCTGGAGGGCCGCCCGCTGGTGCCGTATGCGGCGCACCTGCATGCCACGCTCGAGCGTCTCTATCCGATACTCCTGGACGCGCTCTGGAAGAGTCCAGACCCGGACGAGGCGCTGAATCAATTCGAGCGGCTTCTCGCGGCGACCGGACCGCGCGCGGGGCTCATCGAGCTCCTGGCCAAGGATCCCGACCTCCTCCTCGGGCTCGTCAAGGTCTGCGCCGGCGGCGATCTCCTCACCGAGCTCTTGATCGCCCAGCCCGAGCTGCTCGCATCGCTGGCGAGCCCGGAGCGGCTCCTGCGACGGAAGTCGAAGCCCGCCTTCCGCGCCGCGCTGGCCGCGGTATTCGCTCCGGGAGCCTCACCGGTCGAGCGGCGCGACCGGCTGCGTCGCGTCAAGCAGGCCGAGGAGCTGGCCGTCGTCTGGCGCTACGTGCTCGGCATCACCACCATCGACGGGTACTCGCGCGAGATGACCGCGCTCGCCGAGGCGACCCTCGCGGCCGGCTGGCTTCTCGCTCAGGAGCCGCTCGCCGAGCGCCACGGCGTGCCGCGCGACGAGTCCGGGCGCTTCTTCGTCGTCTTTGGCGAGGACGGCAAAACCGACGGCGCCGAGCCGATCGACGCCCACTGGTACTACAGCCTCGCGGTCGAGCGGCTGGCGGGCGTGCTCGGGGACATCACGGCCGCGGGCGTCGCCTTCCCGGTGGACCTGCGGCTGCGGCCCGGCAGCAAGGGGAGCGGCTTCGCCTCGAGCGTCGCGGCGCTGGAGCGTTACTATCTGGAGCATGGTGACCTGTGGGAGCGGCAGACGTTGACCCGTGCGCGGCTGATCCTCGGCGATCGGGCCCTTGCCCGGCGGGTGCGCGTCGCGCTCCGCCGGCTGGTCTACGGCGATGCGCTGCCGCGCCCGGCGCTCAAGGAGATCGCCGAGGTGCGCACGCGGATGGAGCGTGAGCTCGGCCGGGAGACGCGCGGGCGCATCCACGTGAAGTACGGACGTGGTGGGCTCGTGGACGTGGAGTTCCTCGTCCAGGCGTTCCAGCTCGTCCACGGCCACCGCCATCCCGAGGTGCGACGGTTCACGACGACGGCGGCGCTCACCGGCCTCGCGCGCGCCGCCGCTCTCGAGCCGATCGCGGCGTCCGAGCTCGGCGCGCGCTACCGTTTTCTCCGGCGCGTGTCCGCGGCGCTCCGGCTCTTCGGCGCGCGTCCCTCGGACACCCTGGAGCTGGCCGGTCCGATGCCCGCGCGCGTTGCAAGCGCCCTCGGCTACGAGTCGCGGCAGGCGTTCCTCGAGGCATTCCGCGAGCACACGACCGCCGTTCGAAGAGTGTACGAACAGCACATGAACGAGCCGCTCCCATGAACCGCCTCTTCGTCATGGACGGCCACTCGCACCTGTTCCGCGCGTACCACGCGGTGGGATACCTGTCGACGTCCAGAGGGGTGCCGAGCCATGCCGTGCTGATCCTGAGCACCATGCTGTGGAAGCTGATCCGCGAGGAGCAGCCCGATTACCTGGCGATCGCCTGGGATCCGCCGGGCCCGACCTTCCGCGACGCTCTGTCGGCCGAGTACAAGGCAACGCGCAGCGCGATGCCCGACGACCTGGTCCGCCAGCTTCCCTACGTGCGGCGGCTCTTCGAGGCGCTCCGCACGCCGGTGCTCGAGGTCCCGGGATTCGAGGCCGACGACGTCCTGGCCACGGTGGTCGACCAGGCGCTCGCCATCCCGGAGCTCGAGGTCGTGGTCGTGAGCGGCGACAAGGACCTCTTGCAGCTCGTCGGCCCCCGTGTCCGGGTGCTGAGCGTCTCGGGCCGCACCGGCGAGCCCATCCTCTACGACGAGGCGAAGGTGCGCGAGCGCTGGGGCGTCGAGCCCGGGCAGATCGCCGACGTGCTCGCGCTGATGGGCGACACCATCGACAACATCAAGGGCGTCCGCGGCGTCGGTGAGAAGACCGCGGTGAAGCTCATCGGCCAGTTCGGCTCCGTCGAGCGTCTCTACGAGAATCTCGCGCTCGTCCCCGGCAAGCTCCGCGAGACGCTGGCCGTCGGCCGCAAGGACGCGCTCCTCTCGCGCGAGCTGGCGCTCCTCAACCGCCAGGTGCCCGTCGCCGTCGATCTCGACGCGTTCCGCCGCGTCGAGCCCGACTGGGGCAAGCTTCGCGCGCTCTGGATGGAGATGGAGTTCTCGCGACTTGTCAAGGACCTGCCGCCGCCGCCCGCGGCGCCAGCGACCCACGAGCCGACGAAGTCCCTCGAGGGGCAGGCCGCGATCGCCGCGTGGATCGCCAGCGTCCCCGCCGGGGCGCCGCTGGCGCTCGATTGGGCCGGCGAGGCGCGGCCGCCGGATCCCCGCATCACCGGTCTGGCACTGTTCCACCCGGGCCCGGGCGCGGCCGAGGTCGGGGCCGGCGAGGCTCCCGAGCCCCTCGGGGAGCACGAGCTGATCGTCCACGACGTGAAGCCGCTCATCGAATCCTGGCTCGCACTCGGCGCCGCCCTGCCCCCGGTCCACGACACCGCGGTCGCGGCGTACCTGCTCAACTCGGCAAGGCAGACCTACCGGCTCGAGCAGGTCTGCATGGAGGCGTTCGGTGACTGCCCGCCGTCGGCCGATCCCACCCGGGCCCTCGGCGCACGCGCGGCGTTCGTGTGGCGGTACTGGGAGCACGCCGGCGCCGAGCTCAGGGCCCGTGAGCTCTGGACGATCTACGAGGAGATCGAGCGCCCGCTCATTCCGGTGCTCGCCCTCATGGAGCGTCACGGCATCCGCGTCGATCCCGGCCGCCTCGAAGCGTTCGCCAAGGAGCTCGAGCGCGACCTCGACAATCTCACGCGCGAGATCTATCAGCTGGCCGGCGGCGAGTTCACCATCGCCTCGCCCAAGCAGCTGGCCCAGATCCTCTTCGAGAAGCTGAAGCTCCCCCCCATCCGGCGGACGAAGACCGGATACTCCACGGACGCCGACGTGCTGACCGAGCTGGCGGTCGGGCATCCGCTGCCGGCGAAGATCCTCGAGCACCGGAGCCTCGCCAAGCTCAAGGGCACGTACGCGGACACGCTGCCCGGACTCATCGACCCGCGCACGGGCCGGATCCACACGACGTTCAACCAGCTGGTGGCGGCGACCGGACGGCTCAGCTCGCAGGACCCGAACCTCATGAACATTCCGATCCGCACCGAGCTCGGCCGTCGCATCCGCAAGGCGTTCATTCCCGAAGCCGGATGGCGGTTCGTCGCCGCCGATTACTCGCAGATCGAGCTTCGCATCCTCGCGCACCTCTCGGAGGAGCCCGCGCTGATCGAGTCGTTCGGGCGCGGCGAGGACATCCACACGCGCACGGCTTCGGAGGTGTTCCACGTCGAGGCATCCGCGGTCACGTCGCTCCAGCGCACGATCGCCAAGAGCGCCAACTACGCGATCCTCTACGGCGTCTCCGCGTTCGGCCTGTCGCAGGCGACCAGGATCGACCAGAAGCCGAGGGGCGCGAGCGCGGCTACGTGAGCACGCTCCTGGGACGGCGCCGCTACCTGCCGGATCTCGCGAGCGGCAACCTCGTCGCCCGCAACGCCGCCGAGCGCATGGCGATGAACGCGCCCGTCCAGGGCACGGCCAGCGACATGATCAAGATCGCGATGGTGCGCGTGCAGGCCGCGCTCGTCGCGCGCGGGCTGCGCGCGCGGATGCTGCTGCAGGTCCACGACGAGCTTCTCTTCGAGGCGCCGCCCGACGAGGTCGGCGCGGTCGAGGCGCTCGCCCGGGAGATCATGGCGTCGGCCCTGCCGCTGAAGGTTCCCGTCGTGGTCGACGTGAAGACGGGCGGCGACTGGGCCGAGGTATGAGCGGCCCGCCGCGGTTCCTGCTCGTCGGGCTCACCGGCGGCATCGCGACGGGGAAAAGCACGGTCTCGGAGCTGCTCCGGCAGCTCGGCTGCGAGATCATCGACGCCGACCGGCTCGCCCGTGACGTGGTCGAGCCGGAGCAGCCGGCCTGGAAGCAGATCGTGGCGGACTTCGGCCGCGGCGTCGTGAACGCCGACGGTACGCTCGATCGGAAGAAGCTCGGTGCGATCGTCTTCGCCGATCCCGACCGGCGCAAGCGGCTCGAGGCGATCACCCATCCCGCGATCCGCGCCCGATTCCAGACGCGTCTCGACGAGCTGGCCGCGCAGGGGTTCGCGGGCATCGTGGTCTTCGACGCGCCCGTGATGATCGAGAGCGGCGGCTACAGGAACATGGACCGTCTGGTCGTCGTCGTCACTGACGAGGCGACCCAGGCATCGCGCCTCCGGACACGCGACGGCACCGACGACGCTGAGGGCCGGCGGAAGGTCGCCAGCCAGATGCCGCTCGCCGAGAAGGCCAAGCTGGCGGACTACGTCATCGACAACTCCGGCGATCGCGAGACCACCGCCGCCGAGGTGCGGCGCGTGTTCGCGGCGCTCATGGCCGACCTCGCGGCGCGCCGGGCGCCGTAGCCGGGCGCGCCACCGGCCATAGGGCATCGGGGCGGACGATGACGAGGCGCCAAGCGCTCGGCCAGCACTTTCTCCGCGACGGGGCGATCGCCTGCGCGATCGTGGATCTCGTCGCGCCGACATCGCACGACCTCGTCGTCGAGATCGGGCCGGGGGCCGGCGCGTTGACCGGCGTCCTGGCGGGTCGAGCCGGCCGGGTCATCGCGCTCGAGATCGATCCGGTCCTGGCCGCCGAGCTGCGGGCGCGGCTTCCCATGGTCGAGGTCCTCGACGCGGACGCCCGGACGTGGGACTACACGCAGCTCGCGGCGCCGCCCGGCGGGCGCGTGCTGATCGTCGGCAACCTGCCCTATAGCGTCGGGAAGCCAATCCTCATGGCGCTGATCAAGGCCCGCGACGCAATCCACGAGATGGCCCTGATGCTCCAGCTCGAGGTGGCCGAGCGCGTCGCGGCCCCGCCCGGGAGCAAGACCTACGGAAGCCTTTCCGTGTTCACCCAGATCTACTGCGACGTGCGCGTCGCCCTCCGCGTGCCCCCCGGCGCCTTTCGTCCGCCCCCGACGGTGGAATCGGCGGTGCTCCACCTCCGCGCGCTGCGGGAGCCGCGTGTTCCGCTGGCCGACGCGCGGCGCTTCGAGACCGTCGTCAGGGCGGCGTTCGCCCAGCGGCGGAAGATGCTGGCCAACGCGCTCGGGGCGGGGCTCGGTCTTCCCCTGGACGTCGTTCGGCGGGCAGCGACAGGGGCCGGGGTGGACCCGACACGGCGCGCTGAGACCCTCACCCTTCTCGAGTTTGCGGAATTGACCGCCCGGCTGTCCTGAGCCGGGCGGGGTCGCCGCAGGCTTGGTCCGTGGCTTGAGGCCGCCGGCACGCGCGGCCACCACTGATTGTAGAGGACGCTGTCCGGAAAACCCTTACATTGGTTGAATTTTCCACCCGGGCTTGCCCGCTCTCGGTATTATGGATGTGATGCCGACGCGCTCCGCGGTGGTCACCGCATTGTTCACGGCGAGCCTCGCCGGGCTCGCGCTGTCCACGTACCTCTACGTCTGGCCCGGCATGGCTCCTGCACCCAGATGGCTTCCAGGGCCGGCGCCGGTCGCCATCGTCCCGCGCCCCGCGTTTCCGATGACGACCCGCAGCGTCGAGGTGAGGCGAGGGGATACCCTCGCGCGCACGCTCATGCGCGGAGGTATCGAGGCCCGCGCCGCCAACGAGCTCGCCGCGCAGTTCGCGAGAAACGGTGCGGACCTTCGGAAACTCCGGCTCGGCGCCGCGGTCGAGATCATCTCGAATTTCCGAGACGAGCCCATCGCGGTCCGGTACGAGGCCAACCCGTGGCTGTCGTTCGCCGCCCGCCCCGTGCGCGGTGGCTGGCAGGTGGGCCGTGCCGAGACCCTTCCCGACGTTCGGGTGGAGGCGGTGAGCGGCGTGGTGCAGCGCTCACTCTTCGATGCGGTCGAGCGGACCGGCGAGTCGGCCCGGCTCGTGCTCGGTCTGGTCGAGATCTTCTCCTCGGACTTCGACTTCACCGCCGACACCCGGGTCGGCGACCGCTTTCGTCTCCTGGTCGAGAAGCGCTACGCGGGCAACGACTTCGTCGACTACGGCCGGATCCTGGTCGCCCAGTACGCGAGCGGGGGCAAGACGCTGACCGGCATCGGGCTGGAGCAGGCGTCGCGCTACGGACACTACGACCTGGCCGGTCAGTCGCTCCGGAAGAGCTTCCTCAAGTCACCGCTCGAGTTCTCCCGCATCACCTCGGGCTTCACCTACGCGCGTCCGCATCCGATCCTCGGCGGAGTGCGTCCTCATCTGGCGATCGACTACGGAGCGCCGGTCGGCACGCCGGTCCGCGCCGTCGCCGACGGCGTCGTCGTGCACGCCGGGTGGAACGGGGGCAACGGCATCCAGATCCATCTCCGGCATCGCTCGGGCTTCGAGACCCAGTACAACCATCTTTCCCGGATCACCGAGGGCCTCCGGCCGGGCGTGCGCGTGCGGCAGAAGCAGATCATCGGGAACGTCGGCGCCACCGGGCTCGCGACGGGACCCCACCTCGACTACCGCGTCGCGCGCCATGGCACGTTCGTGAACCCGCTCAGCGAGAAGTTCATCCCCGGCGAGCCGATCCCGCCGGCGGCCCGCCCCGACTTCCAGCGCCACGCAGGGGAGCTCCTCGCGCGCCTCGAGGCCACCGCGCCGTTTTAGTTGAAGATCGGGGGGAGCGAGCGCCGCTCCCCCCCGATTGCCCCCCACCGATCACCCGTTGCGACCGAGCTCAGAACAGGATCGTGCCGGCGCAGCCGGGGCTGGGGCACGGTGACTCTGCACGTGAATCCGGCCCTAGCCCGACCACAACCCAGGGGTCTTGAAACTTCGGCGAATGCGAGGGGGGTGGTAGGATCAACCCGCCGTCAGGAAAGGAGTTTCCGTGGAGCCTGTCGTCCGCCTGATCCCCCTCGGTGGCCTGGGGGAAATCGGCCTCAATATGATGCTCGTCGAGTCCGGCGAGGACTTGATTGCGATCGACTGCGGCCTCATGTTCCCCGATGACGAGCTGCCCGGGATCGACCACGTCATTCCGGACTTTTCGTACGCGCTCGCCCGGCGCCCGGGGTTCCACGCCGTTGTCCTGACCCACGGCCACGAGGATCACATCGGCGCCTTGCCGTATCTCCTCCGCGAGGCGATGGTGCCCGTGTACGGCACCCCCCTGACGCTGGCGCTGGTCGCGGAGCGGTTGCGCGAGCACGGGCTCGCCGAGGCGGCGGACCTCCGGACCATACGACCGCGCGAGCGTGTCGAGGCCGGCCCCTTCGGCATCGAGGCGATCCGCGTGACGCACTCGATCGTCGACGGTATCGGCCTGGCGATCGACACGCCCGCCGGCACGGTCGTCCACACCGGCGACTTCAAGCTCGACCCGAGCCCGCTCGACGGTGAGCTGCCCGACTACCGGCGGTTCGCCGAGCTCGGAGAGCAGGGGGTGCTCGTGCTCTGCTCCGACTCCACCAACGCGGACCGGCCCGGCCACACGGGCTCGGAAGTGGAGGTAGGGCAAGCGCTCGCCACGCGGTTCGAGGGTGCGTCCGGGCGCATCATCGTCGCCACCTTCGCCTCGCACATCCATCGCATCCAGCAGGTACTCACGCTCGCGTCCCGCACCGGCCGGCGGGTCGCGCTGCTGGGCATGAGCATGCAGAAGAACGTGACGATCGCGGCGGAGCTCGGCTACCTGCGCGTGCCCGACGGCGTCCTCGTGCCGCTGGAGGGGCTGGACGAGCTTCCCGCGCATCGCCAGGTGATCCTCTCGACCGGGAGCCAGGGCGAGCCGAACTCGGCGATGGCGCTCATGGCCGCGGCGGAACACAAGCGGGCGAGTGATCAACGCGCTCTACCGCCTGGGGGCCGAGGTGCTCTACGAGGACAACGCCTTCGTCCACGTCTCCGGCCACGCGAGCCAGGAAGACCTCACGCTGATGTTCAACCTGACGCGGCCCCGGTACTTCATCCCGGTTCACGGCGAGTACCGCCACCTCCTCGCCCACGCGCGGCTCGCCGAGAGCGTCGGGATCGGGCCCGACCGCGTCTTTCTGATCGAAGACGGCATGGGGGTCGAGGTGTCGAAGACCACGGCGCGTCTGGTGGGCCCCTTCCCGGCCGGTCGCGTCCTGGTGGACGGCAAGTCGATCGGCGACATCGGCGCGGTGGTCCTGCGCGACCGCCAGCTTCTCTCCGAAGACGGTCTGGTGGCGGTATCGCTCGCCGTCGACCGCGAGGGCGCAGTCGTCGCGGGCCCCGAGATCGCCTCGCGCGGGTTCGTGTACGTCAAGGAGAACGAGCCGCTCCTCGAGGAGCTGAAGAAGGCCGTCCTCGCGGCGCTCGCCGAGCGCGACCCCGAGGCCCCGTCCGACCGCGAGCAGGTCGGCGCGACGGTGCGCTCGACGGTCCGCCATTTCGTCAACCAGCGTTTTCGTCGCAAGCCAGTCGTGCTGCCGATCATCCTGGAGGTCTGATGTCCACACTCGTCTCCACGGACCCCAAGCCCCGCCGGCGCCGCAAGCGCGGCGGCGATCGCTGGCTGAGCGAGGTGAAGGGCATCGTGGCGCTCCTCGCGGCGGGCTTCGGTCTGGTCGCGCTCGCGACGTTCGACCCCGCCCTCACCCCCGCTGAGCAGCATGGCCCGACCGGCCCCATCGGCGTCTGGCTCGGCTGGGTGAGCTTCCAGTCTTTCGGCTACGCCAGCTTCCTCCTGCCGCTCCTGCTCGGCGCCTGGGGTGCCTCGGCGTTCCTGCGGCCGCTCGTGGTACGCGGTTGGGTGCCACTCGCCGGGCTGGCGGCGCTGCTCGTGAGCGCCGCCGGGCTGCTCACCCAGATCACGAGAGCTGGCAGTGGGGTTGGCGGCGGCATCGTCGGGTACACGGTCACGACCGTGTTCCACGCCGGTTTCGGCGATGTCGGCACGTGGCTCGCGCTCGTCGCCGCCGTGCCGATCGGCGTGCTCTGCGTGACGCGCGTCTCGTACGCCGCCGTGGCGCGCCTCACGACGGCGCGACTCGTGAAGCTCCGGCGCCGCAAGGCTCCGTCGGTCTCCGCCGGACGGGCGGGCGCGGAGCCGATGCCAGCCGCCGCCGGGGCGCTGGCGTCCGGCGAGGCCGAGGTTGTGACGCCGCCGGTGGTCGTCGAGCCCTCGCGGCCGCGCGGACGCCTGGCCGAGCAGGGGCTCGCCTGGCAGGAGACCTTCGACTTCGGCGGCGGCGGCGCCGAGACCTTCCAGCTGCCTCCCGTGGGGCTTCTCAAGGTGCCCCCTGCGTCCGAGCTCAAGCGGACGCGCGGGGAGCTGCAGGACAACGCCGAGACCATCCGGAGAAAGCTCCAGGACTTCGAGGTCGAGGGGCGGATCGTCCAGGTGAGCCCGGGACCGATCATCACCTCGTACGAGTTCGAGCCCGCGCCCGGAGTCAAGATCAGCCAGGTCGTGAATCTCGGCGACGACCTGGCGCTCGCGCTGAAATCCGCCTCCGTCAGGATCGTGGGGCCGATTCCCGGCCGCGGCACCGTCGCGATCGAGGTGCCGAACTCCGAGGCGGTGACCGTCTACCTGCGCGAGATCTTCGTCTCCGCGGAGTTCGCCGAGTCCAAGGGACGCCTGCCGTTGGCCCTCGGCAAGGACGTGACCGGCACGCCCGTCGTCGCGGATCTGACCGCCATGCCTCATCTGCTGGTCGCGGGCGCCACCGGCAGCGGCAAGTCGGTCGGCCTCAACTCGATGATCTGCTCGATTCTCTACAAGACCACGCCCGCCGACGTGCGCTTCCTCCTGATCGATCCCAAGCGCCTGGAGCTCAGCGTGTACGAGGGGATTCCGCACCTGCTGGCGCCCGTGGTCACCGACTCGAAGGAGGCGGCGGCGCGTCTGCGCTGGATCGTCGGTAAGATGGACGAGCGCTACAAGACCCTGCAGACCAAGCAGGTCCGGTCCATCGAGGGCTACAACAAAGCCGTCGGCCCGGAGGAGCATCTTCCCTACTGGGTCGTCGTCGTGGACGAGCTGGCCGACCTCATGGTGGTGTCGGCGGGCGAGGTCCAGACCTCGCTGGTGCGCCTCGCCCAGATCGCGCGCGCGGTCGGGATCCACCTGATCATCGCGACGCAGCGGCCGTCGGTGGACGTGGTGACCGGATTGATCAAGGCGAACTTCCCGACGCGAATTGCATTTCAAGTCGCTTCGAAGGTGGATTCGAGAACGGTCCTCGATGGCAACGGCGCGGAGCAACTCCTCGGACGCGGCGATATGATCTTCGTTCCGCCCGGGACGAACAAGCAGATGCGCGTGCACGGGGCGTGGGTCGGCGACGACGAGGTCCGGGCGGTCTGCGATTTCCTCCGCCGCCAGGGGACCGCGGTCTACGAGGAGGTCGTGCTGGCGACCGAGTCGGAGGTCGCCGAGGGGACCGCCGCCGAGCGCGACGACCTGTATTGGGACGCCGTGCATCTCGTGATCGGCCAGCACCAGGCCTCGATCTCGTTCCTGCAGCGGCGGATGCGGCTCGGTTATCCGAAGGCGGCGCGATTCGTCGACATGATGGAGCAGGACCGGATCATCGGTCCGGGCGATGGCGCCAAGCCCCGCGAAGTGCTCGTCGGCCCCGACTATCTCGCCAAGCGCGGGAAGTGACGCTCGCGCCAGGCGGGCGCGGCGCACCGGCGTCAGTCGCGAGGCTTCGTGGGCCCCACGCCACCATTCAAGGGGACCACGCCCAATTTCCAAGAGCTAGAAGCGGATGCGGATGCGGTAGACGAGCTTGGCGGCGCCTTCCTTCGGGACGGGGATCTGATACTTCAGCGTGTGGGCCTCGACCTTCTCGTACTGGTGGCTCGAGGCCAGGACCTGCCAGTCGCCGGGGACGGGCTCGATGACGGTCACGGTCTGGGCCTGGCTCTTGTGGTTGCGGAGGGCGATTTCCCACTCGACCTCGTAGAGGTTCGAGGCGAGCTTCTTGAAATCCTTCTGCGTGCGCTCGCCGACCAGGTCGAAGGCGTTGCCCATCTTGATCTTCACGCGCTCGTCCTTGGGCGTGTGGTCGATCCAGTCCTCGCCGATGAACTGCTGGCTGCCTGAGCCGTCGGCCTTGTAGACACGAATCTTGCCCTTGGGCAGCGGCAGGCCCAGGCGGTTCTCCTTGCTGTTCTTGACCTCGAGGTAGACCGCGATCTTCTGGTTCGAAACCGGCACGCCGTACGCGTTCCGGTAGTAGTCCTGGGCGCCGTAGTAGATCAGCTTGTCCTTGATCGTCGTACGGCCGTCGAGCGTGTAGAGGTGATATTCGAAGAACCCCTCGGAGACGAACTCGCGGCCAGCGTTGGAGGCGGGCGCCGCTTTCGCCGCCAGCTCCATGGCCCGGGCGTCGCGGAGGCGATCCTGGGCGCGGTTCACGTCCCCCGCCACCAGCTTGAGCGCCGCGTTGCCGTAAGTGGCGCCGCTCTTGTTGTCGATGGTCACCCAGCCCGTCAGATCGGAGAGCGTGTCGGCGGGGTTGAGCACCATGACGTAGTCGGCCTTCCACGTGATCCCGCTCGTGAGATACGACGCCTCGACGCGCTGGGGCCGCGCCGTCTGGTTGCGGAGGAGCCACACCAGCGTCGGCTTGGCCACGAGGTTCTCGGGCAGCGAGGGCAGGACGAGCCGGCCGTAGTGGCCCATGTGGATCTGGCCGTTGATCTCGAAGACCGGCCCGTTGGTCGAGAGCAGCGTCGCCTCGTGGAAGGTGCCGTCACCCTGGTAGAGGCGGACCTTCCGGCCCACGTACTTCTCCATCAGCTTCTGGCTCGTCAGGAGATCGTACTCGTAGTTCTGCTCGAGGATCTTGAGCCCGGGCGCATCGGTGAGCGACTTGAGGTGCACGGTGGTCGGATCGATCAGCGCGGCCACGTCCATGAACTGCACCTCGCTCACCCCGGCCGGAAACCGGGCGTCGCGCAGATCCTTCACGAGCCCGAGGTTCCCGTTGTAGATCGTCACCATGACCTCACGCTGGTCGTCGCGCGTCACGCTCACGGGCGCCGCGGTGGCGGGCTGCCCGGTGGCGAGCGCCGCGATCAGGATCGAAGCGATCAACGACTGTTTCATGACGTCGTCCCCTCCCGGTCTTCCGGATTTCGTCCACTGCCGGGTTAGACCACAGAGGTCGCCGGAAGTTCCCGGCGCCGATCCCGGGGGATCAGCCCCTGATTTGCAGGACGACGCGGACCTGGACGGGGAGCGAGGCGGGCTCCTGGCTCGGCTGCCAGCGACCGAGCCGCCCGAGCTCGCGGACGAACTCCGGGTACGCCTCGCGTGGGATCGTGAGCTCGATGGTCGTCCCATCGGACGCGGCGACGCGGCGGCTCTCGACGGCGCCGAGTCGGGTGACGAGCTCGGCGACGCCACGAAGCGCCGCATCGCGGTCGCTCACCGCCAGCCGGCCCGAGACGTCGGGCGGCGCGAATGACATCACCGCCGACGGCGCGGTCGCCGGTCGTCGGGGCTGCGACGCATCGGCGCGCGGCTCGGCGGCCGGAGCCGCCTGGGATCGTGCTCTCTCCTCGGCCACGTTCGCCCCGCGGCCAGCGTCCACCGGGGGCGCTTCGACCTTGCCGCCGACCAGAGGCGCCACCGCTGGCGCCGGACGGCTTGCCGCTTTTTGCCGATCAGCGTCCCGGGGAGCGTCTCTGCGATCGGCCATCTTCTTCTCCATCGACCGGGTCTGCTCCTGCGCCTTGTCCCGCTCCGGCGGCTGGTTCTTCTCTCGCGACGAGCTCGGCGCCGAGGGCTCCGGCGTGAGGCGAGGCGTTTCGGTCACGACAGGCGGAGTCGATTCCAGGCGGGCCGACTGCTGGAGCTCGGGCGTGGTCCGGTACACATAGACGAGGCCGACGCTGACCAGCACGATGGCGGCCGCCTCCATCGGCAGCTTCACGGGCCAGGGGAGAAACAGCCCGCGCAGCAGGCGTCGAGGCCAGGGGGCCGGTCGCGCCGCTTCGAGTACCCGCTGGACGAAGCCCGCCGGCGCACGGACCGGCGCGGCCCGGCGCAGCAGGGCGACGGTATCCCGGAAGCGCTGGAGCTCGCGCCGGCACTCGGCGCACGTCGACAGGTGGCCGTCGAGGGCGCCGGCCTCGTCGGCACCGAGTGTCCCGTCGACCAACGCCGAGAACCACTCGCGCGCGTCGTGGCAGGTCATGGCAGGAACCGCTCGAGCTTGTCCTTCAAATCCATCCGTGCCCGGTGCAGCCTCGACCTCACGGTGCCGAGCTCCAGCTCGAGCGCCGCCGCGATCTCCTCGTACGAGAGCCCCTCGAGGTCGCGGAGCACGACCACGATCCGCCGCTCCTCGCTGAGCTCGGCGATCGCGCGGTGCAGCGCCGCCTCCAGCTCACTCCGCTCCAGCTCGTCGGCGGGGCTGGCGTGGCCCGACGCCAGCCGCGTGAGCGTCTCCTCGCCCGCGCGCGCCATCCGCCACTCGCCCGACGTCAGGCGGTTCAGGCACAGGCGCGAGGCGATCGCGTAGAGCCACGTCGAGAGCTTCGCGTCGCCCCGGAACTCGGCGATTGCCCGATGGACCCGGAGAAAGACCTCCTGGGCGAGCTCCTCGGCCTCGGCCCGGCTGCCGAGCATCCGGAGTGCCACGCCGAAGACGCGGTGCTGGTAGGCGATCACCAGCTCCTCGAACGCTCGAGGCTCGCCCCGCCGGAGCCGGTCCACCAGGGAGGCATCATCGCCGGTCCGTCCTTCCATCCAGTTAGACCATACCGCCCGCTCAGGGTTCCCCGGCGCCTGAATTCGTCGCCGGCGGCCGTTCGTCATCCTCGAGGGTACGTGGGCGGCCGTCGCGGCGGTGCTCCTGATCCGACGGGTGCTAGGCTGGGTCCATGACAGCAACCGGCCCCCGCGTCGAGCCAGTCTCACGACCCTACTCTCCGGAATTGCAGGCGGTGTTCGATCGCATCATGCCGCCCGGAGTCCCGCCATTGGCCCTGTTCACGACGCTCGCCCGCGTGCCGCGGATCTACGAGCGCTTCCGCGCCGGCAGTCTCCTCGACCGCGGACCGGTCTCGCTCCGCCACCGCGAGATCGTCATCGATCGCACCTGCGCGCGCTGCGGCTGCGCCTACGAGTGGGGCGTCCACGTCGCGTTCTTCGCCCAGCGGGTCGCCCTGACGCCGGCGCAGGTCCGGGCCACGATGCGCGGCAGCGCGGACGATGCGGCCTGGAGCGAGGAAGAACGGCTGCTGATCCGGCTGGTCGACGAGCTGCATGAAGCGGCGACGATCTCCGACGAGCTCTGGGAAGGGCTCGCGGCAGCGTTCAGCGTCGAGCAGATCCTGGAGCTGATCGCGCTGGTCGGCTTCTACCATACGGTGTCGTTCTTCGCCAACGGTCTCAGGCTCGCGCCCGAGACCTACGGCGCGCCGCCGCCGGCCTGACCGAGGCCGTGGCGCACCGCCCGCGGAGAAGCAGGGGATGACCATTGATCACCGACCTCGTCCGGACTCTCTATCGCTACAGCACGTGGGCGACCGCGCGGATCCTCGACGCGGCGGTGCGGCTGAGCCCCGAGCAGCTGGCCGCGCCGAGCGGCGCCAGCTACAGTTCGGTGCGCGAGACGCTCGTCCACATCATGGGGGCACAGTGGCTCTGGCTGTCTCGGTGGAACGGCACGTCGCCCACCGCGACGCTGGACGCTCGACTGTTCCCGGACCTCGGATCGATCCGCGCGCGATGGGACCAGATCGAGCTCGACACGCGGCGGTTCGTGACGAACCTGACGGACGCCGATCTGGCCCGCGTCGTCGAGTACCGCAACACGCGCGGCGAGCGGTGGGCGTATCCGCTGTGGCAGCAGGTGGTCCACCAGGTGAACCACGCGACCCAGCATCGGGGCGAGATCGCCGCGGCGCTGACCCAGCTGGGTCATTCGCCGGGCGATCTGGACCTTTTGATCTTCATCGATCAGACCGAAGCCCGCCGGTGACCGAATCGGGCTGATCCGCGCCGGTCCGGTACCGGCGGCCGCGTCAGCGGGCGACGCCGACTTCGCGGAGGTAGCGGAGCACGCCCGGGTGAATGAGATCCGGCCGCGGCGCCGCGGCCAGGGTGTTCGCGGCGGTCGTCTCCTGCGCCTGCGGCAAGCGCCGGGCGAGGGCGGCCTATCCCCTATCCCTTCACCCAGTCCTCGAAGTCGCCGACGAACCGTTCGAGCGAGAGCAGGACGACCCGGCCGTCGCGACGCGCCGCCTCGCGGTCCCGGGCCGTGTTGTAACCCCAGGCGGCCAGAAATAGCCCGACGTCGTCGAGCCCCGATGTGCTCTTGACCGCGTCGAGGGTCTTCAATCGGTCCTCCACGAACCAGAGGCCGCGCGCCGCTGAGTCGGCCTCGCTCAGCTCGCGCAAGATCACGGGCTTGGGTCGCGCCGCCTCTTTGCCGTAGACGTTCTCGACTCCGAGATCGAGCCCCTGTCGCATCAGGAGCTGCCGCGCGAAGCGACCCTCCTTGGTCGTCACGATGACGACGCGGGTCGGGCCTCCCCTCAGCCGACGGAGCCGCGGAATCGCGCCGGGATAGAAGCGGTGATGGTCGAGCCAGTCGGCCTCGTCCGCGGCGATCCACTCGTCGCGGACGCCGTCCAGCACCGCGGCGATCTCGTCGCGCGCGCGCCCCAGCGTGCCCAGGAGCGCGTCCGGGCGCCAGCGCTCGAGGATCTCCTTCTCGGAGGCGCCCGACAGCAGCGCCATGATCACCAGGGGCATTTCCCAGCCCCCTTCGACGACCGGCCGCACCCGCGCGAAGCGATCGAAGAGCCCGTTGGGCGGCTCCGGGGCGACAGATGGCTGGAGCCGGCGCCATGCGCGCCACGCCGCCCCGAAGTACTCGGGCATGCCGTCGCAGAGGACGCCGTCGAAGTCGAGCGCGAGGATCGCGGGAGGGCTCGCGGGCACGGCGGAACTCTAGTGTAGAGTGAGTCCATGGTCAAAGCCGTCACCGTGCTGACGCTGGTCCTGCTCGTCGCGGCCGGGTCGGCATCGGCTCAGTCACTGGACGAGATCGTTCGCGACATCGAGGTTGCCTACGCTCGCATGACGGACCTCCGCGCCGAGTTCAGCCAGGCGGCGTTCAACAAGAGCCTCGACCAGACGATTCCGGCCCGGGGGACGGTCTACTTGAAGAAGGGGGGCAAGCTCCGCTGGGAGTTCACGGAGCCCACCGCCCAGGAGATCGTCTCCGACGGTAAGAAGCTCTGGGTCTACACGCCGACACTGAACCAGGCGAACGTGGCCGAGGCGCCCGAGGCCCTGGCCGGGCCCGCCGGAAGCTTCCTCGCCGGGCTCGGTCGCCTGCGGGCCGAGTTCCAGGTGCGCTTCCTGAACCCGGCTCAGCCCAAGGACGCCGAGGGGAACTGGGTCCTCGACCTCACCCCGAAGCAGCCGCTCCCGACGCTGACGCGCCTGATCCTGTCGCTCGAGGGGAAGAACTGGGAGATCAGGCGGGCTGTGGTGCACGATCAGTTCGAGAACACGGTGACGATGCGCTTCACGAAGATGGCGGTGAACAGCGGGCTGCCGGACCGCACCTTCACCTTCGTCGCGCCGAAGGGCGTCGTGATCGTGCCGCTCAAGTAAGGGGGGGCCATGGCCGTCGAGAACTCGTTCGATATCGCGTGCAAGATCGAGATGCAGGAGGTGACGAACGCGCTCGACCAGGCGCGACGGGAGATCGCGACGCGCTACGACCTCAAAGGCGCCAAGTGTGACGTGACGCTCGAGAAGAACGACATCACCGTCACCGCGCCCGACGACATGAAGCTCAAGGCGGTGGTCGACATTCTCCAGTCGCGCCTGCACAAGCGTGGGGTGCCGCTGAAGGCGCTCACCTACGGCGAGGTCGA
>QHSR01000181.1 GCA_003221635.1 Candidatus Rokuibacteriota bacterium | reverse complement strand
CTTCGAGGAGTTGCAGGCTGCCTACAAGGAATTGAAGCGAATGGGGATCCCGATCGATGGGACCGTCGAGCACAACGTCACGCGTAGCGTTTACTTCTTCGACCCTGACGGTAATCGCGTGGAGCTCTATTGCGACATGGTTGAGAACGGCTTCGAGACCATGCAGACGGTAGGACCCAAGCGCGACCCGCTGAATTTAGAGTAAGCGCGGCGGCGCAGTTCCCCGCCCGCTCCCCGAGGTCCGTGACGCCGGTCAGCGCCGAGGCGCGTCGACCGGCGTCGTACGCCATAGCTTCCGCGAGAGGAGACTCCCCATGGCCCGGCTCGCCGCGTCGTCCAAGATCCAGGACGGTTACACCGACGCCCTCCCCGCCTCGCGCGCTCTGTACGAGCGCGCGCGGCGTCTCTTCCCCGACGCGGTGACCCACGACAACCGCCGGATGCAGCCGTTTCCGCTCTACGTGGACCGGGCGGACGGTGCCTACAAGTGGGACGTGGACGGTAATCGCTACGTGGACTACTGGATGGGACACGGCGCCCTGCTCCTCGGACACAATCCTCGCCACGTCTCGGACGCCGTGCGCGAGCAGGCGCTCCGGGGCACCCACTACGGCGCCTGCCACGCGAAAGAGGTCGAGTGGGGCGAATGGGTGTGCCGGCTGGTGCCGAGCGCCGAGCGCGTACGCTTCACCGCGTCGGGCACCGAAGCCACGCACATGGCCGTGCGCCTCGCGCGGGCGTTCACCGGCAAGCGCCACGTCGTCAAGTTCGCGGGTCACTTCCACGGCTGGCACGAAGGGCTCGAGATCGGCGTGCGTCCTCCCTACGAGGCGGAGCCCGAGGCGGGCCAGCTGCCGGAGGTGGTCGATCTCGTCTCGGTACTGCCGCCCAACGACATCCTCGCGGTGCGCGCGCGCCTCGCCAAGGGCGACGTGGCCGCGGTGATCATCGAGCCGACGGGCGGTCATTTCGGATCCGTGCCCACGCCCGGATCCTTCATCACGGCGCTCCGCGAGGAGACCCGGCGCGCCGGCGCGCTGCTGATCTTCGACGAGGTCGTCACTGGGTTCCGGGTCGCCCCCGGCGGAGCCCAGGCGAGGCTCGGCGTGACGCCCGATCTGACCACGCTGGCCAAGATCCTGTGCGGCGGGCTCCCGGGAGGCGCCTGCGTCGGGCGCGAGGACGTGATGAGCTATCTGGCCACGAAGTCCAGTCCGGAAGAGAATCGCCGCGCCAAGATCGCGCATGCCGGCACCTTCAACGCCAATCCGCTCTCGGCCGTGGCCGGGGTGGCGATGCTCGCCTTGGTGGCCGATGGCCAGGCCATCCGTTTCGTCAATCAGCAGGCGGCCAAGCTGCGCCACGGCATGAACGAGATCCTGGCGCGCGAGACGGTCGCCTGGAAGATCTACGGCGAACACAGCGACTGGAAGATCTTCTTCGGCGCCGGGGCGCCGCCGCGCGATGGATCGGATCAGTCCGTCGAGGACGTGGACTGGCGGCGGCTCGACGCCAAGAACGCCGAGCAGAGCCGGGCGTTGAGGCAAGCGCTCATCTTGCACGGCGTGGACTTCAACGGCGCCCGGGCCCTGGTGGGCACCTGCCACACCGACGAGATCATCGGCGAGACGCTCGCCGCGTTCGAGGCCGCGATCCGCGACATGAAGGAAGAAGGCCTCGCATGATCCCCGAGATCTACCGGAGGCTCGGCGTCCATCCCGTCATTCACGGCTCCGGGACGACCACGCGCTACGGCGGCTCGCTACTGCGCCCGGAGGCGCTGGAGGCGATGCGCGAGGCGTCCCTGGCCCTGGTGAACATCGACGAGCTCAACGAAGCCGCCGGCGCCGCCATCGCCCGCATGCTCGGCGCCGAGGCGGCGTTCGTGACGGCCGGAGCCAGCTCCGGCTTGATCCTCCAGGCCGCCGCGTGCATCGCCGGCGACGACCCGGCGAAGATCACGCGCCTGCCCGACACCCGGGGCATGCGGAACGAGATCGTCATCCAGCGCGCGCATCGCTTCGCCTACGACCAGGCCTACCGCGTCGCCGGCGGCGTTCTCGTGGACATCGGCCTGGCGCGCCGTACTCAGCCGTTCGAGCTGGACGAGGCGATCACCGATCGGACGGCGGCGGTCGCCTACCTGATCTCGCCGTTCACGAGCCCGCCGGGCATCCTCTCGCTGGCGCAGGTGATCGCCGCCGCCCACCGTCGCGGCGTGCCCGTCATCGTCGACGCCGCCTCGATGCTGCCGCCGCGCGAGAACCTCACGAAGTTCCTTCGCCTGGGCGCCGACCTCGTGAGCTTCAGCGGCGGCAAAGGCATCCGCGGCCCGCAGAGCACCGGCATCCTGGCCGGGCGCCGTGACCTCGTGCGCGCGGCCTCCCTCAACGCCAGCCCGAACCAGGCGCTGGGCCGGGCGGCGAAAACCTCGAAGGAGGAAATCGCCGGCCTCGTGACGGCGCTCGAGCTCTTCATGGCGGAGGACGAGGCGGCCGAGATGAAGCGCTACACCGACGTCTGCACGACGATCGTCGAGGCGCTCGCGGACATCCCCGGGCTCCGCGCGGTGGTCGAGCACGACGCCGTGAACCGCGTGATCCCCCACGCGGTCGTCTACTTCACGCCGGACTGGGAGGGCCCCTCGGGCCACGCCGTGCAGGTGGCGCTCGCTCAAGGCCAGCCCCACATCTACGTGCAGCAAGGGGCCCACCAGGGCGGGTACTTCGACGAGATCGCCGTCGATCCGATCAACCTCCAGCCGGGCGAGGAAGCGATCGTCGCGGCGCGGCTCCGTGAGGAGCTCACCCGGCGGTAGGCCGCCTGCTGACCGGATGGGCCTGCGTAGCAACACTGACCCCGTGCCCCGAACACTAAGGCACTCGGGTTCGGAGCCCGAGCTTCTCCAGCCGAGGCAGGACTTCGGCGGCGAAATACGGCAGCTCCTTGAGATAGTCGACGAAGTTGATGGCCAGGCCGTCGAGACCCGCCGATCGAAGCCGGGAGAACTCCCGCACGATAGCGTCCGGATCACCGATGACACAGTAGGACCCGCGGGCGAGGGCTCGTCGCGCGATCGGATTGTGCCCGCTGTGCACCAGGCCCTGGGGATCGGTCCGTGAGCGGCCCTCCTTGGCATGCATCTCGGCGAGATATCCGATCGCGCCCCAGTCGGCGTGGTCGAGGACATACTGGAGGTAGTCATCGGCCTCCTTCTGGGTGGGACGGCAGATGATGCCCACGGGCGTCCACACCTGGATGTCGCGACCGCGCTCACGCGCCAGTCGCTTGGTCTCGGCAATGCGCCCGGTACTGGCCTCTGGTGTTTCGACCGCGTCGAAATGCATGTCCGAGTGGCGGATGGCGAACTGGCGTCCGGTCTCGGAGCTGCCGGCGTTCATCATCAGCGGGTCTGCGTCATCGAAGGGCCGTGGCGAACCTTCCACGCCGTGGAGCTGGTAGTACGTCCCCTCGTGATCGAAGCGGTCTTCGCCGGCCCAGATCCTCTTGACGACGCTCCACCACTCTTCGCCCTGAGCGTAGCGGGCGTCGTGCTCCTTCTTGGTCACCCCGAACATCTGGAACTCGTCCTCGTTCCAGCCACAGACGATGTTCACGCCGAGGCGTCCCTGGCCAATGTGGTCCCCCGTGGCCATCTGCTTGGCCGCCACGAGGGGATGATGCAGGGGAACGTGGATCGTGCAGAACACGTGGAGGCGCCGCGTCGCGGCCAGCAAGCCACACGCCCAGGCAATCGATTCGAAGCTGGACCCGTTGGGTTGGACTCGCCTCCGTAGCCCTTCCACCGCGCGATGGGCACAATGCACTCGATCCCGATCTCGTCCGCCATCTGCGCCAGCCTGAGGTTGTTCTCCCAGCTCGCCTCCCAGCGCTCGGGGAGCGTGGCATACGTTCTCCCACTCGAGCAATTGGCGCCGAAGAGCCCGAGCCTGAGGCCATTGCCGTTCACGAGAACGGCATTGCGTTGTCGCATCCGCGCTTTCTCCTCCCCGCCGCTCCACATCACGCACGCCGCACGAAGGAGGATAGCCCTTTCACACGATGTTTTCGAGGCGCTCCGAGCGACCAGCGAAGCCGGCCTCGTGGCCGTCGGCCCCCGCCGTGGCGAGCGCGCTCGCGCGAGCAACGGGGTGTGAGTGAGCGATCTTCCTTTCACTGGGAGCGGGGTAGCGGGGCTTCACGCTCTACATCACGCCGGTCCTCTACCTCTACATGGAGTCTGCGCAGGCCCTCGACCAGTCATGCCCCGGTCGCATCATCACTCTTCAGCTCGACGATCGCTACTACTAATGCGATGGGCGCCAACGCCATGAAGTCGTCTAACATCAGGATTGAGCGGGCCGGCTCGACGCCGGCCGCTCAGCCTGGTCGTTCGACGCATAAGCGAGAATCAGGTTCATGAGTCCGGAGCGCGTGGAATCCGAAGCGAGCCCCGAATCGAGCCAACCGATCGAGCATCTCTCGACTAGGGAAGGCTACGATCGTTGGGCGATGATCTACGACGACGAGGACAATCCGCTCATCATGCTGGAGGAACGGCATCTTCCGGGCCTGCTCGGTGATGTTCACGGACTCGACGTCGTTGACCTCGGTTGCGGCACCGGCCGGCATTCCGTCCGCCTCGTCGCGGCGGGTGCTCGAGTCACGGCGGTGGACTTCAGTGACGGGATGGTGGCCAAGGCGCGCCGCAAGCCAGGCTGGGAGCAGGTGCAGTTCATCCTTCACGATCTGACGCGAGGGTTGCCATTTCCGGATTGCTCATTCGACCGCGTACTGAGCTGTCTGGTGCTCGATCATGTCGGTGACCAGACCGCGTTCTTCGCTGAGTGCCGCCGGATATGCCGCCCCGACGGGTTCGTGCTCGTCTCGATTTTCCATCCGGCGCTCATGCTGCGCGGGATTCAAGCGCGGTTCATCGACCCGGTTACAGGGCGCGACGTGCGTCCGGCCAGTCAGAGGAATCAGGTCGCGGACTACGTGATGGGCGCCCTCCGGAGCGGGTTGACGCTCGAGCACATGACCGAGCACGCCGTCGATGAGGAGATCGCCACTCGCTCGCCGCGAGCTGCCAAGTATCAGGGTTGGCCGCTGCTTCTGCTCATGCGACTACGCCCGTGAACGCGGGTCGCGAGCGTCATGGTCCACGCTCGCCGTTTCGCGCCCGGATAAGGACCGCGCGTCGAACTTCACGCTGCAGCGGACCGGAGGCTCGCGGTGCTCGCCTCCCGGCCGCTGAGCATGCGCGTTGGGCGACAGCGCGAGAGGCCCGCCCGTGGAGTTGGCATGCTAGCTTAGCGCGGTGGACTTCGAGATCGTTGGCCCGATCCGCGCCATCGAGACCATCGCGTTCGGGCGGGCGTTCCGACAGCTAAGACGATTGCGGCGACGGTATGGTACAGGCCGCTGGCGGAAACGAAAGGGAATCGCAAGAGTGCGCCTTCAGGATGGGACGGTCCATGAGGCTGAGATTCATTGGTACGAAGCTCACGGCATTGGCCGGCGAGAAATGAAGATCAAGTTCCCCCTACTGGACTGAGGAATGAGAAAAAGAAGGAAGCAGCCAGCTCGGTTCGCGGTATGCATCAAGAACAGAGGCTACGAAGCCTCGCTTGAGGTCGGGAAGCTCTACCGCGTTATCCCCGATCCGGAAGCACAGGGGCATGGCTATCTCCGCATCGTGGACGAAAGCGGAGAAGACTACGGCTATGCCGCAGATCGTTTCTTCTCCATCG
>QHSR01000103.1 GCA_003221635.1 Candidatus Rokuibacteriota bacterium | reverse complement strand
TCGGGCATCGTGTTCACCGTGAACGGCGCCGCGAGCGACTTGATATAGAGGACGTCGGACGCGCCGGGATCCTTCGTGCCCGTGCTGGCCCACAGCAACCGTTGCGGGCGGGCGCCGGCGTTGAAGACGCGCTGCCAGCGCGGAGAGCCGAGCAGCGCCCGGTACGCCTTGTACGTCCGCTTCGCGATCGCGATGCCGAGCTGGTTGCGCAGCGCTTCCGGCACTCTGTCCTTGACCGCCGCGTCCCACCGGCTGATGAACACCGAGGCGACCGATTCGATCTCGGGCTGAAGCCCCGCGGCCACGCGGCGCTCGATGCCACGCATGAACGCCTCGGCCGCCGCCAGGTAGTG
>QHSR01000102.1:8534-11467 GCA_003221635.1 Candidatus Rokuibacteriota bacterium | reverse complement strand
AGCGACACCCAGCCGTCCACGCCGCGCGTCCGTTCCCAGATCGGGCGAAACAGGTCCGCCGCCCGGGTCAGGTCTTCCAACGCCAGCTCGAAGAACAAGTCCTCGCCCGACTTGCCCTCCTTGACCTTCTTCCGGATCGCGGCGTCGTAGGCCGAGCTGTTCTTGATGGCGTGGTCGAAGATCGTCGGGTTGGACGTGAGCCCGGTCACGGAGAGCTGGTCGATGTAGCGCGCGAGCGTGCCGCTGTCCAGCAGGTCTCGGGTGATGTTGTCGAGCCAGAGACTCTGGCCTTGCTCGTGGAGCGTCTCCGTAGCTTTCATCGTGTCACCTCCGGCGATAGGAGCTCGGACAGGTCATGAGTCAAAAGGTCGCCGATGCGTTCGACCGTCAGGTCGGCCGGACGATAGGCTTTCGCATCGCGAGCGTACTGACCCTGGCGCGGAAAGATCGTGGTGACGCGCTCGCCCCACGCTTCCTTGACCGCGGCCAGGATTCGCGGTTTGTCGTCCACCAGAACGTAGTGCTGCGCCGGATAGCGCCGCGCGACGTCATCCAGCTCTTCTTCCTTGTGGATGTAGATCAACACGTGGCCCTCCACGGCCTCCCAGATGCCGGACCGCTGGACCTTGCGCGGCTGGAACACCACGTCGCCGTCCGAGAGGATGACCGTCGGGCCCCACGCGCGCAGCTTTTCGAGGACGTCGAGCGCCCCGGGGTAGAGGCGATTGGCAAATGGGTAATCGACGAGATACGACGACATCGCCACGAGGTGCACGTCGTGGGGGTGCTCGGTCCGGTAGCGCTGCAGCGCGCCGAGATAATCCCGATACCCGAGCTCGACGAACAGCGCCTCGAGGATCGCCCAGTACCGGTCACGAGACGCGGCGCCGAACTCACGCTCGAGATGGCGCTTGAGGTCGTCCTGAATGCGATCGTTGTCCAGCAGCGTGTTGTCCACGTCGACCAGGAAGACGATCGGAGCCGGGGTCATGATGCGACCGCCATCGACGCGCCGGCGCGGGACGAGGCACGGGTCAAGTCTCGTAGCGATTGGAAGGCCGGCGCCGACAGCATCTCGTCGGTGCAGCGCCAGCGCCAGTTACCTTCCGCCCGTCCGGGCTGATTCATTCGCGCCTCCTTGCCCAGGTTGAGAACGTCCTGCAACGGGGCGATCGCGAGCGCGGCGGCCGACGACCACGCTAGACCTAACAAGGCGGACGTGGCCTCCTCGCCGGTGCCCGTGGCGCGTTTCAGATAGCTCCACAGGTTGCGCCGCTCGGCATCGGGCAGGTCCTCGTACCATCCACGCGTCGTCGGATTGTCGTGAGTGCCCGTGTACACGACCGCGTTGGGTACGTAGTTGTCGGGCAGATACGGGTTGTCGGAATGGCCGTCGAACGCAAACTGCAGCACGCGCGTCCCGGGGAGATCGAACGAATCACGGAGCGCGCCCACGTCCGGAGTGATGAGTCCCAGGTCCTCCGCGATGAACGGCACACCGCCCAGCCCCTTGCGCACGGCGTTGAAGAAGTCGGCGCCCGGCCCCGGCACCCACCGACCGGACTCCGCGGTCGGCGCCGCGGCCGGTACGTGCCACGCCGCCGCGAATCCTCGGAAATGATCGAGGCGGACCGCGTCGACGTGAGCCAGCAAGGCGCGCAGGCGGTCGAGGCACCAGCGGTAGCCGTCCGCGGCCAGGACGCTCCAGTCATAGACGGGATTGCCCCATCGTTGGCCTTGCGCGCTGAAATAATCCGGCGGCACACCGGCGACCACGCGCGGCCGCTGCTGCGCGTCGAGCAGAAAGAGCTCCGGGTGTGCCCACACATCGCTCGAATCCGGGGAGACGAAGAACGGCAGATCGCCGATCAAGCGCAGGCCTTTGGCGCGGGCGTGGCTCTTCAGGCGCGCCCCCTGACGAAATAGCAGGAACTGACCGAATCGAACCAGGTCGATCTGGCTCGCGAGCTCACGCCGCGCCTGTTCGAGCGCGGCCGGCGCGCGGCGGACGAGCTCTTCCGGCCACTCGAGATACGAGGCGCCGCCGTACCTGGCCTTGAGCGCGCTGAACAGTGCATAGTCGTCGAGCCAGTGAGCCTTCTCCTGGCCGAAGCGTTCGAAGTCCGGGTGCAAGTCCGAGCGCGCGCCGGTACCGAAGCTCTTCCATGCCGTCCCGAGCAAGGCGTACTTGAATCGCTTGACCGCGTCGAAGTCGACGGCCGTCTCCGAAAAAGAGCCTCCGGCGCAATCAGTCGGCTCCACCAGCTCGTCCTCGATCAGCCAGTCCGGGCTGATCAGGAGCGGGTTGCCGGCGAACGACGACAGGGACTGGTACGGCGAATCGCCATAGCCGGTGGGGCCCAATGGCAACGTCTGCCACCAGGTCTGGCCGGCCTCGTGAAGCCGATCCACCCACGCCACCGCCGCGGGACCCAGATCGCCAATCCCATAGCGCGAAGGCAGAGACGTGACGTGCAGCAGCAGGCCGGACGCCCGGTACTCCGCCGGGAACGGAGGCAGCCTCATGCGCGATCACTCATCGCGGCGTCGACGAGCGTCTGCGCCTCGCTCACGAGCGCGTTCAGGTGCGCCGCGCTCCTGAAGCTCTCCGCGTAGATCTTGTAGATGTTCTCCGTACCCGACGGCCGTGCCGCGAACCACCCACCCGGCGTCACGATCTTCAGGCCGTCGATCGGAGCGTCGTTGCCCGGCGCTCTGGTCAGCTTGGCGGTGATCGGCTCGCCGGCGAGCGTCCCTTCCTTGACCGCCCCGGCTGACAGCTTCTGGAGTCGGGCCTTTTGTTCGGGGGTGGCGGCCGCGTCGATGCGCGTGTAGTGGAACGTGCCGAACTCCGCCACGAGCTCCCGGTAGTGCTCGCCTGGATCCTTGCCGGTGCGAGCCGTGATCTCAGCTGCGAGCAGATCCATGATCGG
>QHSR01000102.1:0-8425 GCA_003221635.1 Candidatus Rokuibacteriota bacterium | reverse complement strand
CGCGATCGATGAGGCCGCTGCTCACCAGCGTCTTGCCGACGGCGGCGTGCGCCGGCCAGCCGGGCCGATGGCTGAGCAGATAGCGGATGGCCACCGCGAGGTAATGGTTGGGGTTCATCAGCCCGGTGGAGCTCGTCACGATGCCGTGCCGATCCGAGTCGGGATCGTTGGCGAAGGCGACGCCGAAGTGATCCTTCAGCCCGACGAGCCGCGCCATCGCGTACGGGCTCGAGGGGTCCATCCGGATCTTGCCGTCGTGATCCACCGTCATGAACGAGAACGTCGGGTCGAGCGTCGGGTTCACGACCGCGATGTGGAGCTTGTAGATCGCGTTGATGGGCTCCCAGTACGGGAGCGCCGCTCCGCCGAGTGGGTCCACGCCCAGGGTCAGGCCGGCCGCGCGGATCGCCTCCATGTCGACGACGTGTTTGAGATCCTCGACGTAGGGCAGGACCAGATCGTCCTCGTGCGTGCTCGCCGCCTTGATGGCCTTCGCGTAGGGGATTCGCTTGACGTCGCCGTTGCCTTTGCGCAGCAGCACGTTGGCCCGACGCTGAACCCACCCGGTCACATCGGTGTCGGCGGGACCGCCGTTGGGGGGGTTGTATTTGAAGCCGCCGTCCTCGGGGGGATTGTGGGACGGCGTGATCACGATCCCGTCCGCCGGGTGCTGCAGGCGGCCGCGGTTGTAGACGAGGATGGCCCGCGAGATGACGGGCGTCGGCGTGACGCCGCCATTGCGCTGGATGATCGTTTCGACGCCGTTGGCCGCCAGGACTTCGAGCGCGGTGCGCTGGGCCGGCTCGGACAACGCATGGGTGTCCTTGCCCATGTAGAGCGGGCCGTCGATGCGTTGGCCCCGTCGATAGTCGCAGATGGCCTGCGTGATCGCCGCGATGTGGGCCTCGGTGAACGAGCCGCGGAACGATGAGCCCCGGTGGCCGCTCGTGCCGAAGCTGACGAGCTGGGTCGGGTCGTGCACGTCGGGCGTTCGCTCGTAGTACACGCGCTCGAGCCTCGCCAGATCGACGATCATGGACGCCGGAGCCGGCTGGCCGGCCAGCGGGGAAACCGCGGTCGCTGCTCTCGGGTCGTGCACCATGGCGGGCTCCGCTACGACACCGGGCACGGCTTGACGTGCCAGATGTCGGCCGCGTACTCGGCGATTGTGCGGTCGCTCGAGAACTTCCCGGAGCCGGCTACGTTCAGGATTGCCCGGCGCGCCCATCCGTCCGGGTCCGCATAGAGCCCGCAGAGCTTTGCGTCGGCCTCGAGATAGGCAACGAGATCCGCGAGATGCATGTAGTGGTCGCCGCGCGTGAGCAGGGTGTCGCGCAGGGGCGCAACGAGACCCGGCTCGTTGACGCTGAAGTACTCGGAGAAGATCAGATCCAGCGCCGCGCGGACCTCCGGCTGGTTGTCGTAGTGCCAGTGCGGGTTGTACCAGCCGCGACTGCCGGCGACCTGCTCCGCGGTCAAGCCGAATAGAAAGAAGTTCTCTTCACCCGCCTCTTGCGCCATCTCGATCGTCGCGCCGTCGCGCGTGCCGATCGTGAGCGCGCCGTTCATCATGAACTTCATGTTGCTGGTGCCGCTGGCTTCGTAGCCGGCGGTCGAGATCTGGTTGGAGACGTCGGCGGCGGGAATCAGCCGCTCGGCCAGCGACACGTTGTACTCGGGCAGGAACAGGACCTTGAGTCGGCCGCGGACCAGTGGATCGGCGTCGATCGTCGCGGCGAGGTTGTTCACGAATTTGATGATGAGCTTCGCCAGGTGGTAGGCCGGCGCCGCCTTGCCGCCGAACAGGAACGTTCGCGGCGTCATCTCGAGCGTCGGATTCTCCCGCAAGCGGTTGTAGAGCACGACGATGCGCAAGGCGTTGAGGAGCTGCCGCTTGTATTCGTGGATGCGCTTGACCTGGCAGTCGAAGATCGTGTCCGGATCCACGATCTGTCCCGAGGTCGAGCGGAGCCACGCGGCGAAGGCCGACTTGGCCACCCGCTTGGCTGCGCGGACCGCGTGGCGGAAGCCGCGGTCGTCGGCGAGCGGCTTGAGCCGCCCCAACTGGCCGAGGTCGGTGACCCAACCGTCGCCGATAGCTTCGGTGATCAGGCGGGCGAGCGCCGGGTTCGCCAGCAACACCCAGCGCCGCGGCGTGACCCCGTTGGTCTTGTTGCTGAAGCGCTCGGGGAACATCTCAGCCAGGTCCTTCACCGTGGTCGAACGCAGCAGCGCCGAGTGGATCGCCGCCACGCCGTTCGTGCTGTGCGAGCCCACGATGGCGAGGTTGGCCATGCGGACGTGTTTACTCGGGCCCTCCTCGATCAGGCTGGTGCGCACGATGCGGCCGTCGTCGCCGGGGAAGCGGCGCCGCGCGGTATCGAGCAGTCGGCGGTTGATCTCGAGGATTATCTCGAGGTGGCGGGGCAGCAGGGTCTCGAACCACTCGAGCGGCCATTTTTCGAGCGCTTCGGGCAGCAGCGTGTGGTTCGTGTACGCCAGAGTCCGCTGGGTCAGGTCCCAGGCCTGATCCCAGCCGAGGTGCGCGTCGTCGAGCAGGATCCGCATGAGCTCGGGCACGGCGATCGCCGGGTGCGTGTCGTTGAGCTGGATGGCGGCCCGTTCGGGAAGCGCGCTCCAGTCAGAGTTGCCGCGGCGGAACCGTCGGATCAGATCCGCCATCGCGCAGGCGACGAGAAAGTATTCCTGCACGAATCGGAGCTCCTGGCCCTGGGTCGTAGAGTCGTCGGGATAGAGAACCCGCGTGAGGGATTTGGCCGCGAGCGTCTCGGCCAGCGCACTGACGAACTCCCCGTGACTGAACGTCTGGAAGTCGAACTCATCGGACGCGGCCGCCGCCCAGAGCCGGAGCGTATTGATCGTCTTGCCGCCGTAGCCGACCACGGGCCGATCGTATGGAATGCCGAGCAACGTGAACGGCCGCCCGCTGACCGCGCGAAGCGTGCCCTCCCGCACCTCGATCGAATGGTTCAGCCTGATCTCGACCTTCTCGTCCGGACGAACGACCTCCCACGGGTCGGGGCGGCGAAGCCAGTTATCGGCCTGCTCGTGCTGCCAGCCGTCCTCGATGGATTGCCGAAACATCCCGTACTCGTACCGAAGCCCGTACCCCATGGCCGGTAGCTGCATCGTGGCCATCGAGTCGAGGAAACACGCGGCCAGACGCCCGAGCCCGCCATTGCCTAGCCCGGCGTCAGGCTCCTCTTCGAGCAGGCCGACCCAATCGAGGGACTCGCGCTCGACGATGTCGCTCACGAGGGGACTGAGCAGCATGTTCGTGATGTTGTTGGTGAGCGAGCGGCCGATCAGAAATTCCATCGAGAGGTAGTAGACGCGCTTGGGGTTCCCGCGATCGTAGGTTTGCTCGGTGCGGACCCATCGCTGCGACAGCACGTCCCTGACGGATCGAGCGAAGGCCTCGTAGCGCTCACGCGCGCCGACCGTCGCCGGATCAGCGACGTTGTCGAAGAGGAGGTGCCGCTCGTACAGCGCGTCACTGTTACCGGTGAGATCTACCGGGCCGCACCCGTATTGCCGGCGCAGGGCCGGCAGGGTGTCCGCAGTCGTCACGCGAGGGGCCGCCTTTCTCGTGCTCATCGTCTTGCCCTCCGATGTCCGCGCGCCTGGACGATGCGCCGCTCGAGCGGCATCTCGTCCCAGAGGCGGATCGCCGGCTCGGATCGATCGTGCTCATACCCCACGACGCTCAAGCTGGCCGTTCCGAGCAGGAAGTACCTGCCGGCCCCGGCGTCGAGCCCCAGCCAGCGAGCGGCGAACACTCGGAGAAAGTGGCCGCTCGAGAACAGCAGGGTGTTTCCTTCGACGTCTCGCACGCGGAGTATGACCCGGTCGGCGCGCGCGCCGATCTGGTCTGGCGACTCTCCCCCCGGGCAGCCGTCGCGAAACAACCGCCAGTCCGGGCGCTCGGCGTGGATGTTGGCGCTGGTGCGACCTTCATACGCGCCGTAGTTCCACTCGACGAGATCGGGCTCGACCTTCGCCGCGGCGCCGAAGCCAGCCAGCTCGCACGTCCGAACCGCCCGCTGCAAGGGACTGGTGAGCACCGCGGCGAAGGTCAGTCCCTCCAGCCGCTCTCCGAGCCTGAGAGCCTCGGCTTCGCCGTGCCCGGTCAATGGCACGTCGGTCAGGCCCGTGTGCTGACGCGAGATGGTCCAGGCCGTCTCACCGTGCCTCGCCAGATACGTGAGGGGAAGCGCGTCGCTCATGGGTTTGATTTCCTTCCGCTCAAGACGACCTCCTCCGCCGCGTGGTGATCCACCGGCGCCATTCAGGCGAGCACCTCTACCGACTCGCCGCGTGATGGGGTTTCCCACCCGCACCGTGTGATGGCCGAATTCAACGCGCGTTTTTGGATGCGCGTTGTTGCGTTTGCCTGCGCTTATGCGATGGCGGGTTAGGAACCCGGTGGTGCGCGACTGGTCACCGACGAGCGGTTCCAAGGCTGAACCGGAGACTCGTCGGTTAGAAGAGCGGCGTTGACAACTACATCACCCGGTCCTCGATTCGGGTCTGGGAAGGGTTCGATGACGCACTGATCCGAGACGATGCGGAGAATGACATCATCGTGGTCCGCGTCGTCCCAGAAGCCATGAATCCAAGTGGAGTCTAGAGGCGAGACATATGCGAATGGCGTCAAGAGTGCGGTGACGCCGACCACCAGCGTCGCCAACGCCAATCGATAGTTCATCGGCTCCCGGCAAAACCCTTGGCGCGCCATCGCACGCCAGTCCTTCAAGGACAGCGTCCTCGTGATATCGATTGTTCTGATTTCGAGTCACGAAAAAATCTGGCGATTGCCATCCGGGGCCCCTACTACTTCACGCGCTCGTATTCTGCTTTGCCAGTCCGGTAGTTGGGGTCCGCGGGCGTCACCGTGAGCGTGGTCTTGCCGCCTTCTTCGGAAAGTCTCGCTGTCCCGGTCGTCCGCGAGGACTGATACAGCAGCTTGCCGTCTTTCAGGTAGAACTTACCCTCAGCTGTGGAGCCACTCACGGTTGAAGCTTTGTCGCCTCCATCTGGCTGGACGTTCATCGTGGCACGTTCCTGTCCCGACTCCGCCGTGACCCAGCCCTGCCAGCTTCCCGCGAGCTCCTTGACGTCAACGACCTTCTTTTCTCCAGCGATCCCATGAAGCGGGGACAGTGCGAATGCTGTAGCAAGAAGTAGAGCCAGACTATGCCTCATCATTGATCTCCTTCTGTCGTGAGGACCCCGCGTTGGGTATTCGGACTTCACTTGGCCATCTCCTGCGTCCGGGCCTGGTCCTGCCACTGAGCGTCGGTCAGACTCCAACCCCCTCCCAGTGCCTTGTACAGGCGCACATGGCTGAGGAGCCGGTCACGCCGAATCTGCGCGAGCACGCTCTGGGCCGGGTAGAGCTGCTGTTGCGCCTCGAGCACCTCGAAGTAGTTGGCCAACCCCTGACGATAGCGATCCGTCGCGCGGTCGACGGCGTCCGCAAGCGCCTTCACCGACCGGTCCTGCCCGGTCTCGGCGTCGCTCAGCTTGGCGAGCGCGGTGAGCGCGTCCGAGACTTCCCGCAGCGCGTTGAGCACCGCCCCTTCGTATTGAAGCTTTGCCTGCTCCCACTGAGCGACGGACGCTCGGTAGGTCCCGAGGGTGCGGCCCGCGTTGAGTAGCGGTCCGGTGAACGTGCCGGCAACAGCCCATATGGTCGCGCTGCCGCCCGTGAGAGCCGACACTTCGGGGCTCGCCGTACCGAACAGCGTGGTGATGTTGAACTTCGGGAAGAACTCTGCCTTGGCGATTCCGATGCGAGCGTTGGCGCTCACGAGCTGGTCTCCGGCCTGACGAAGATCGGGTCTCCGCTCCAGAAGCGTCGAAGGCAACCCGGCCGGAACGGTCGGCACCACGGGTTGGTCATACATCGGTATGCCACGGAGAATCGGGCCGGGGTTCTTCCCCAGCAGAACGCTCATCTGATTCTCTTTGGCCACGATCTCGCTCTCGATCTGCGGGATGGTCGCCTCGGCCCCGCCGAGGGCACCTTCGGCTCGATCCGTCTCCAGCTTCGAGGCGACCCCGACCTGGAAGCGATCCAGGAACAGGTCGTAGGTGCGCTGGTAGGCGTCCTTGCTGTTGCGGGCGATCTGGAGCCGCACGTCGAGCGCCAGGAGCTCGAAGTACGTTTGCGCCAGGTCGCTGACCAGCGTCAGCCACACGCCGCGCCGGGCGTCTTCGGTGGCCAGGAGGTTCGCGCGGGCCGCTTCCGTCGCGCGACGGATGCGGCCCCAGATGTCGAGCTCCCACGACATGGCGAGCGTGGCGGAGTAGAAGTTGCTGGTGATCGGCGCCTGGCGTCCGGGCTTGCCGAGCAGGCCGGGGGTCGCGTTGCTCCTTCCCACGGAGGCGTCGTAGTTCAGTGACGGGAAAAGATCCGATCGAGTGGCGACGAAGCCCGCCCGCGCCTCTTGAACGCGAGCGGCGGCGATCCGTACGTCGTAGTTGTTGCGGAGCGCTTCGTGGATCAGATCTCTCAGCACCGGGTCTTGAAAAACTTCCCACCAGGGCGCATCGGCGAGGGAGGCGGCCTCCGCCGTGGCCTGCCCCCGAAACGTCTGAGGCTCCGCGACGGAGGGCCGCTTGTAGTCGGGGCCGATGGCGCAGCCGGCGAGCACCGCCGTCGCGACGACCATCCAGGCGGCAGCCCGGGATCTCACGGGCGCGATCCACCCGCCGGAGGCTCGTCGCCGGCCCCGCCGGAAATCGCCGCCGGAGCGGATACCGCCCGGGCGGTGACACGCGGCGACGCCCGACGGAAGCGCTCACTGACGTAGAAGCTCACCGAGATGAAGAGACTGGCGATGAGCGTGTCGGTCAGCATCCCGCCGATCACGACGGTGCCGAGGACCTGGCGTCCGACCGCGCCGGCACCGGCGGCGGTCCACAGCGGCACGCAGCCCAGGATGAACGCGAACGAAGTCATGAAGAGCGCGCGCCGACGGACACGGACGCCTTCGAGCGCGGCGTCGAAGAGCGACATACCTCCCTCGTAGGCGACCTTGGCAAACTCGACGATGAGGATCGCGTTCTTCGCCGCGAGGCCGATCACCATGAGCATGCCGATCTGCGAAAAGACATCGAGCTCGAAGCCGCGGAGCCAGAGCGCTCCGAGGGCGCCAAACATGGCGATGGGCGTGGCGAGCAGGACGGCGAACGGCAGCGTCCAGCTCTCGTACAGGGCAGCCATGAGCAAGAACACCACCAGCACCGAGAAGCCGATCACCGCGCTCGCCGGCACCCCCTGGGAAGCCACCTGCTCCTGGAACGACATCCCCGAGTAATCGAAGCCCATGTCGCGTGACATGGTTTGCGCGAATACCTCTTCGAGTGCCTGCATCCCCTGCCGGGTGCTGAACCCGGGCGCAAGAAGTCCATTGATCTGCGCCGCGCGATACTCGTTGAATCGAGTCGTGAACTCCGGACCGTTGACCTCTCTCATCCGGACCAGCGTCGACAGCGGCACCGGCTGGCCCGCGGCGTTGCGCACGTAGAACCGGCCGACGTTGTCGGCGTGGGTCCGGAACTCGCCCTCGGCCTGGACGTATACCTGCCACACTCGCCCGTACTGGTTGAAGTAGTTCACGAAGGCTCCTCCGAGGAAAGCCTGGAGGGCCTGGTACACCGAGCTCAGGTTGATGCCTTGCTTCAAAACCTTGTCGCGATCCACGTCGGCGAAGAACTGCGGCACACTCGGCAGCAGGGTCGTGAAGAGCCGCGCGAATTCAGGTCGCTTCCGGGCGGCGGCCAGAAAGTTTTCAGTGTTCTCGGCGAGGAACGCGGGATCTTTGCCGGAGCGATCCTCCAGAATGAAGGTCACGCCGCCCGATGTGCCGATGCCAGGAATCGCAGGCGGCGAGAACGCGAAGACCTGAGCCTCGGCCACGCCGGCCAGCTTTTGGTTCAGCTGTCGAATGATCACGTTGGCCGTGAGCCCGTGCTTGTGGCGGGCGTCCCAGTCGTCCAGCGTGATGAAGTAGAACGAGTTGTAGGTCGTCGTGACCAGGCTCAGCAGGCTGAAGCCCGCCACGCCCGTGTAGTACTTGATGCCCGGCTGGGTCTTGAAGATCGCGTCGAGCTTGTCGTTGACTGCCGCGGTGCGGTCGAGCGAGGCCGCCATAGGAAGCTGGACGTTGACGAAGATGTAGCCCTGGTCCTCCTCCGGGACGAAACCACCTGGAAGCCGGATGCCGAGGAGGCCCGACACGGCCGCCGCGCCGAGCAGCAGGAGTATCGCGAAGGCGGCCTTGCGGATCAGGAAGCGACTCCCGTTCAGATACCCGCCCATCACTCGTTCGAAGACGCGGTTGAATCCACGGAAGAACAACCCGAGCGGGCCGCGCATCTCGCGCCTCGGCCGCAG
>QHSR01000024.1:27072-39454 GCA_003221635.1 Candidatus Rokuibacteriota bacterium | reverse complement strand
TGCCTGAAGGATCGAGGAAGTACAGCTCGCGGCCGGTGAAGAAGCCGTGCTCGCGGTAGATGAGCTCTTCGACCTTCACCCCTCGCTTGTGGAAGAGCCGGACCGCCTTCTCCCATTCCTCTGGCGAGAGGGTGAAGGAGTGATGCAGGCGGTTGTCCTGCTGCGGGGTCCGGTAGAGCTTCTCCTTGCGCTCGCAGAGCAGGATGTCGTGGCCGCCCACGTGGAAGCACGCCATGTGGGAGTTGCCCAGCCGGCCGCGATATTCAAGACCGAGCAGATCGCGGTAGAAGCGCTCGCTTTCTTCCAGATCGTTGACCGGGATTGACCAGTGGGTGACACCGTCGATCTTGAGCATGTCCTCACCTCTCTACGGGTATCGGGCGCAGCCAGACTATACTGCGTGAGCGGGCCAAAATCGCGATGCACGGGCATCGGGAAGCCGCCGGCGAGACTCCTTGAATTTGCCTCGACCGCGTGAGGAGGGTGAACCGCTGTTTGCTCTTGAGCCGCATTTCCTCGTACGGCGCGGCTCTCGAAGGAACCCCGTTGTCTCAAAACGTTGCCCCGGAGGCGAGGTAGTGCTCGATGATCTCGCTCCCGGTCGCGCGCCACACACCCTCGTGGCGCAGGATGTAGGCGAGCGCCGATTCGAGCGCCCCGATCCGGTGCGGCACACCGATGATGAATGGATGTAGGCAGATCGCCATCACGCGGCCCGACTGCGCCCCCTCGCGGTAGAGCGTGTCGAACTGGCGGCGGATCATGAGCTCGAACTCGTCCGACGACCGGCCGGCGCGGAGGATCTGCGGCAGATCGTTGATCTCCCCGGAGTACGGGATCGAGCACAGGCGCTCGCCCCCGACGTTCATCAGATAGGGCTGGTCGTCGTTGATCCAGTCGGCGACGTAGGTGGCGCCGGCCTCGACGAGGTAATCGAGCGTGTGCCAGCTCTCTTGCAGGCCGGACGACAGCCAGCCCTTCGGGCGCCGGCCCGTCGCCTTCTCGATGCGCGCAAACGTGGCGAGCACGACCCGCCGCTCCTCTTCGGGTGCCATGAGATGGAGAAGGCGCGAGTTGCTTTGGTTGTGCCCCATGAACTCCCAGCCGAGCGCGCGGGCGTCCTCGATGACCTGGGGATAGTCGTCGCACGCCTCGGCGTTGAGCGCGACGGTCCCGCGCACGCCGTGGCGCGCCATCACCTCCATCATGCGGAAGATCCCGACGCGGTTGCCGTAGTCGCGCGGCGCCCAGTTGATGACGTCGGGCGCCAGGCCGGTGCCGCCGGGCACCGGCTCGTTCAGCGGAAAGGTCTCGACGTTCGGGATAACCCAGAGCGCGAGGCGTGCGCCGTTCGGCCAAGTGATTGTGGGTCGGCGGTTGATCGGGACATAGCGAAACGGCCCGGAGCGCTGCGGCTGCATCTCACTCGCCTTTCACTTTGACGTCCTCGTAAGGAGCCGGCGACGGCTGACGGGGAGTCTAGCCGAACGCCACGACGCGCACCAGCACGGCGCTGCGCGGCGGGAGTACGTCATCAACACCCGGTTGCTCTTCGCCGCCGCCGTCCACTCGACACCTGGATCGCCAGCATCTTCAGTGGGTGTCCGGTGCTCGGAAACATCGCCAGTGAGGAGCAGCGAAGAAGTCGCGCATGGCTCTGCGCGCCTAGCACAGCGACGATCTTTGTTGTAGCTTCATCAGCGTGCGCGAGCGGTCCCCAAACCCATGTAGCGAGGAGAGCTGACATGGCAACCCGAGCGCCCTTCTTGACCACACGCTTCGGCGCCTACTATCACCGCGACGTCCCTCAAGAAGACACCGAGCTCACGCATACAAACCCCGAAACGCCGTGCGGAGAATACTTGCGCCGCTTCTGGCAGCCCATTTGTTTTACGGATGAACTGCGCGATGTTCCAGTCCGGGTCAGAGTCTTGGGGGAGGACCTCGTGGTGTTCCGCGACTTCCGGGGCGCCATTGGACTCCTGGAGCTACATTGTCCTCACCGGGGAACCTCTTTAGAGTTTGGCCTGATCTCCGAACGGGGGATCCGATGCTGCTACCACGGCTGGCTCTTCGATGTAGACGGGGTGATCCTCGAAACCCCGGGCGAGCCGGCGACGAGCACCCTGAAGCAGCGGCTCTGCCACGGCGCCTACCCGACCCACGAGCACAACGGGATCGTGTTCGCGTACATGGGACCGCCGGAGGAGCAGCCAGCCTTTCCCCTCTACGATAGCTTCAGTCGGCCGGGCTATCGACTCATGCCCGGCCGCAAATATTACTATCCGTGTAACTGGCTACAGATCCTCGAAAATGCCATGGACCCGGTTCATACGGCATTTCTCCATACGATTGTCAGCGGCTCCCAGTTCACCGACGAGTTCGGCAAGGTGCCAGAGTTGGACTTCACCGAGACGCCCGTCGGCATGATCTACATGGCGACTCGCAGAGTGGGAGACAACATCTGGGCGCGAATGGTTGAAAACGTCTTGCCGAACCTCCAGCAAGTGGCCCCTATCTGGGAGAATGGCCACCACGAGCATCCCTTCAGCGGCCCCATGATGAGCCGTTGGATAGTACCCGTCGACAACGCCAATACCATGTTCATGGAATTCCGGCATGTGAGCGAGAAGGCCGGCGTCACACCCGAGTGGTGGGCGGATCGCGGCGTCATGCTCCCCGGCCAGCTCGCCGCTGATGCCTACGAGGCGGGCCAGCGGCAGCCCGGCGACTACGAGGCCCAGGTCAGTCAACGGCCGGTCGCCATCCACGGCCTCGAGCACCTCGGGGCCACGGATCGTGGGGTCATCATGTTCCGCCAGCGGCTCCGGCAAGGTATCCACGCGGTCAAAGCCGGGCGAGCTCCCGATGGCCCGTGCCGGGACACCGGCACGATCACCGCCACGTATTGCAATGACACGGTCGTGCGCGTCCCTCCCGCACCGACGGCGGCGGACGACCAGCAACTCATGCGAACGACTGCGCGGAAACTGGCCGAGTCCTATCTCGCCGACCCGCCCCTCCTCGCTGGCCGCCGGCCAGGCTGAAGTCCTTCAGGCGCTCGGCCTCGACCTCCGGGTTGCCCAGGCAGAATTCCCCGCCGGCCCAGAGGGGTGAGGCCTCCTCAGGCCACCACGAGGTCCGACACGAGCTCCTTGCCCTTGGTCTCGGGGCCGAGGAGCAATGCGATCACGAAACTGATCGCGCCTACCACGGTACCCACCAGCATCGGGATGCCAAAGCCGAGGTTGTAGTTGATGGCGAAGTAGGTCAGGACGGGCGCCACCAGCCCACCGAAGATTGCTCCCTGGTGGTAGCAAAAGGCGCTGGCCGCCGCCCGCACCTCGGTCGGGAAACGCTCGGAGAGATAGCTCGGGTTCTGGCCATAGAGGGCGTCCCCGAACAGCCCCTGGAGGATGAAGCCGGCGATGATGAGGTTGATATCGCTGGTGAGCAGATAGAGGGGCGCCACGAACACGGTGATGATCCCCGGGATGATCATCGACCAGCGGCGACCAATGTGGTCGGCCGTCCATCCCCAGAATCCACTGGCGACGAACGCCAGGAAGTTGGCGATGGCGATCGGGGTCGCGACCTGCGCGGGGCTGAAGTTGAGGTCCTTCTGCAGGTGGGTGGCGAACAGCGACCAGATCGAGTAGTAAATCACGAACGCGCTGGTCATCCACCAGCACGCGGTCAGGGTGTTGCCGAGCAACTGGCGCTTGAAGATGCTGACCAGCGGCGCGCGGACCTCACGCTTCTGCTCGCGCTGCAGCCGGCGGTTCTCGACCCACACGGGCGGCTCCTTGACGAAGTAGCGAACGAACACCACGGCGAGCGCCGGCAGGATGCCGATCCACAGCATGCCGCGCCAGCCCAGGTGCTGATAGAACATGCCGTACACGCCGCTCGACAGCAGGAACCCTAGACTCCACGATCCCTGCAGGATGCCGCTCATGATCCCGCGCGAACGCGCTGGCCAGGATTCCATGGCGAGGGCCGCGCCCGCGGGCCATTCCGCCCCCATACCGATGCCCAAGAGTGCGCGGAAGAGGAACAGGAACCAGAAGGTCGGAGAGAAACCCGCGATGAAGTTACAGATCGAGTACCAGGCGATCGAGATCATCAGGGGGGTCTTGCGCCCGACCCGATCGGCCAACCAGCCCGAGCCGCACGCGCCGACAAGGCGCATCCAGAGGGTAACGGTGAACACCGCCGTCACCTCCGTTAGCGAGACGTCGAACTCCTTGGAGATCGGCACCATGATCAGCAGGAACACCGTGAAGTCGAAGGCGTCCAGCGTCCACCCCAGCCAGCCGGCCCACCACGCCATCCATTGATCCTTGGTTGGCTCCTTCCACCAGGGGACAGATCTCGTGGTCTCGACGATTGCGGCCATCACTAACACCTCCATCCCTGTGGTGGAGCCAAGGACGTTGTGTCGTCGTTCGGGACGGTGGCGAAACCGTACTGACAACCGCCGGGCGTGTCAACACTATTACGAGTCCGGACGCCCTAGACGGGGGGCGGTGTCGTTTAACCTCCTTCGTTGGCCGGACGAATGGAGTTTCTAACCGGCACGGGGTTGTTGCGGTACTACCACCGCGCGGCCTGAGTATGGGATGAGGTTTCGAACACTACGGGCTCGGACGGAGCTGCGCCCCACCGATCGGGTTGACACACCGTCCGCCCGCGCTGCATGATTCCGCCACAACCTCGACCGTCCAGCCTTTGGAGCGGACATGCCGCTGGCTCGGGTTTGTGGACTGTCCTTGGACGTTGCTCTTCACCCGAATCTCGCCGTTCGTGGGCCACCTGCGCCCGGCGACCGCACCGGATCGAAGTCCTGATCAGGAACGAGGAGGAAGGTATATCAAGGGAGCTACCGACCGCCGGGGCCACTAACCTGAGAGGGTGAAGAAGATGGATCCGACTCGGAACTTCCGGCAACGAGTCCCTGGGTCACGTGAGGAGGATGCGTGGCTGAGTGACGCGCAACTGGCGCAGTGCGCGCCCGCCGACATGACCGATGTGAACGGGATGCCGATCCCCACCCAGATCGTCTCGAACGGCGAGTACATGCCCGCACGACAGACCGACGAGCAGCAGCGCGTCGAGACTCGGACGCTCGAGCTCGCAGCCGGCGCGGCCAAGAAGCTCGGCGTGAGCCGCCGTCAGTTCCTGGCGGGAACGGGGGGCATGGCGGCGGTCCTCCTGGCCATGAACGAAGTATTCGGCCGGTTCTTCGACGTGAAGCCCATTGAGATGTTCGAGTCGGCCGCGTGGGCGGCGACCGGCGCCCCCCCGAACCTGTTCGTCTTCGACGATCAGACGCATGCGGTGCGCAGCAGCATGCCGGGACCAGCGGCGCTGCGGGCGATCGCCCAGGGCCCCACGACGCCGGGCTTCACATCGAATCCCTTCAACCCCGACGGGCTCCTCGACGAGCTCGGCCGCCCGTGGAGCCCCTGGAGCCCCGCGCTCGTCGGGGCGCCGTTCGGGACCGACGGGTTCCACCTCGGGAACTACATCAAGAATATGTTCCTCGACAGCCAGGTGACGGTGGCGATTCTCAGCAACGTCACCCCCGGCACGATACAGCTCCCCGGCGAGGCGGCGCCGCGGCCGCCCAAGAGCATCCCCGACTCGCTCGCGGGAGCGATCCTCACCGCCGAGCAGACGGTGGCCGTGCGGGACTTCGTGAACCGTATTGCAGGCTCGACCCGGCTGCTCGGCCACGGGCTCTTCTTCCCGGGTGTTGGCAACCGCGACTACATGCAGTTTCAGATCGACAACTACAGGCCCGATTCCTGGAAGGGCTACAACATCAACCGGGCGGCCAAGGTCGACTCCGACCCGCTGAGCGACATGCAGCGCTGGCAACTCGACGACGAGGCGGTCGCGTACCCGACCTACGAACTGATCACGAAAAACAAGGAGATGCTGAAGACGCGCCCCGGCTTTTTCAACATCTGCGTCCACAAGGGGCTCACCCCGGACCCTACCCCTGACCCGAAGCTCGGGCACCCGTCCGACGTCCCGAAGGCAGCGAAAGACTGGCCGCACCTGAACTTCATCATCTACCACTCCTGCATCCAACCTCGGTTCTTCTACCACGAACCGCTGCAGGCGATACGCTCGGGGCGGCTGCGCAACGGCGTACCGGACATTAACTGGACGACGGCGTTCGCGCAACTGGCGGCACCGTTCCCCAACGTCTACGGCGAGATCGGAACCACCTTTGCCTCGTCGGTGATCACCTTTCCCACGGTGAGCGCCCACATCCTCGGTCAGCTCCTCAAATACTTCGGGCCGGACCGCGTCGTGTTCGGGTCGGACTCGATCTGGTATGGCTCGCCCCAGTGGCAGATCGAGACGCTCTGGCGCTTTCAGATCCCCGATGAGATGCGAAAACGCTGGGGCTATCCTGAGCTTACCCAGGCCGCCAAGCGGAAAATTCTCGGCCTCAACTCCGCGCGCCTGTACGGCCTGTCTGGCGCGACGGACGCGGCGCCTCGCGGCGTCTACCGCCCGGTGCCAAAGACCTTCGAGTCGCTCATCCCTGACTCGCTCAAGACCTTGATGGAGTTCCCCGGCTTCGCCGCAGACAACATCTCGCGGACGCGCAAGGAGTACTTGGCGATGGGAGGGATGCCGAGTCATACGCGTTACGGCTGGGTGCGGAGGGCGTAGTCGGACGCTTGAGCGTCGCGATCGACGTCGGGGACACGAACCAGGACTAGCATCCGAACGGCGCGACCGCGTGGCCGCGCCGTTCGTATTCGCCGGCGCCGTCGACCGCGTTGCGCGGTCGTGGCCAACCGTAGCGGTCACGATCGAAGGAGGCGGACATGGCGAAGGGTGGGTTCAAGCTCTTGGATTCGGATATGCATATCATCGAACCCCCGGATCTGTGGGAGCGATACATCGACCCGGCCTTCAAATCCCAGGCACCGCGCGGCTGGCCAGGCCCGGAGAATCCATCCGTTCTGGAAGTCGCCGGCAAGGTGATGCCGCGGATCGCCGCCACCCCCCAGGCGCACTACCAAACCATGTATGCGCGCAAAGCGGATCGCTACCGTCGTGCGATCGAGCGCGATTTCGACCCCGCTTCCCAGCTCGAGGCGATGGACACCGAGGGAATCGATGTGGCGGTGCTCTTCCCGACGAGGGGCCTGTATGCCCTGGCCACCGATGATCTGGAGCCGGACCTCGCCGCTGCCATCGCTCGCGCGTACAACGACTGGCTGGGCGACTTCTGCGCCCCTGACCCCGGCCGCTTGATCGGAACGGCCATGGTTGCGCCCCATCATGTCGAGGCCGCCGTCGCCGAGGCCCGTCGCACAGCGCAACGCGGGTTCAGGGCCATCTTCATGCGACCGAACGTTGTGCACGGCCGCAACTGGCACGATCCCTACTACGATCCGCTATGGGCGGAAGCGGAGCGGCTGAGCATGGCTGTGTGCTTTCACGAGGGAGGACTGGTGTACCTGCCACAAGTCGGTGGGCGTTTCCCCCAGGTGATGTTGCAGCACACCTGTACTCACCCGATGGAGATGATGCAGACTGCGGTGGATATCATCGGCGGTGGTGTGCTGGCGCGCTTTCCCGGGCTGCGCGTGGGCTTTCTGGAGGGAAACTGCTCCTGGGTGCCCTTCCTCCTCTGGCGGCTGGACGAGCACTACGAGTGGCGGAAGGAATGGGATGCGCCCAACTTCACGATGACGCCGACGGAGTACTTCAAGCGTCAGTGCTTCGTCTCAATCGATTGCGACGAGGAGCCCGCGAAATACACGGTGGACTGGTTAGGGGAGGGGAACATCGTCTTCTCGACGGATTATCCCCATGCCGACGCAAAGTATCCCGAGGCCTCCGAGCGGTTTTTGAAACTCCCGTTGTCGGATTCGGCCAAGCGCAAGATCATGTGGGACAACTGCGCCAAGCTGTATGGGATAGATTGAGATCTCTCGAATCGATGCCGACAAGCCATTAGCCAACTTGCCAGCCCGGTTCGACGGCAAGGTCGCGCTCGTCATCGGCGGTAGCAGCGGGATCGGCCTCGCCACGGTGCGCGGGCTCCTGGCCGAGGGCGGACGGGTCGTGATCGCCGCCCGCGACGCAGCACGGCTCGCGGCGGTCGGCCAGGAGTTGCTCGGCGCGCATCAGGGCCGCGTGGCGTGGGTCAACGGCGATATTTCGGAGCTCGGCGAGGCCGAGCGGTTTGTCGCGGCGACCGTGACGCGCTTCGGCCGGCTCGATATCCTGGTGACCAGCTCGGCTTACAACTATACGCGGGCCATCGTGGACACCACAGAGGACGAGATCGACGCGGTGATCCGGACAAACGCGCGGGGCCCGCTGCTGGCGGCGCGGGCGGCCTCGCGCGCGTTCGGCCCGGAGGGCGGGCGCATCGTCACGCTCTCGGCTACGGCGGCGCGCCGCGGTCGTCCCCACCGCTCGGTCTACGCCGCGACGAAGGGCGCGGTGGAGGCCATGGCGCGCGTGCTCGCCGTTGAGCTAGCGCCGCGCAAGATCACCGTGAACTGCGTCGCGCCGGGCCTCACGGACACCCCGATGCTCGGCGGCGACCGCGACGATCCGAACCGAACTCGGCAGGTCCCGATGGGACGCCTCGGGCGCCCCGAGGAGGTGGCCACCGTCGTGCTGTTCCTGGCGAGCGACGATGCGGGGTGGGTGACCGGGCAGACTGTCGACGCGACGGGCGGGTACGGGCTGTAGGCGCGCCGCGGTCTGCTCAGGCGGCGCCGCGCCGACTGATGCATTCGACGGTGTGCCTCTCGGTCCCTCGACGCTGAGTCGCCCGCGGCTTTCGTGCCCCGCTGACCTTACCGTTGGCTACTTGTCGAGCCACACACGGGCGAACGTCGATGCCCCATAGCCGAAGTTGCCGCGCATTGTCAGCGATCCGATGTTTCGCAGGTGCGGCTGCCACAGGAAAAAGCCGGTGTCATAGGGCATCCACATCCGGAGGACCTGGTCGAACTCGCGATCGACGACCTTCTTGGTGATCACGCGCTGCTCGGCGCGGTCAGGAGTTTGCCGGAGTTTGGTGACCAGCTCGTCGATGACCGGATCGGCGACGCGGAAATAGTTCTTCGTCGACTGTGAGTGCATGTACTGGTAGGTCTGCTCGTCGAGACTCACCGCGTAGCCCGTCTTGAATCCCCACACCATCCCGTCCCACTTGCCTTCGGCATAGCGGCCGAAATACGTCGTGTAGTCGAGCTTGGTAATCTTGACGTCGATGTTGAGGTTCTTCTTCAGATCCTGCTGGACGAGCTGCACCTGGGACGTCATCTGTGGGAAGTACTCGTAGTAGAACAGCGTCGTCTCGAAGCCTTTGCCGTGGCCGGCCTCGGCCAGGAGCTTCTTTGCTTCCGCCGGCCGGTACTGCCACCACGGCCCAAGCTCCTTCGCCGTCGGCATTTTGTCCTGGTAGTAGATGTACGGAATCCCCCAGCCGGGAATGCCGTGCCCTTCGTACACGGTGTCGACCTGCTTCTGGCGATCGATCGCCATCGAGATCGCCCGCCGCACCCGCACGTCGTTGAACGGGGGTTTGTCCTGAGCGAGCGCGAGACCGAAAAAGGTTTGCACGTTTCTGATCTCTTGCACGACCGTGGCGGGGTTGGTCTTTCGGACCGCTTCCACCTCGCTGAGACTCTGGACCACGTTGACGTCGCTCTGCCCGCTACGGAAGGCGGCGAGCCGTGTGGCGGAATCTGGCGTCGACAGGATGTGGTACTCGTCGATGTACGGACGCCCGATGTCGAAGTAATCCGGATTCCGGACGAGGACCGCCCTGACCTTGCGGGTGTTCTCTTTCAGGATGAATGGACCCGTGCCGATCAGACGTTTTTTCAAATCCCCGTCTTCCTCGAGCACCTCGCGAGGGAAGATGATCGTCACGGGTTCGGCGAGGTTCTGCGGGAACATGGTGTTGGGCATCTTCAAGTGAATACGTACCGTGTACCTGTCGGGGACCTCGATTCCTTCAATCTCTCGGAACGTGAACGCCTGCACGCCTTCCTTCGCGTAGGCCTCGTAGCAGTATTTGACGTCAGCGGCCACGAATTCCCGCCCGTTGAGTGGCGGCACCTTCTGCCACTTGATCCCGTGCCGAAGCTTGAACGTCCAGACTCTGTGATCGGGGCTGCCCGACCACGACTCGGCCAGGTCCCCCTTGAGCGTGAGGTCGGCGGTGCCGCTGGCCTCGTCGGAAAACGGATAGCGCACGAGGCGATTGCTCGTGAGCGAGGCGATCTGAAAGAGGCCGACTGAATTGGTGAGGCGTGGATCGAGCACGGGCGGATCCCAGGCGGAGGCGCGGTTCACAATTCCGCCTCGCTTGGGTGGCTTGTCGCTCGGCGGCATCCAGTCTGGGTACGGAGATGTCGCAGCAGCCGCGCGCGCCCGCCCGCCGACCACGACCAGCGCCGTCATTCCGACGCTTCCCCATCCCGCACGCTGGAGGAATTCACGGCGATCGACGTGGTGAACAACCCCGCTCTGGCGTGAATCGCTCGCTGGCATCTTGACGCTCCTTCTCTGGCTGGACCCGTTGACGAAGGACAGGCCCGGTCAGTCGCGGTAATCGGCCGCCGCCTCACCTGGTCTTGAGCTTCAGATCCTCGTAGGGGCTGGAGTAGGCGTGGCTGGTAATGAGCGTGAGGCCCGACTCTGCCACACGCGGTCCGTGTCCATTGATGAACGCCAGCTCCCAGATGGGGGCGACCATCGCCTTGTCGTGGATGAGCTGCTGGATCCGGTGGAGGCCGGCCTCCCGCCTCTTGGCGTCCATCTCGCTCGCCTGCTCGCTGATGAGACCATCGATGTCCGGATAGCTTCCGTAGGTGAACGTGCCACCCGCTGCCACGAAGGCATCGAGCCGGGTGGCGGCGTTCCCGAAGGCGCCGCTCGCAGTTTGGATGATGTTCTTCAGCTTCTTTTGGCTGTTCTGAAGAATGAACGCTGCCCGCTCCAGGGGACGTAGCTGAGCTCGAATACCCACTGGCTGAAGGTAGTTCACCACCGCCTCGCCGAGGTTCGCGTATGAGGCGTCGCAATAGTAGTCCCCCGCGTCGAAGCCGTTCGGATAGCCGGCCTCGGCCAGGAGCCGCCGTGCTTTCTGGGGATCGTAGAAAGGAAGCGGCGCCGGCCAGTAGAACTCGAAGGTGTGCGGGATCATGCTGCCGGTGATCCGCGAGAAGCCCAGGGTCTCGGCCCGGTTGATGGCCGGTCGATCGATCGCGTAGTTCGCGGCGAGGCGCACCCGCTTGTCGGCCCAGGGCGACCTGGCGTCTGTCCACTGCTCGGGGAAGACGAGCCAAAAGGTGCCGGGCGGGTAGTTGGGTTTCAAGGTGAGCCCCGGGGTCCGGCGCAGCTCCTCGGCGAGCGCGCCACGGATCGAGTAGGCGATGTCGGCTTCGCCCCGCTTGAGCATCGCCAGGCGCGTCGACTCGTCCGGGATCGACTTGAAGACCAGGCGCTTCACGCTGGGTGTCTTCCGCCAATACTGCTCGTTGGCCTCCAGCACCAGCTCTACGCCGGGCGTGAAGGAGACGAACTTGTACGGACCAGCCCCGACGGGCGCCTTCTTGAAGCCGTCGTCGCCGACGCGCTCGACGTACTTCTTGGGAACGATCCAGCCGGCGCCGGTGGCCATCGTTCCGTAGAAGGTCATGAAGTCGGGCCACGGCTGCTTGAAGCGGATGCGGACGCGGTGAGGATCGAGCACATCCACGCTGGCGATCCGCGCCTTGAACGGTCCGGAGGCCGCCCCGCGATAGCGCTCTATGGAGAACTTCACGTCCTCGGCGGTCAGGGGGTCGCCGTTGTGGAATTTCACTCCTTGGCGCAGGACGAAGTCGTAGCCGAAGCCGTCCGGGGAAACGGACCAAGACTCCGCCAGGCTCGGCGCCATCGGGTTCCCCGGCATCGGCTTCGCGAGCGCGTCGTGGAGCGCGTAGAGGAACATGAAGGGGGTGATGATCCCGGTCGTCTCGGCGGGATCGAACCAAGTGGGTGCGAGCGAGACATGCACGGCCCACGTGAGCTGGCCCTCGGGAGCGGCCGGCGCGACCGTGGGAGCGACCAGTCCCAGGAGCAGCACGACGACCGGGACCAGCGCAGAGCGGATGATCAAGCGCCGCGGCAGCCGTTCGGTCATGCGCATCCTCCTCTGCATCGCGAACATTCTGCGAGCGAAGCCGAGGAACGACGAACGGAACCCGAAGTGCCACCGATTATGCGCAGTTAGCCGGGGTTGTCAATGCCATCACCAACGCACGGCATCTGTTCGCCCCGAACGACACTGCGGTCTACGAGTACCTCCTGCGGGTTCTCGCCGGAGTGTATGGCG
>QHSR01000024.1:0-27043 GCA_003221635.1 Candidatus Rokuibacteriota bacterium | reverse complement strand
CGTCACGTCCGGGAAGCGGGGGATCTGCGCAACTTGGATGTTGTGTACCTTTGGGTCGTGATGGTTATGATTGTCTCCGCACGATCCGGCTAGCCAGACGCGTTCTCCTTCGGCATCCCCGCCGTCCAGTTCGCCGCGACGGACGGTGCTCCCGAATAAAGGAGGGCGGTCACGTCCTGGGTACGTCCGAAGCGTCAGAAGATTGACGTCACATTGCTTGTGTTTCCAACACCCCTCTGATTTGGCGAGGAGACTCGATGACGCCATTGCGGCTACTTAGCCGAGACGCGAACCTGGTGCGTGTCTTGCTCGGGAGGAGCCGGGCTGGCGCCACCATGTTGGGTCTTCGCGAAGGCTTGATCCGATTCCTGGAGGAGCATCCCGGCTACGTTTGCGCTGCGTGTCTTGCTTCGAGCGTTGGGGCACCGCTCTCCCCGACCACCATGATCACGCTCGGTCTTCACCGGGCCGACGGTTTTGCAACCGCCGACGATGTGTGTTCTCGCTGCTATCGCCTTTCCCGCGTGATCAAAGCAGAGAGAACGACGTAGAGTCCCGCCAGTGGACTGGACGGCCGGGCCTCACAGCGGAGCCGGATTCTGCGATGCCCGACGGATCATTCACATCGTGTCCACATGTCCACATATATCCACACGCGCCGGAATCGCACCAACTGACACGCTCTCGCGGGTGCTGCTACGAAAAAGAGACGGTCTTTTCGCACCTGCCGGGCACAGGAGTCAAAAATTCTCCACTCCGGACAGGCTCACGCAGGTCCGGGTCAACAAGCGGTAGCCGGATGCAACGCTGCTGGCCGGACCGCAGAGCACGGCGCGGGAGGCACCGTCGTACGTCTCGGAAGGGCCCAGCCGTCCTCCGTCGCCACACGACGGCCGCACTGAACCCTTAGAGGAAACGGGGGGCACAATCATGATCTGGATGACAGGGCGAATGATGCTCGTCGTGGCAGGATTCTCTCTGATCATGGCCGGTGCGGCGATGCCGACCATCACACCCTCGCCGCAGTTCGGCGAGCCTCTACCGGATTTGACTCCGAGTGAACTCGATCGGTTTACGCAGGGAAAGGTCGTGTTCAGTCGGGAGTTCACCCCGGAGACTGGTCTCGGGCCATTCTTCAACAACGTCTCCTGCGCGAAGTGCCACGAGCAGCCTGTCGTCGGTGGGGCGGGAGCATTCGGAGAAGACGATGTGGATACCGAGCGGCATGCAGCGGCCGGGGAGCAGCCCACCTGTGATGAGCTGGAAGCCGCTGGGGGCCCCGTGTTCCGGCAGCAGACCACCGGCCCTGACCTCCCCTCGATCCCAGGCTTCGCTGATGTCAGGGTCGGGATTCGCGCCACCCCGGCCCTGTTTGGGTTCGGCCTGATCGAGGCGATTCCCGATTGGGCCATTCTCGCGAACCAAGGCCGTGCCGGTGGGCGGGCAGCCACGCTCGCCGATGGGAAGCTCGGCCGATTCGGGCGGAAGGCCACGGATTCAGACCTGCTTACGTTCATCAGGGGGGCGTTTGACAAGGAACAGGGCGTCCTGGTCCCCAATGAGCTGAGTACAGCCGACCTCGCGCTGACCGTGGACTTCGTCCGGTTCCTCGCCCCGCCACCCGTCCGGGCTGTGGATCGCTATGGGGAACAGATGTTCTATGCTACGGGCTGCGCAACCTGCCACGTCCCAACTTTCATCACCCGGAGTCGGATAGCGGCCCTAGATCGGAAGATCGTCTACATCTACTCTGACTTGCTGCTCCATGACATGGGCGAGGCACTTGCTGATCTCTGCAAGGGCGTCGCGACGCGGGCGGAATTCAGAACCGAACCCCTCATGGGGCTCCGGAATCGGACGCGCTTTCTTCACGATGGGCGAGCGCTCTCACTCGAGAGTGCGATCCTCCAGCATGGCGGGCAAGGGACGGCGGCTGCCGCGGCGTTCTTGAATCTCTTCTACCGAGATCGGTACGCACTCCTGCGATACCTGAAGAGCTTATGAAGGGGTCGGATGAAACGTCAACGAAGTCAACCGAAGCCTGACGGCAGGTTTTGGGCGACGTGGGCTCGAGGCCGAGGGCCGGAGGGCCTCGTGGCGCACCGTTCTTGAGTCGGGCCACATCTCGCTATCCCTCCTGAGGCGCGATTTTCGAGGGCCGGCGGGCGCCCGCCGGGCTGAGCGCGCGCGCCGCGCGCAGGCTCGGCGCCTTCTGATGGGCGGTGGTGAGCGAAGCGATCGAGGCAGTTCGTGCTCGAATGAATTATCAGCACGCGACTGATGGAGGGCGAGAAGCAACTTGGCGACCTTGATGTAGCGGACGTGGTGGGCTGGTAGCGGCAATGCAGCCGCCGACCTGCGGGACCGCGGCCGCCCCGTGAACAGGGGCACGGGCCAAGGTCCAGAGACCGATCGCGGCCGATACCGCGAGCCCGATCAGAGGCTGGGAATAAGTGGCACCGCGCGGGGTGAAGTCATCGTCGCCGAGCGCTCACAGCCTGGATGGCAGCCGCCACCCGATGCCAGTAGTCGAATTCTGGACTGTCCGGCGCGTGGGCATCGGCGTTGGCCAGTGCTGTTCGCCAGGCCGGACCGGGGCCCAGCTGCGCAACGAGAAGGTTAACCATGATTTGCAAGTCGGGCTGAGAGCTGGACGGCGGCTTGACCACAAGACGAGTCGGTTCTCGCGATTGTACCGAATTCAGTGGAATCGCGCCTGACCGCGCTCGGTGCGGGGCGCTGAGGTGCGCCGTCGTGCCCTGAGGAACGGCAGCGGCTCCTCCCAATACAAGCGCGTCGGGGCGAGCGGGCAGGGGCTGGACGCCTGCCAAGCTGGTGGTCCCGACGACCGGATTTTCCGCCGACTGGCCGAGGGCAGCGACGTCAAGCGATACCTTTGCGAACCACGCCGCAGAGCCTTCTCGCCAGGAGGCGATGATCGTGTGCCAGCGCGGGCTGCCAGCGATGATGCCGGTGATGATCGCGGCTCCCCCGAGAACGACGATAAGTGTGGCCACGATCTCCCTTGCCCTTGGAGGGCGTCGCTTCGGTCGGGCGCGTCCGTGATCGGCGCGGAGGGCCGCCCGGGGCAGCAGAAACCGCGACAGAGGGCAGGCGCACTCTTCGCAGAACTTCGCCTTGGAGCGATTCTCGTGCTGGCACCTGGGACACTTCAATACGGGCTCCCCACAGCCGGCCACTGATGGTCGGAACGGTGGGCCGAGAGTAGCCGCGGGGTCTCGAATGGTCAAGGACGCGCGTCAGCACGATCCTCTCGATAGCGCCGTGCGGCTATGCTCCGAGGCTCCGGTGGGGTATGATTCGCGCTCCAGAACTGGCGTGAACCACCAATCGGGCCCCTAATCAAAGGAGAGTCCGCCATGCCCATGTACGAGTACTACTGTGACAAGTGCGAACGCGAAGTGCAGCTGACCCTGTCGATTCGCGAACACGACAAAGGGCCGATCAAGTGCCCCAAGTGTGGCGGCAAGGCTCTGCGGCCATTGCTAAGTACCTTCGTCTCTCAAACATCGCGGAAATCCTGAACCCCACACAGCGGTTGGGAATCCCGCGGGCGTTGAGCCACCCTCAGTGCGGCGTCTCTCGGGCATCCGTGGGCGTTTGCGGGTCCAGCAGACGAGACCCTCTTGCTTGGCCGGCTTCAATCGATCGGCATCCGCTCTCGCCTGCGCATCATGGAACGTGCGGCTTTTTTCCCGGCGTGGCGCGACAAGAAGCTCACGGGGATGATCCTCGGGATCAGCGGCGCCAAGGGCAATGCCGCGAGGCGCATCGAGGCGTCAGTGGCCAAGGGCGGGCTCGACGTCGCGGACTCAGTGCCGGAGATCGACGATCTCTTCCAGCGCTAGGCGCGCGAGCTGGACCGGAAGAAGCGCGGGGCCCTACTGCATCAGCTTCAGAAGCTCATGGAGGAGCGCGTGCTCCTCTTCCCGGTCTACGATCTGGGCCTTCGTGTGGGGCCGTGGGGCCGCGCATCGAGAAGTCCGGCGCGCCGTACGATGACGTGAAGCTCAAGAAGCCGTAACTACAGATACTGGCCGGTTCCCTGTCGCTCCTCGGCGCCCCCTTCGGGCGACCCAGCCGCGAGGCCCTTCCGGCGCATCTCGTCGAACTGGGCCCGCGCCTGCATGTGCTGGGCCCAGAGTGCTGCCTGGATACCGTGAAACAGGCCCTCCAGCCAGCCGACCAGCTGAGCCTGCGCGAGGCGGATCTCGGACTCACTCGGCGTGCCCTCGAGCGGGATCGTCAGCGTCTCCAGCTCCCTCTGTAAATCGTCCGAGAGACCTTCCTTCAGCGCGGCGAGCGCCTTGCCGTAGACCGCGCGCAGGCGCTTGCGTCCGGCCTCGTCCGGGGAAGATTTACGCACCTCCTCCAGGAGCTCGCGGATCATCGCGGCGATCCGCAGGAGCTTCGCCGGCTGCGAGACGAACTCCCCGGCCTCTCGCGCGCCGGCCCCTGACGGCATCAGTATTTCGGGTTCTCGGTTGCTCATCGTTCTCTCCAGCGGGGTGGGTCGGAACTGGGTCGAGGCAAAGCGTACCACGACGATCGGAGCTCGACCTGCGCTATCATGCGCGACAGGACTGACCCAGGATGTCTCGTACCGTGTCCAGCTTAGTCGGTCGTCGGGTTCTGCTCGTCTCAGCCGCAATCGCGCTCGCCGTGGGTGCGGGTCCGATCGCGGCGCAGGCGCCGGCGAACTTGCGCGTCACCCACAGCGTCGACAAGACCGGACCGACGAACGTCGAGGTCTCGGGACGGGTTTTCAACGACGGGCCGGTCGACGTGATCGACGTCTACGTGAACGCGGCGGCGGTCGACGGATCGGGCAAGGTCCTCGCGCAGGGGATCCCGTTCGTCGGCTCCGTTCCCGCGCGCGGCAGCACTGCCTTCAAGGCGCGGGTGCCGGTCGTGCCGGGAGCAACGGGCTATCGCGTCGGGATCAACAGCTTCCGCTTCGCGATGGGGCGCAGCGAGTCGCCCTGATCCTCGAGTCGCCGCGGCAATGTAGCGCCGAGTCTTGAAACTGCTCCGGCGGTATAATCCGTCCAGCCGTCGAACGGGACGGTTCGCCACCCAGAGAGGAGAGGGTGATGACCGCACAGACCGGCGCGACCACCGAACCTGCTCCCCCCATCGAGGAGTCCTCCCCAGCATCGCGTGACGTCGCCAGGCTCTACCAGGAGGGCCTGATCGCTGGCCTTGTCGGCGCGGCGACCGTCGCGCTCTGGTTCCTGATCATCGACTCGATCCAGGGCCGGCCGCTCTACACCCCGACCGTCCTCGGCACTGCGCTCTTCGGCCGCGGCGCCGGGTTGCCGTGGTCCGACGTCGGTCCCGATCTCGGGATGGTGCTGATGTTCACCTGGGTGCACGGGCTCGCCTTCGTCGTCGTCGGCGGCATCATCGCGCGCCTCCTGGCGCTCGCCGAGCAGCAGCCGAGCCTGGGCTTCGGGATCGTGATGCTGTTCGTGTTCTTCGAGTTCGGGTTCATCGCGGCCGCGATGCTGTTCGCGGCGCCCGTCCTGCACGCGCTCGCGTGGCCCGCGATCCTCGTGGCCAACTTGCTGGCGGCAGCGGCGATGGGCGGCTACTTCTGGCTGCGGCATCCGAACCTCAGAGTTCAACCGTAGGTCGGGTATACTGGCGGTCGCTGACCCCGTCGTCTAGCCTGGCCCAGGACGCGACCCTTTCAAGGTCGAGATCGCGGGTTCGAATCCCGCCGGGGTCACCACCTCAGTCTAACCACGCAACTCCTCAGCCTTCCTAAGCTTCCTAGTTCGAAGGGTGGAGGGGCTCCCAGGGTTCGGCGGGAAGCCTCGGACGTGAACCGTCAACTCGTGAACCGCCACCAAGTCCGTTTGGAGCTCGACGTCCAGGCGCTACGAGCGACTCTTGGCCTATGTCTACGTTGGGGACCAGATGGTCAACGCAGAGCTCGTCCGTCGCGGCTATGCCCAGGTCATGACGATCCCGCCCAACGTCCGGCACCAGGACCTGTTCGTGAAGCTCCAGCGGGAGGCACGGAAACAGAAGCGCGGGCAGGCTGATCGCCAAAGCTCTGGAGAGCGGCGCGGTGTCCCTCCGGAGAGCACCTGGACGTGCCGGGCTTCCCAACCCATCAAGGGCAACTTCACCACCTATTCCGGCGAGCGATATATCTACCACATGTCGGGCGGGCAGTTCTATAGCAAGACGAAACCCGAGCGGTGTTATGCGACCGAGTCGGAGGCGCGGCAGGACGGGTGTCGGCGGTCCAAGCGGTAAGGCTCCAAGCTGCTTGACGCCCGCCGATCAGCCGTCATAGGTTCGTGGCGTGGCCGTGCCCCCCAGTTTCCTTACCGCCTTCGTTGCTGACTTCGCTGACGGGCTGAAAGCGGCTGACGCCAAACAACCGCAAGCCGTCAACCAGCGGTCCGAGAAGATCTTCCAGCCCGGAATCGGCCCCCATACCGAGGCGCAGACGGTGCGGTTGGTACTAGATGAGATGCGTGCCGCCAGGCCCACCAGGTATTCCCGGGTCGAATTCGCCGTCCCGTACCCCACGGAGCGTCGCCAGAAGTGCGATCTCGCGGTCCACGCTGGCGGCGAGCACTGGTTCATCGAGGTCAAGATGTGGCGGCTGATGGGGGACAACGGCAAGCCGAACGATGACATCCTCGTGCATGTCCTGTCGCCCTATGCCCAGCATCGGAGCGCCTTGACCGACTGCGAGAAGCTATCGAGGTCCGGCTTCACGGGGCGGAAGGCGATTCTCATCTACGGGTATGAGGCTGAGGGATGGCCCCTGAGTCTTGTGATTGACGCCTTCCAGACGCTCGCCCGGACGCGGACGCATCTGAGCGAGTGCCAGTCGGCCAGCTTTGATGAGCTCTGTCACCCGATCCACCTCTCCGGAGCCGTCTACGGTTGGGAGCTTCTCGGAATTACTCCGCACATGGACGTAAGTAAGCTTCAGTAGTCGTGCGGAGCTGGTGCGCGTCGTGGCGTATGCCCACAATTGGGTTGCTGAAGAATCGGCGGAACCTCGTCGGGGTCCCAACGGATGTCACCATTAAACACGGCCCTTCTTCTTTGCCCACCGCGCCCGCGCCGCCTTGCGGTCCAGGCTCACTCCGGCGCAGCCCTCACGGCAGTTTCCACGGCGGCGGCGTCAGAACCTAGGCGCATAGCGCGACACCAATCGCACAGCGTGGTGAAGTCGTCGCGTCGAAGATGCCCCACGGGTTTGCCGCCGTCTAGCAGAGCGTTGTCGTCTCTGGCTTTCTCCAGCGCCGAGACGATGTTTTCAGGGAGTCTTGGTCCCGGCCTTGTCGTTGGCGTTGGAATGAAAATCCCTGGCACGAACAACCCGCTGGCCGGTTCGGGCAGATTCGTCACGCGATCGAGAATTCGCTTTATCGTGGCGATCGGCAGCGTCACAACCATCGGCGTCTAGCCCTTCTTCTTCGACCAGCGTCGCCCGAGCAGCCTTCCGAGCGATCTCGCGGCGCTTTCTCACTCGGTGCCAAGGCGTTGGAGAGTCCTGCACGGGCGATTCTGATCACGCACGACCGAGGGAGCAACGGCTCCTCCTGTGAGCGGAGGCTCGGACCGGCGTCAGGGTCACACGACGGCGCACCCTTTCGCAAGGAGCCTTGGCCTGACTTCCTGAATTTTTCTTCACTCTCGCAACAAGAGGGCGCGGATCGGTGACGGGCCGTAGTTCCGTGGGAGCCGACCGACGTGAAGGGAGGCTGGACGGCCACGGCTTCAGTGGACTGCGGCTCAGGACGACCCGCGAACGGGACGCCACGCGAAGCCCTACCGCAATGCGCGGCAACTGTTCCACCGAAGACGAGCCGGGGTACCGCCAGCTACTGCATAGCCCGTCCAGCCCAAGGCGAAGTCTACGCCTGTTTGCCTGGCTTTTTCCGGCGGGCGAGTTGACGATAGCGTGACTCACACACCATTCGACCCTTCCTCACCCGTATGCGTACGCTCTGCGGAGCCGCCGCGGACGGTGAGCAAGGAGAATCGAATGGAGTGCCTGCGGTGACGTTGGTGCGGGAGCCGTCAAGTCCTCAGAGAATCAGAAGAAGCCAGCCCATCAGGAGGGTCAGCAGCGTCACCGGCACCCCCACCTTGCTGTACTCGACGAACCGGACCTCGATGCCCGCGCCGCGCGCCTGCTCCACCACGATCAGGTTGGCGACCGAGCCCAGAATCGTGAGGTTACCCGCCAGCGTGGAGGCCATCGCGAGGATGAGCCACGCACGCGTGGGCTCACCGAAGGTCGGGATCACCGTCTTGATCAGCAGCACGGCCGGCACGTTGGAGACCAGGTTCGAGAGCGCGGCGGTGACGGCGGTGAGCGCCGCCGGGCGGTAGAGGCCGATGGCGGAGACCCAGCCCAGCAGCTCACCGGTGAGTCCCGTCACTTCGATGCCGCCGACCACGACGAAGAGCCCGGTGAACACCACGAGCAGCCCCCAGTCGATCTCGCGGTAGACCTTAGCGGGATTCACGCGCCGGGTGAGCAGGCAGTAGGCGGCGCCGCCGATGGCGACCACTGCGATCGGCACGCCGGTGAGAAACGCCACCAGCATGACGGCGACCGCGATCATGGTCTTGATCATCAGCGGGTAGTGCACCGTGAAGCGCTCCTGGAGATTCGCCGCGGGCAGCGTCGAGGGCAGCACGCGCCGGTACACGAGCCAGATCACGAGGAACACCAGCGCCAGCCCGACGACAGCCACCGGGGCCTCGCGCGTCAGGAACGTGCGGTAGCCGGTGGCGAGCGCGGTCAGGTACGGCACCGGCGGCAGACGGAACCGGCGCACGAGGTCCAGCACGATCGGCGCCATCACGAGACAGACCACGTCGTTGACGAACAGCGCCGACAGTACGCCCGCGGCGACGATGATGAGCCCCAGTAGACCTACTGGCGTGTGGGCGCGCCGCACCGCCACGTGGGTCACGAGGTGAAAGAAGCCCGACAGCCGCAGGTAGGCCCCGACGATCATCATGCCGAAGAGGAGCACCAGGGTGTGGGCGTCCACCGACGCCACTGCCTGGTCCCAGGGCAGGACGCCGGTCACCACGACGATCGCCGCCCCGATGATGGCCACGCCGGTGCGGTCCACGCGGAAGACCGGAAGCCGGCCGAGGGCCAGGCCGAGATAGGTGCCGGCAAACGCCACTAGCGCGATCACCCGTTCGATGGCTATCCCCGCTTCTGGGACATGCGCTGGTCCACGAGCGCGAGGAGCTGCCGGACGTCCAAGGGCTTGGTCAGATAGGCCTGGGCCCCGGCCGCCAGTAAACGCTCCACTTGCCCGGGCGTCGCATCGGCGCTGAGGATGACCACCGGAATCCCTCGCGTCTGCGGCCCCTCACGAAGTCGCCGAAGTACCTCGTCGCCCGGTACGTCGGGCAGGTGGAGATCGAGCAGGATCAGGTCCGGTCGGTGCTCTCGCGCGAGATCCAACCCCAGCTGGCCCTGCATCGCCGACAGGAGCGTGGTTTGGGGTCGACGCCCCAGCACCTGCTCGACGAGGCGGAGATTGGAGACATTGTCCTCGATGTAGAGGACGACCATGCGACCCTCTCCCCGCTCTGCTTGAACCGTCGGCGAGGCGGCCGGAAGCTTGAGGGCGTCGGCCGGCGCGGCCGTCAGCGGGAACTCCACGGCGAACGTGGAGCCTACGCCGACCTGGCTCGTCACATCCATCGTGCCGCCCATCACTTCGACCAGGTGCTTGGACAGCACCAACCCGAGGCCGGTGCCTTCGATGCCGGCCCCTTCCGCACCGAGACGGTCGAAGGGGGTGAAGAGCCGTTCGATCTTGTCGGGCGAGATCCCGTGGCCGGTGTCCGTCACGAGCATCCGCAGTCGTCCGCCCGATCGCTCCTCACACGACACCGCCACCGCCCCTCGGGTCCGGTTGTACTTCACCGCGTTCGAGAGGAGGTTCAAGACGACCTGCTGTAGCCGCTGCCGATCGGCCAGGACATGCCGGTGATCATCGGCGACCTCGGCCACCAGCTCGATGTCGCGCTGGGCCGCCAAGGGGCGGACGAGGTCGACCGCGCCGCGCAGGGTCTCGCCCACCGGGACCGGCTCCAAAGAAAGCTGCAGACGCCCGGCCTCGATCCGGCTGATGTCGAGCACCTCATTGATCAACCCCAGGAGGTGCCGCCCAGCCTTGAGAATGTGCGTGACACTCTCCTCCTGGTCAGCCGGCAGCGATTCCATCTCCAAGAGCTGCGCGAAGCCCAGGATCCCGTTGAGCGGGGTGCGGAGCTCATGGCTCATCCGTGACAAGAAGTCGCTCTTCGCCCGGTTGGCGCGGTCCGCTTCTTCCTCGGCCCGTCGTCGCTCCGCGATCTCCTGCTGCAGCTGCTCGTTGGCGGCGCGCAGCGCCAGCGTGCGCTCTTCCACGCGTTGCTCCAGCTCCGCCGCGTGCTGCTTCACGCGCTCGTAGAGTCGCGCCTGCGTGATCGCAATGGCGAGCTGGGCGGCCGCCTCCCGCGCGATGCTGACCTGCTCGGGGGGAAACTGCCCGGTCGCGCCGCCGAAGCTCAGCCCGCCGATCAGCTCGCCCCCAGCGATCATGGGCACCACCATGTACACGTGGACGTCCGAGGCGAGCAGGGCTTCCGCCTCAGGGCTTCGAGGCAGCGAGGCGACGTCGATCACCTGCAGCTCCCCCCGCCGCAAGGCGTCCACGTCGCCCATCAGCGCCAGCGGGAAGCGAACACCGGGCCCGAGATGGATGCGGTGACGCCCGGCCGCCGCCAGCCACTCCGCTTCGCCGGTCGCGAAGTCGAACACGTTCACGATGGCGCGTGGGACCCCGAGTAACTCTCGCAAGCGTCGGAGCACTGTCTCGGCGACCTCGACCGGCGACTTCGCGGCGACGATCGCCCGGTCGATCTCGTGAAGGATGTCGAGGCGCTCGGCGTACTTGGCGAGCGCGTCTTGAGTCTGCGTCAGCTCTGTGACGTCGCTCGCTACGACCAGGACCGCGCGTCGACCCGCAAAGTCGATGGCGTGAGAGACGATGTCGACGTCTCTCACCCGACCGTCCTTCAGCCGATGTCTCCAGCGACCCTCATGTCGTCGAACCTCCTGAACCGCCGCCCCCTCCGCGAGGCTCTTCACGACTTCCTTGAGCTGCGGCACGTCCTCCGGTGGCCGGATGTCACTGAGACGCATGCGGAGAAACTCTTCCCGCGAGTACCCGTAGTGCGCGACCGCCGCGTCATTGACCTCGAGAAAGTACAGCGTCGTCACGTCGTACACCCACATGGAGTGAGGATTGCTCGAAAACAAGAGCCGGAAGCTCGCCTCGCTCTCGCGCAACGCCTCCTGGGCGCGCTTCTGGTGGGTGATGTCGCGGATGAACCCGGTGAACATCGGGGGGCCGTCCGACGGCAAACGGGTGATCGCCAACTCGATCGGGAACTCGGTGCCGTCCGCGTGGATAGCGGTCGACTCGAGCCGCTGGCCGATGACCGGCCCGTGGCCCGTCGCCAGGTAGCGCGCGAGGTCCTCGCGATGCTGGTCGCGCAGCGCGGGCGGAATGAGCAGTGCGGCCATCTCACGCCCCAGCACCTCGGCCCTCCGATACCCGAACGTGCGCTCGGCGGCGGGATTGAACTCCGTGATCTCGCCGCGGTGATCGATCGTCACAATGCTGTCGAGCGATGCCTCCAGGGCCGCCGCCGTGCGGGCTTCGATGCCACGGCGCTCACGGCTGGCCGCCTCCATCGCCTGCATGACGGTGTTCACCTCGGCGACGGAGGTCTTCTGCGGAGCGGCAAAGGGCTCGCCCTTCGCAAGCTGGGCGGCCGCGGCTGAGAGTGACAGAATTGGCTGGGCCATCCGCCGGCCGATCATTCCCGCGATGACCATTCCGAGCAGCGCGAAGAACGTGCCCACAATCACGAGCCACATCAACTGATCCCGCAGGGAAGCGTCGACGATGGACACGGGGGCGGCAATCGCGACCCGCCACCCTGAGACGGCGGACTGGCTGAAAGCCTCATAAACTCGCATACCATCCTTCGTCTCGCCCTCACGAGTCCGGGCAATGATGGTCCCGGTTCGATCAGTCAGCGTGATGAGCCAATCTGGCGGCAGTTGTTGTTGCTGAATGAGCTCGAGGAGCGCTTCGCGAGTCACGACCGCTCCTAACGCGTATCGTGGCGTTCCCTCTTCGTCCACGGGAATGACAATGCTGATCAGCGGCCGGTTGGTCAGTCGCCCGACGAAGAGATCAGAGACGGCCGCCACCCGGGTGCGCACGGCCCGCTCGACCGGCTCCTGGTTCGCGACGGCGGGTACCGGGGCACCCATGGGAAGTAAGGTGTTGACGAGCGGCCGCGCCGCGGGCGTATAGAGCACGACATTCTGCCAGGAGGGTTGAGTCGCTACGGCCTCGCGTGCGACTCGGTGGAAGGCCGTCAGGTTACCACTGCGGAGGTGCTCAGACGTTGCCAGCACCTTCAAGGCGGCAATGGTGCCGCTGTGCTCGCGATCGACCGCTACAGCAACCGCGCGAGCCGTATCCAGGAGGCCACGTTCAGTGGCTGCTCTCGTTTGGCGATGCATCCAGACGAGCATGGCTCCTGAGAAGGCCACCATTGGCAGGAGGGTCCCGAGGATCAGGAGGCCCAAATGCGCTCGAAGTTTCAACGGTACCGAGGCTCTCTTCAGGCGCTTGAGCCCCCGCGGGGCTTCGTCGCGAACGTCGCGACGAGGTGATCGAGATACTTGAGGTTGAGAGGCTTGGGGGCGTAGGAAACGGCCCCCAGCTTCAACGTCTCGCCGGCCACGGAGCCGTCCGTGTTCGCCGTCAGCATGATGACCGGGATGGTGGGATCCAGCGCGCGGAGGGACGCGAGCACCTGGACGCCGCTCATGCCCGGCATCTCGACGTCCAGGATCACCACGTCGGGACGGGCGCGCGCGACCATAGAGAGCGCTTCGTTTCCCCGTGCGGCCGTCTCGATGACGTAGCGGTTCCCAAGGGTCTCGAGGTATTCCCGGAGCGTGTCGAGGAGCTCGGGATCGTCGTCAACGACCAGGATCCGGATCCGCTCGTCTGTCACTGGGCCGTTCCGCGCCGGGATCGGAGGCTCGCGAGTTGCTTCATGCCGGGTTATGAACATCGTAATCCAGGGGCTGGTGAAAAACCTAAAGGCAGGCCTACCGCGCACCGCTCGCGGCTGGCCTTATTTTGCCGCGCGTGCCCGGTAGTCGGCGACAGCCTTCTTGAGGTCCTCGTACTCCTCGCAGGGGATGAGGCAGATCCGTTGCAGGGCGGCGAGATGCTCCTCGGCCTTGGTCAGGTTGTTGACCATGAGGTAGGCCTCACCGATGTACTCGTGAGCGCCGCGATGGCGGGGATCGAGCTGCAGCGCGCGCTGGTAATGCGTGAAGGCGAGCTGGAGCTGGCCGCTCTGGCGGTAGGCGTAGCCGAGGTAGTTCTCGATGTCAGCGTTGCGCGTGTCGCGAAGGGCGGCCGAGGAAAGCGACCGGATCGCGGCATTCCAGTCCTTGGCCGCGATGGCCGCTTTCCCCGCCGCGTACTCCGGATCGAGCTGTCCCTCCTTCGGCGCCTCGTCGGTCGGGTCGGCGAGGGTCGCGCCCGGCAGCAGGGCGAGTCCGAAACCGAGCAGGCCGACGGAAATCTTGACGCCGATCACGTCGTTACTTGCTGGCCAGCCGCTGCTTCGCCTCGCGCAGCTCGGGTCGATCGCCGTCCGCGTACCGCGTGAGCCGGGCCAGCTTCTCGAAGTACTCGCGCGCCTTCTTCGGGTCTCCGGAGACCTCGGCGGCCTTGGCCACCCCGTAGAAGCCGCGCAGCCGCATCGGCGCGTTCTTGAGCGAGCTCTCGTATTCCTTCAGGGCGGCTGCCGCCTCGCCCTGCGTCATCAGCATGTCGGCGAGCAGCTCCCGCATCGGGTAGAGCCGGTTCTCCATTGCCACGTGCTTCTCGCTGGAGTCTTCGAGGTCCGCGGCCGCTCGCATGAACTTGAGGGCGTCGGACTTGTTGTCCTGGCCCTGGGCCGTCCAGGCCTGGGCGCCGAGGATCTGGATCTCGACCTGGCCGGCCCAGTAACCCTGGCCCGCCTTCTCCAGCGCCGCCCGCTGCTCCTTCAGCTTCTCGATGTCCGCCTGGGCCGCCGCGGTGTCACCGCTGCGGGCGGCGCCCATGGCCCGCGCGAAGTGCGTGATCGCCTCGGCCATCGGATAACCGGTGCCGAGCGCCTGCAGTTGCGCGGCGCCCTGCCAGTCCTGGCGTTCGAGCATGTAACGGGCCGGCACCGCCGCGCGCGCCGTCGCCCCTGCCAGGGGTACGCCGATGACCTTCTTGATCGACATGGTGTCCTGGATGAGGCCCCGGGCCTTGATGTCCTGGCCGAGCTGCAGGTAGGCGTAGGCCATGAAATCGTACGCGTGGGGGACGCCGCCGAGCGTCCCGTCGAGCTTGGCCTTGGCGATATATTCATTCGCCACCGCGACCGAGCGCCAATTCGAGATCACGGACTCTTCCCACATGCCGACCATCGAGTAGATGTGCGAGGGCATGTGCTGGGCGTGGGGCGCCGAGGGCGCGATCTTCGCGTACTTGTTGGCGGCGGGGACGCCACGGCTGGCAATGGCCGGGAAATCGTAGCTGTGGATCAGGTAGTGCGTGACGCCCGGGTGATCCGGGTACTTCTTGTCGATCGGCTCCAGGATCTTGATGGCCTTCAGGAGCGGCTCCATGGACTTGTGGTCGAACGTCTCGTTCAGGGCGAGGGCGTGGAAGATCTTCGCCTCGACGTCGTCCGGGTACTTGCCGGCGAGCTGCTCCATCGCCTTCTCGTAGTTCCGCGTGCGAGTGTCCTGGTCGACCTTGTCGTAGTCCTTGTAGAACTCCTTGAGGGCGGCGAGCCAGTCGCGCTCGCGCTGGGTCTTGGGCCCGATGGCCTCACCCTTCTCGATGGCGTCGAGGCCGCGTTTCAGCGTGGCGGCGTCGAACGGTCCCACCAGCGGGTTCGGGCGCTGGCTGATGGCGATGCCCCAGTAGGCGATGGCGCAGCTCGGGTCGGTGGCGGGGATCGCCATGAAGGCCTTCACCGTCTCGGGGAAGAAGAAAGAGTGCTGCATGGCCAGCGCCCGCTCGAACTGCTTCTGCGCCTCCGGCGAGCACGAGGTCTTGAAGTGCACCCGTCCGAGTTTCTCGGGATCTCCGGTGCGGTTGGCTGGATCGGCGTCCGCCCACACTGAAGCGACGAGAGTCAGCGACGCGACCAGGGCAATCAGAAAACTGACAAAATAGCTCATGGTGTCCTCCCTCTGTGTGGGGAACCTGGGTCCGGTCTCCGAGGATGCTGCGCCAGGCATTCTAGCGCAACCGCGGAGCGCCCGCGTCATACTTCTCGACGTGGGCGAAGCGCTCGCCGAGCCCTTGGTCCGCCGAGGTTTCATGCTAGGATCGGCAAAATCACGGATCTGCTGAGTGCCCTCCGTCGGATGGGAACAGGAGGGGCGGCCCATGCGAGTCGACGACGCCCAAATTCAGTTGAGAGTGGACCGAAAGCCCGCCCATTTTCGCGCCGAAGCATCGGGTGGGGCAGTCCAGATGGTGGCCAGCCCTTTGCAGGTGTCGGCGCGATGCCAGGTCGAGCCCGATTTCTCCTATCGAATCGCGCCCGACGATTTCATGAGCCGCACCAGCCCACGTGATGCGTCGTGGAAGCTCGGCTTCATGCAAGTGCAGATCCTCGAAACCGCATGGGCCTACTACCGAGGCGCCCAGAGCGCCGACGGTTGCCAGCTCAACGATACGGCGGCGCGGCGCTCGTCAAAAGTCTGTCGTGACTATGACCGCAGCTCGGGCACAGTCTGGTACGAGGGCAGTAAGAGCATCGGCGACTGCTATGGCTTACCGGACAGGAGCCGTCGGCCGCCGTGGAATCTGGAGTTCTACTTCGGCGACAGCCCTGACCACGGCATGCCGGCGAAGGTACTGAACGAACAGACACAGCGCTACAACTACCTTCGCGAAGCGCGCTGCGCGTTGGCTTTCGTTACCACCCTGACCGAGGGCGACCAGGGCGTCCACAAGCATCATCGACACTTCCTGTGGAGCGCGATCTGGCACATCCAGGCCGCCAGCACTGAACCGCAAAAGGTGAACACGACCTTCAGACTCTTGGCTGGCAGCGGTTTCTGGATTTCGGAGTTCAAGCGAGGTGGACCAATCGATCGGCGCTATCTGGACGTCCTCAACAATTCGTCGCTTACGCCTTCCGCCAACGAGGTGGTCGAGGGAGCACTGGTCGCCAAGTCCGTGGCTTCCGACTGGCAGCGCTTTCCGTTAATGGATCGGAAGGACAAGTTGTTCTAGCGTCGTCGCGGCATCGCGCCGAGGAAGCGAGTCCCGAGCGGAGGAGGGAACGTCATGAGTGGCGAAGCGGATGACTCCGGTCCTGCGAAACAGCGTGGCGGCAGTGACTTCTCGCGTCGCGATCTGCTGAAACGGGCGGGGATGCTGGGAGCAGCGACGGCCGTCCAGGTGGGGGGACTCGCCCCTGCCGGAGCAGCAGAGCCCGCGCGGAAGGTGGCCCAGCTCCGAGCAGCCATGCCCGTGCGCGAGTCGTTAGAGACCCTCACGGCTGCGGAGTCGGACACGCTCGAGGCAATCGTCGCACGATTGATCCCCACCGACGAGAACGGTCCGGGCGCGGCCGAGGCCCGCGCGGCGCACTACATCGACCGAGCCCTCACCGGCCCTCTCGCGTCTTCACGCGCTGCCTACTCCACGGGTCTCGCCGCAGTCGACGCCCATGCGCGAGCCTCGAAAGGTGCGCCATTCGCCACGCTTTCGGCGAAGGACCAGGACAGCGTCTTGAGCGACATGGAAAAAAACACCGCCCCGGGCTTCACGCCGAACTCAGCGGCGTTCTTCAACTTGCTCCGAACGCACACCATCGAGGGCACGTTCTGCGATCCCTATTACGGTGGAAATGCGAACTTCGTCGGTTGGGATTTGATCGGCTACCCCGGTGTCCAGCTCGCCGTGGGGCCTGATCAGCAGCGCATGGGCGCCAAGCAGAAGCCGACCCACTGGTCGGTATATGACTACGACATGTTCTCGAAAGTAAAGACCGGAGCAGGGACGAAATCGGGGGGAGGGATGAGCCATGGCCGTTGATCTGAAGAAGACCGATGTCGTCATCGTCGGCCTCGGCGCAGTCGGCGGCGTGGCGGCGCTCCCCCTCGCGCAGGCGGGGCTCGAGGTGATCGGTCTCGAGGCGGGCACGTGGCTCACGGCCCGAGACTTCGCTCCAGACGAGCTGCGAAACAATTACCGCGCCTGGCCGCAAGCGGTGCAGAAGGCGAACCAGGAGATTCCGACCCATCGGCCGAGCGCGTCGGCACCGTACTCTCCCCGACCGGCCATTCATCCGATGATGAACGCAGTCGGAGGCACCTCGCTCCACTACTGGGCGCAGAGCTGGCGTCTCAACCCCTGGGACTTCAAGGTCGCGAGCGAGACGACCCGACGGTACGGGGCCTCGCGAATTCCGAAGGGCTCGACCGTGGAGGACTGGCCGTTCGGCTTGGAGGAGCTCGAGCCCTACTACGACAAGGTCGAGTACGAGATCGGCATCTCAGGCAAGGCGGGAAACATCAACGGCAAGATCGACCCGCGCGGAAACATCTTCGAAGGCCCGCGCAAGCGCGAGTATCCGATGCCCCCGCTCCGGGGCACGGATTTCACCGAGAGGATGGCGGGGGCCGCGCGAAAGCTCGGTTGGAACGCGTTTCCCGGCCCGGCGGCGGTCAATTCCCAGGCGTACCAGAACCGGCCGGGGTGCGTGTACCACGGGTTCTGCTCGCGAGGCGGCTGCCATCTCAACGCAAAGAATTCGACGGCGGTGTCGACGATCCCCAGGGCGCAGGAGACTGGTCGCCTCAAGGCCGTCACGCGAGCCCACGTCACCAGCATCTCAGTTGACACCGAGGGCCGCGCGACCGGCGTGGTGTACGTCCAAGACGGCCAGGAGTATGTGCAGCCGGCGGATGTCGTGCTCCTCGCCGGTTACACGTATGAGAACGTTCGGTTGCTCCTCCTTTCCAAGTCGAAACCCTATCCGAACGGGCTCTCGAACAACCGCGGGCAGGTCGGAAAGCACTACATGACCCACAACACCTTGGCGGGCGTGACCGGCCTCTTCCCGTGGAACTTGAACACCTGGTACGGTCTGCCCGCGCAGGGCGTCGCAGTCGACAACTGGGCCGACGACAACTTCGACCATGCCAGTCTCGACTTCATCGGCGGTGGGAACCTCTGGGTGTACACCGAGAGACGGCCGATTTTTGCGGCAAGCATGGCCACGTTGGGCAAGGCGCCGGCCTGGGGTTCGGCATGGAAGGCGTTCATCAAGCAGAACGCCGACCGCTGGAACAGCGCGTATCTCCAGAAGACGACGCTGCCGTACGAGGACAACTACCTCGACCTCGATCCGGCGGTAAAAGATCCGCTCGGCTTCCCGGTGTGCAGGATCACGGCCGACTTCAAGGACAACGAGAAGAAAGCGGCCGCGTTCATCCAGGACAGAATGGTGCAGTGGTACATGGAGGCGGGCGCCGTGGGGACGTTGAAGCTCCCGGTCGGCACGATGGGGCCGTCGACGCACGCGTACGGTGGCACGCGCATGGGCGACAACCCCGAGACCAACGTTGTCGATCGGTGGGGCTTTTCTCACGAGACACCGAATCTCGGGGTCCTTGGCGCTTCAGTGATGGGCACGAGCGGCGCGCACAACCCGACGCTTACAGCGCAGGCGCTGGCGTGGCGGACGGCCGACCACCTGGCCGAGAACTGGAAGACAATCGTCAAATCATAGGTTGAGCGAGCGCCCGTGGCCGCGCCTCCGAGATCGGCCGCACCGCCGGCCGCGGCGAAGGCGACACCGCCACCGACGGCGGCGCCCACGTCAGTCTCACCGAGAGTCGAACGACGGGAGCCGCCGCGAACCTCACCAGGCCCCGCGGTGGCCGCCCCCGAACGTCCCGCTCCCTCCAGCGACCCGGACGATCCCGGCGCCGTCATCGACTAGCTGCTCAACTCTCCGTCGCGACCCTAGCGGATCGCCCCGGGCCTGCCGGGCCCCCGCTCCCGATCGAAGCGCGCCAGCCCTGGCGCCCCGGCGACTGCGGGGGCCGCGAGAACGGCGAGCGGTACTCGAGGATCTCTCGGACTTTGCGCGCGAGGGTGTCCAGGGCGCCACACGCGCTCACCACCAGTTGCCGCGCTTGCGCACGGCGGCGAGCGCGGCGGAGGCCTGGCCGACGACCTGTCTGGTGTCAAAGGCCATGAGCTTGCCGCGGCGTTTGAGGATACGTCCGTCCACGACCACGGTGTCGACGTTCGACGGCTGGGCCGCCTCCACGAGCATGTGCGCCGGGTCGGTGAACACGCCGATGTTGACGTCGCGCGTCGCGACCATGATGAGATCGGCGCGCTTGCCCGGCTTCAGCGAGCCGACGCGGTCGTCGACTCCCATCGAGCGCGCACCCTCGATCGTGGCCAGCTCGAGCACCCGCCGCGCCGGCAGCTTGAACTCGTTCTCGGTGCGGCTGTTCTCGACGTTCTGGATCGCCTTCATGATGGCGAACATGTCGGCGTTGCCCGACAGCACCGTCGTGTCGACCGACAGCCCGACGGTGACGCCCCCGCCCAGGAGCTCGCCCGTCTGTGGAAAGCCGAAGCCGATCCGCAGCTCGGTATAGGGCGACAAGCTCACCGACGAGCCGGCGGCGGCGACACTCTTGATCTCTTCAGGCGTGATCCAGATGGCGTGGATGAGCTGCACGTCCTTGCCGAGCAGGTTGGCCTTGGCCAGCGCTTCGACCGCGCCCGCCCGCGAACGGAGGTTGGCGACGTGCACCGAGATCGGGAGGCCCGCGCCGCGCGCCGCGTCGAACTCCTTCCGATAGATCTCGGGCGGGACCGGAGTCGGCGCCGCGCCCATGCCGCGCCAGGCGAGACCCAGATCGAGCAGCCCCTCGCTCGCGTGGCTCTTCCAGGCGCGCGCGAGGCGCTCGAAATCAACCAGATCGATCGTCTCGGTCGCGGGATGGGCCTGGGGGTTCCGTAGGAGAAGCGCCCGCGCAGCCCGGACTCCCTCAGCGCGCGCAAGCTCGCGGCGGCGAACTCGGGACCGCGAATGTTGTGGCACCAGTCGTGGACGAAGGTGAATCCGCTGTAGAGCGCTTCGACCGCCGACAGGCGTGTGCCCTGGTACATGTCGTTTGGCGTGAACACCTTGCCCAGGGTCGCCACCGTCGGGAAATAGCCGAGCTCGCGCTTGTCGCCGGCCATGCTGCGAAGCAGCGTGTTCCACATGTGCCAGTGGGTGTCGACGAAGCCCGGCAGCACGATCATGTCGCGGCCGTCGAGCACCTGGGCGCCGCCTGCCTTGAGACCGGCGCCGACGGCGACGATGGCGCCGTTCTTCACGTGCACGTCGCCCCGGGGGATGTCGCCGAGCGTCGGGTCCATCGTCATCACGTAGGCGCCACGGATGACGAATTCGCCACGTGCGGGTAGCGGAAACGACCCGCGTCCGGGGCTCGCCTCCTGCGCGGCCCCGGCCATGTCGGCGTGAGCGGCTACTCCGAGCGCAGCGGCGCCACGCAGAAACGCCCGTCGGTTCATGCTGGTCTTCATGGGTGAGCCTCCGCGGGGAATGGATAAAGTCTCGGTGCGGAGCAAGCTGTGATTGGCTTACTCATACGGCTGAAGGCGCAGGGCTCGCTATAGCAGCGCGCGGAAGTCTTGCTGGCTGAGCTCACAATCGCGCAGGATTGCCGCCAAAAGGCCCGGACCGATCGTTTCGCCTGCATGCACAGGCACAACAGTGACTCGGCCATCGGAGTGACGGAGGAAGTGGTGGCTGCCCTTGACTCGCGCGACGGCGAAACCGGCCCTCCGCAAGGCCGCGAGGACCTCACGTCCGGTGACCCGCGGAAGCCGAGTCACGCCACGGTGATCTTCTGGACACCGATGAAGTCGAGGGGTTCAACGCTGTCGCCCTGGACCTCAAGACAGAGCTCGACGGCCTCACGCACCCTTGTCATCAACTCGTCGAGAGATCTAGCCTGCGTGTGACAGCCGCGCAGGGCGGGCACCGAGGCTACGTAGTAGCCTTCAGCATCCCGCTCGATGATCACGCTAAACTCCTTCGCCATCGGTACTCCTCGGCGTAATTCTACGCCATCGCTACTCGTCGTGACTCAGTGAGTCTAGCCTAGAGTCGGACTGGACGGGCCGGCGGCGGCTACTGAGCCGTCCAGCCCCCGTCGATGACGAGCTCGCTGCCGGTCACGAAGGCGGCCTCGTCGGAGGCCAGATAGAGGACGCCGTACGCCACCTCGTCGGGCTCGCCGTACCGGCCAAGCGGAATGCGGGAGATCATCAGCTGGCGCTGGGCGGGATCGGCCCGGCGGCGCTCGGTCATCGCCGTCACGATTGGCCCGGGGTGGACCGAGTTGGCGCGGATGCCCTCGCGCGCGTACTGGATCGCCGTCGCCTTCGTCAAGAGCCGGACGGCCCCTTTCGAGGCCTGGTATTGCGGGCTGCTGTTGTCCGTCCCCACCAGGCCGAGCTGAGACGAGATGTTCACGATCGATCCGCCGCCGGCCCGGCGCATGGCGGGGATGACGGCCTTGGTCCCGAGAAAGACACCTTTGGCGTTGATGTCCATCATCCGATTCCAGTCCTCGACCGTGGTGTCCTCGATCCGGCTCCCGCCGCCAATCCCCGCGTTGTTCACCAGGACGTTCAGCTTGCCGAAGCGGCTCTGAGCCAGGCCGACCGCCTTCTGCCAGTCGGCCTCGCTCGTGACGTCGAGCCGGACGAAGACGGCCTCGCCGCCCTTCGCCTTGATGTCGGCTTCGGCCGCCCGGCCCTCGGCCTCGAGGACGTCGCCGATGACCACCTGAGCGCCTTCCCGCGCGAACATTCGGGCTTCCGCCGCGCCCATCCCGCGGGCCCCGCCGCTGATCAGCGCGACTTTCCCCACGAGCCTCATGGCTGCCTCATGCGAGCCTCAGCGGACGGGCCGGCTGCGGGCTCAGCCGCCGAAGCGCCGCTCGCGCTGCTGGTAGGCGCGGACCGCGCGCAGGAAGTCGACCTTGCGGAAGGCGGGCCAGTGCGCGTCGCAGAAGTAGAACTCGCTGTACGCGCTCTGCCACAGGAGGAAGCCCGAGAGGCGGATCTCGCCGCTCGTGCGGATGATGAGGTCCGGATCCGGAAGATCGGGCGCGTAGAGATACTGGCCGATCGTCTCCTCCGTGATGCCGTCGATGATCGTCTGGATGTCTTCGCCCTGCTTGCTCTTCTCGCGGAGCATGGACTGGACGGCGTCGATGATCTCCTGGCGCCCGCCGTAGGCCACGGCGAACGTCAGGACCAGCGCGCGATTGCCGGCGGTCGCCTCTTCGGCCGCCCGGATCGCGGCGATCGTCGAGTCGGGCAGGAGATCGAGCTTGCCGACGGCGCGGACCCGGAGGCCGAGGCGATGGGAGTTCGGGTGCCGGGCGAGCCGGGTGAGCTTGGATTCGATGGCGGACAGGATGCCCGAGATCTCCGTCGCCGACCGCCGGAAGTTGTCGGTCGAGAACACCCAGAGGCTGACGGCCGAAATCCCGACCTCGGCGCACCATTCCAGCACGTCGTCGAGCCGCTCGGCCCCCAGCGCGTACGCTTCGCGAAGATCGGGTACCCCTCGCTCGAGGGCGTAGCGACGGTTGCCGTCGAGGATGATGCCGAGATGCTGGGGAACGCTGCGGCCGCGGACCTGTCGCAACAACCGCCGCTCGTAGAGGTAATAGAGGAAGCTGCGCATCGCCAGAGCTTCACGCTAGCCCCCTCGGGCCTCGAGAGTCAAGAAAGCCGGGATCGTCTCTCGAGGTCTACGGCAGGGCGCGAACGGCGTCGCGCAGCTCCTGGACGTGGGCGGCCTTGGACACGGTCTCGCCCGCCACGATGGTGGGGTCCGTGTACGTCGGCACCGCCATCAACAGCCCTTGATAGACCTCGCTCAGCGCGGTCCTCAGCTCGAGGATATGAACCGCCTGGAGCGGGCTTGTCCCGGGCGTGAGCGTCAGGTCCGTCCAGGTGAAGGTCGGAAGCCCATTCAACGCACGAAAGGAAGCGATCGCCGTCCGAAGCTCCACGATGTGCACAGCCTGCACGGCGGTGGTTTGCACGACCAGGGGATCGTCCGTGAAGGTAATGGGGACCTTGACGGAGAAATTTGCCGTGACCGCCTGGGCCGCGCTCATCGTCACGGTGCAGGCGCCGGTGCGGGTGCAGCTGCCGCTCCAGCCACTAAAGGTGGAGCCAGCGGCGGGCGCGGCGGTCAAGGTGACCATGGTGCCGATGGCGAACGCGGCGGAGCAGGTGGCGTCGCAGGAGATGCCGGCGGGGTTACTCGTCACTGTCCCGCTGCCCGCGCCTGTCTTCGAGACCGTCAGAGCGAGGGTCGTCAAGGCGCCGATACCGGTGACCGAGCGCGAGATGCTGTCTCCGTCCGCGGTGAAGTTGACATTTGTCGTCGACGTCACGAGTGCCGTTGGGGTGAAGCGCACCGTCACCTCGGTCGTCCCCGATCCGGCGAGAGTAAACGCGCTCCCGGACACGATGGTGAAGGGAGCGGAGACAAATGCGGTTCCGGAGACCGTCCCAGTTCGCATGTTTTGCACGGTGAAGACCTGCTCCAAGAAGGTTCCGATGGTCACGCTTCCGAAGCTCAAGGTACTGGGTGTCGCCGAGAGCTCGAGTGCCGCGGCGGCGGTGGCAACGGTTGAGCAGGTGCTCTCGCTATCGCTCGTATCCACCGCGGTCACCGCAACGTTGTAGAGCGTGCCGGTGGTGAGCCCCGTGAGCCTGACGCTCACAATTTGGCCAGGAGGAGGGGTTGTGGTCGGAGACGCAACTTGAACGAAGGTGGAGCCAGGACAGGGAGAGGTAGGTGCCGTTACGTAGTAGACGCGATAGGATGCCAGATCCGTCAATGGACTCTCGTCGGTATTCGTGGTGGGGGCAGTCCACGACGCATCGAGGACTCCGGCGCTTCCAGGATTTGTCGCAAGGACAACTCCGCCGAGCACCAGACAGAGACCCACGAACCACCGCATGATCGTGATCTCCCTCGAGGAAGACCACCGTGTCCCGCGGGGTGCTGGTCACCCCTCCTTCGGCAGCCCGGCTGCCAGATTCGCGCCTGACCCGTGGCTTTGCGTCCCCCGCCTCGCGACGGGTTTGCCCTTACCGAGAAGGGTCTTCCCTGTGTGTGGATTTCGGTGCACAGGCAGTGCCAAGAAAGGGTCGCTTCGAGGCAGCGCGCCGCTAAATGCTGGAGTAATCGAGGGAACTCGAGCTAATCGAGGGAACTCGAGCTAACTGCGATGAGCGCGATGAGCAGACGCGCCACGAGCAAGTGTCATGTGCTCGTCGCCTTCGACGATGCGCCCGTGATTCTGACATCTCAAATTTGAGAATCGTAGCGCTTCCGCCACTTTCTATGGCAGGGCGCGAACGGCGTTGCGCAGCTCCTGGACGTGGGCGGCCTTCGACACGGTCTGGCCCGCGACGATGGTGGGGTCCGTGTACGTCGGCAACGACCTCCCCAGCGCTTGATAGACCTGGTTCAGCGCGGTCCTCACTTCGAGGATGTGAACCGCCTTGAACGGGCTCGTCCCGGGCGTGAGCGTCGCGTCGGTCCAGGTGAAGGCCGGGAGCCCGTTCCGCGTACGAAGAGAAGCGATCGCCGTCCGAAGCTCCACGATGTGCACAGCCTTCACGGCGGTGGTTTGCGCGACCAGGGGATCGTCCGTGAAGGCACTGGAGGTGATAGAGAAGCTCGCTGTCACCGCCCGGGCCGCGCTCATCGTCACGGTGCAGGTACCGGTGCCGGTGCAGCTGCCGCTCCAGCCGGTGAAGGTGGAGCCGGCGGCGGGCGCGGCGGTCAAGGTGACCATGGTGCCGGTGGCGAACGCGGCGGAGCAGGTGACGCCGCACGAGATGCCGGCGGGGTTACTCGTCACTGTCCCGCTGCCGGCGCCTGTCTTCGAGACCGTCAGAGGGAAGGTCGTCGAGAAACCAATACCGGTGACCGAGCGCGAGGTGCTGTCTCCGTCCGCGGTGAAGTTGACATTTGTCGTCGACGTCACGAGTGCCGTCGGGGTGAAGCGTACCGTCACCTGGGTCGTCCCCGATCCGGCGAGAGTAAACGCGCTCCCGGACACGATGGTGAAGGGAGCGGAGACGGATGCGGTGCCGGAGACCGTCACGGTGCGCATGTTTTGTACGGTGAAGATCTGATCCGAGAAGCTCCCGAGGTTCACGTTGCCGAAGTTCATGGCACCGGTTGGGGCCACGGAGAGTTCGAGTGCCGCGAGTGCGCTGGGAGGAACGTTTGAGCAGGCGCTCTCACTACCGCTCGTATCCACCGCAGTCACCGCAACGTTGTAGGGCGTGCCGGTGGTGAGTCCCGTGAGCCTGGCGCTCACAATTTGGCCAGGAGGAGGGTTTGGGGTCGGAGACGCCACCAGACCGAAGGTGGATCCAAGACAGGGGGAGGCCGGGGCCGCTACATAGTAAACGCGATAGGAGGCCAGATCCGTCAATGGGCTCCCGTCGGTATTCGTGGTGGGGGCAGTCCAGGACGCATCGAGGACTCCGGCGCTTCCAGGATTTGTCGCAAGGACGACTCCGCCGAGCACCAGACAGAGGCCCACGAGCCACCGCATGAGCATGATCTCCCTTGAGGAAGACCACCGAGTCTCGCGGGGTGTGGTCACCCCTCCTTCGGCAGCCCGGCTGCCAGACTCGCGCCTGGCCCGTGGCTTTGCGTCCCCGCCTCGCGACGGGTTTGCCCTTATCGAGAAGGAGTCTTCCCTGTGCGAGCCTTTGGGTGCACGGGAAGTGCCAAGTAGGGTCGCTTCGAGGCAGAGCGCTGCTAAATGCTGGAGTAATCGAGCGAACTCGAGCTACTGCGATGAGCGCGATGAACGGGCAAAGTGTCGTGTGCTCGTTGCCTTCGCCAATGCGTCCAGCTATTCTGACATCTCAATTTCGAGAATGTAGAGTTTCCGCCACTTTGTACTTTCTCACCGAATTTCGCGTGGCACGGCATCGCCACCGCTGCGAAAAGGGCGGCCCCGAGGATCGAGCGGTCTCTCCGGCCTATTGCAGGGCTCGGACGGCGGCGCGCAACTGCTCGACGTGGATGGCCTTGGGCACGATCTGGCCCGCGACGATGGTGGGGTCCGTGTAGGTCGGCAGCACTCTCCCGAGTCTTTGATAGACCTGGTCCAGCGCAGTTCTCAGCTCGCTCAGGTGCACAGCCTTGAGCGGCGTCGTCCCGGGCGTCAGCGTCGGATCGGTCCAGGCGAAAGCCGAGAGGCCGTTCAGCGAACGGAGAGCATTGATCGCCGACCGGAGCTCGGCGATGTGCGCGGCCTTGATGGCTGTGGTTTGCACGATCAAGGGATCGTCCGTGAAGGTGCCGGAGGTGTTGGCGGAGAAGCTTGCCGTGACCGAGCTCGCCGCGCTCAACGTGAGGGTGCAGGTGCCGGTGCCGGAGCAGCCACCGCCGCTCCAGCCAGTGAAGGTGGAGCCGGCGGCCGGCGCGGCGGTCAAGGTGACGGCGGCGCCGCTCGCATACGTGGCGGCGCAGGTCGCGCCGCACGAGATCCCGGCCGGGCTGCTCGTCACGGTGCCCGTCCCGGTGCCCGTCTTGCTCACCGTCAGCGTGAAGGTCTGCACGGCGAAGGTGGCGGTGACGGTGGTGGCGGCGCTGAGCGTGACCGTGCACGTCCCCGTGCCGGAGCAACCGCCGCCGCTCCAGCCGGTGAAGGTGGAGCCGGCGGCGGGCGCGGCGGTCAAGGTGACGGCGGTGCCGCTCGCATACGTGGCGGCGCAGGTGGCGCCGCAGGCGATGCCAGCGGGCGCGCTGGTGACGG